>NZ_AP024872.1:659996-989994 GCF_024346875.1 Vibrio gallicus
ATGACCATTCATTTTATTGAAGCTTACTACCTTCTCCATTGGAGCGTAGATTTCCGTATCCATGACTATCTATTTGGCACACCCATTTGGGCTTTAGGCTTTTTCATGTTGTTACTCGCTAACCCAAACTTGGGAGCTAATAAATACCTTCAACCTATCGCTAACCTGACGCTAGGGATCTACGTATCCCACCTTTTATTTGTCATTTATCTATCTAATTTGGCAGGGTTTTTAGGGTTAGATATGTGGAAAAAAGATCTGTTGGTTTGGCTTGGAACAATCATAGCTTCCTTGCTATTTAGTTATCTGGTTATGAAAAGCCCCGTGCGAAGAGCATTACTTAGATAATGAGCGTGATTCAAACTCACGGTAGATAAACTCAATCAAGCTAGTTAAGCGTGCGGGTCGAAATCTATCTTTGTGGTAAATCATAGAAAAGCTGACACTCGGGATATGCCAATCTTGAAATACATTAATCAATCGCCCCTTAGTTATGGCTTGCTCGCAATACAGTTTAGGTACCCGCACAATTCCATTACCCTGTAACGCCCCATTAATTAGCGCCCTGCCATTTTTACACTGTAAATAGCCATTCACCACGGTTTCAATGCGCTCGCCAGTGTGATTTTCAACAAAGCTCCAGCGATTCACCGAGCCAATCAGACAGCGATGCGCGTCAAGCTGTCGAGGGTGCGTTGGTTGTGAGTATTGCTGCAAATATTCTGGGCTGGCTAAAGTCAGCATCTCGACATCAAATAGCTTTCGTGCAATAAACCCAGCATCTTCTAGCTCCCCCATTCTAAACGCGATATCGAACTCATCACTGATCAAATCAACCCGATTACTACTAAAATCAAGATTGATGGATACCTGCGGGTGCTGCTTCATAAATTGGTTCACAATTGGCACTAAAATATCTTCACCGAGTACCCCACCTACGCAATTTATCGCCAGATGGCCGCGCAATTGCTGAGTATCTTCTATTGATATCATTAACGCTTGATTGATATTCCCCAATGCTCCATGACAACGCTGATACAGGCCTCTGCCCTCAGGGGTCAGCTTTAGGCTACGTGTGGTTCTGACTAATAGGGTTACGCCGAGGTCTCTTTCCAATCGAGTGATTTGCCGAGAGACATGTGAGCGAGACACGCCTAACGCATCCGCGCAGCGGGTGAAGCTTTCTAGTTCAGCTACCAATACAAAAGAGCGCACATCACTCAGGTTCACCTTGTCTAACATTTGCTTGCTCCTAGCTCGCTACATTGTTGCAGTATAGCAACAGTTATTTGAGTAAAGGGATATATATCAACAAAGCACGCCAGTCTAGAATGCAGCCATTGAAACAAGCCCCTACCCACATGCGGAGAATATCAAATGAAAAAGCTCGTAGTTATCACAGGCGCAAGTTCAGGCATAGGTAAAGCCATTGCACTTCGTTTAAGCCAGCAAGGCCACCCACTGCTTTTATTGGCGCGTCGCGTGGAGCGTCTTGAACAAATGAACCTACCCAACACTGTGTGCGCTAAGGTCGATGTCACTGATATCAGCTCATTTGAATCTGCAATTCAAGACGCGCAGGCACAGTATGGTCGTGCTGAAGTATTGATTAACAATGCAGGTAATATGTTGCTAGGTCAGATAGACACCCAAGATCCGCAACAATGGAAGCGTATGTTTGACGTGAACGTGCTCGGCCTTCTAAACGGCATGCACGCCGTTCTTGCGCCAATGAAGCAAAACAATAGTGGTACTATCGTTAACATCAGCTCAATTGCAGGCAAGAAAACCTTTCCTAATCACGCTGCGTATTGCGGCACCAAATTTGCGGTGCACGCCATCTCTGAAAATGTGCGAGAAGAAGTAGCAGAGCACAATGTGCGCGTTACAACTATCGCACCGGGTGCGGTTGAAACTGAGCTGTTATCACATACAACCTCAGATGAGATAAAGAAGGGATATGACGATTGGAAGCAAGATATGGGTGGCGTACTCGCCGCCGATGATGTCGCTCGCGCAGTAGAGTTTGCTATCTCACAGCCGCAGAATGTGTGTATCCGAGAAATTGCTTTAGCACCTACTAAGCAGCAACCATAAGCGCCGTTGCTCAAACAAAACTAAACTAAACAAAACTAAACAGTTTAAACAATAAGGGCGACCTTAAGTCGCCCTTATTCATTACAGCAGTAGGTTACTTTCTATTGAATAGTGACTCGATGCCGCCTCAATCAACGAATTGGCAGTTAATGACTTCACTGAAAAGACCTCAAACTGTTTGCCATAGCCTTCTATAACCCGTGAAGCTAATACATCAAAGTCGCCATCTCCGGAAACCAGCACTACCTTGTCGATATCATCACGCATCGCTGTTTCAATGATATCTATCGTGATTCCTACATCCCAATCCCCTTTTGCGCTGCCATCAGAGCGTTGAGTAAAGGGCTTTAGCTTTACGTAAAACCCAATTCCTCGCAGGATATGATGAAACTGACGCTGTTTAGGGTTGCTACTTGCAATCGCATACGCGTTGGCAACAGTTATATCACCCTGCTGTGACACTGTGCGCCAGAAAGCATTGTAATCAAAGTGCTTACCAAAGGCATCGCGAGTGGTGTAATAAACATTTTGCACATCAACAAATACGGCAACATTGGGCATGAAAGTTCCTTAAGCGTAAGATTCAAAAACGCTAAACACTTGCTTAAGTTGTTCATCGTCGAGATTAAGTAGGTTATCACCTATATACCATTCGATATGGGATTGATTCGGGTGATACGAAACCTGAGGATTACCTATCCAAATGCCCTTCTCGGTGGCGAGATACTTCTGCACCTCAAACGCCTTTTGTTGATTGAATGGCAAGATCAAGTGCAGCATATTAGCTTGTGGTGAGCTTGGATTTGCCGCCAGCTTTGGAAACGCCTTTAACAACTCGTAAACCTGTTTGGTTCGCTCAAAGAGCGCAGGCATTACTGCCAATCTTTGGTCAAATTGCATTGCCGCAGATACCACATATGGGGTTCGATGATAGATATCACCGCCTTGACGCTTCATCCACATCGCAGCAAGGTCGATGAATTGCTTCGAGCCTAACAAGATTGCGCCACCAAGGCCACCAACGCCCTTATACAGTGAGACATAGGCGCTACCAAAGCCGTTGCAGATCTCAGAATACTCTTTTTGATAATACGCCGCGGTTTCCCATAAGCGCGCACCATCAAGGTGAAGATGGATATCTTGCTCAGCGCAGTATTGTTTAATCTTATCGAGCTCTTCCCAACTCGGTAATTGGCCACCGATTTCTCGCATTGGAAGCTCATACAGTGCGGCTGCGATTTCATCAGGCCACGCCTGTAAATCTTCAACCTTCCACGGCTGGTAGGCATTGCCCAGGGGTAATACATTAAAACGCTGCTGCAATTGATAGCCTTGACGTTCACGCAGATAGACATGGCTTGAGGAATGCATTGCGACTAAAGGGTTTCGCTTTTGTCGTGCAACAAGTTGTAATGCAGTGGTCTGAGTCATAGTCCCAGTCATCACAAACAAGCCGGCTTCATAATCTAAAAGGTCGGCCACCTTTTGCTCTAGGTCTTGCACGACTTGTCCTTCGCCATACACATCATAGGCTACCTGATTTTGCTCACACCACTTTGCCATCTCAGCAAAGTGCTCTGCTGGCGTTTGGTCTTTGTTACCCGGGATAACAAACTCACATTGCTGTCTTAATTTATTGCTCATTGCGCTTTCCTTGACCTAGAGATTCCATCAAACTACATCGCCTTTTTACTTTAGTAAATAGATGTCACTATTCAAAAACCTAGTTAAGCTTACTTTGTTATTAAAGTAACCGAAATTCATCAATCTGAGGTTAATAAATGCCCCATTCAATCCAACAAAGCATAGGCAACATAGCGCTAGTTGTGGAAGACTACGATGACGCCATCGCATTTTATACTCAAAAGCTGTCGTTTTCACTGGTTGAAGATACAGATTTAGGTGGCGGTAAACGCTGGGTTCAGGTCTCCCCGCCCAACTCAAATGGCACCAACCTGTTGCTTGCTCAAGCAAGCAATGCCCAACAGAAACAAGCCGTTGGCAATCAAAGCGGCGGACGGGTTTTCTTATTTTTACAGACCAATGATTTTTGGCGAGACTATCATTCTATGTTAGAAAATGGGGTGATTTTCCATGAACAGCCACGCACCGAAGAATATGGCATTGTGGCAGTATTTGAAGATTTGTGCGGCAATAAGTGGGATTTGCTACAACTCAGTAGCTCAGCAAATTCATAATAGTGCTCAATTACCGCAAAGCAAAACTTATCATACTGGTATAACAACTTTGCGCACATTGCCCGCAACCGATACATTTATCGGCATTGATATTCGGTTTAAGATCATCGTGCCATTGCAATGCACCAAAATCACAACTCTCTTCACAATTAGCGCAATAGCCATACAGGTTGTCACAGCTGTTAGAAATAGTGGCAATCAATCCTGTTCTAGGTGAAGAATTGGCGAGAGCGAGGGTGTGGCAAGCAGATTGACACTTGCCACACAAGTCACAGGCAGAATAGCTGATATCTAAAGTTGCAACGCCATTGACCAATTCAATAATTTGGCTTGGACAAGCGCTGACACAATCTCCACAACCGTCACATAAACGTGCAAACATCGACTCTTCTAACGCATAAGGTGGCCTAGGAGCTTTCGGTACTGTCTTTTGTGGTTGTGGAACTGGGCTACCACCAAAGGTAAACATTTTTCGCTTACCCATATCTATCTGCTCAAGATCTGACACGTAACTAAACCTACTTGTTCGTACTAACGATCTGGTACTGCTGGCAAAGTGTTTGCAACAAAACGTCACTTAGATCTGACAACAGCAAATATGGCTTCATCTTTGCTTCAATTTTAAAGCGTTGATTAAAGTTGTTAAACCAAGTCATTAGATGCACCTCTAGTAACTCAGTTGCTAGTTCATCTTGCTGCGACTCGATCAACATGCCAAGTACCATCAGCATTAAGCCCACCTGATCTTCTGGCTCTTTTTGCTGTGACTGCAACTCAAATCCGCAACGAGTTAAAAAATCACGATAATTGATGGTCGATGTACCAAAAACAACTTGCTCCTTATCCAGATAGACTGAGCCCCACGGTGCTGCTGGCATCTCACCAATGCCTGAGAATAGACGGTCATGTTCTAGCTGAAGTTCTTGTTCATTAGCCGTGGTAAAGCTCTCAAGCATTACATTAAGCTGAGGAAGCGAGGTATCTACACTGCTTAGCAATTCACTCAAGTTTGCCGCTGCGTAGTCCTTCGGCGGATAGTAAAACAACGCACCGAATAGCTTAGCCAATACGCTAAGATCGCCGTTATCTAATTGATTCATATATACATTACCTTAAAGCGGCAAATATCAAAAAATAGAGTGGGAAATAACCCCACTCTATTATTACCCGTCAACCGTTAGTATAAACCAGCGGTAAAGTGCATACCGTAAAACACATTACGCCCTGCAAGTTCAGCCACCAGTAGTACCACCAAGGTAATACACATCAGCAGTGAACGAGAAGACTTGCCCTCAATCACAAACGCTGACACTAACCACAATAGCAACGCCAGCGCCATCAATAGGACATGCACAGTAACATAGCCAGATAGCACGGCTATCTGAGTCATTCCATGATGGATCGCAGTATCGATGTTACCAAACAGCATCACTTGCAATGATTCACTTGCAAGATGGAGCGATAAGAACGCAATCCCTATTACGGCTAGCGTTTTTAGGACACACTCTTGTCCAAGACCAAATACTTGGACAAGAGTTGCTGCAAATAATAAACCTAGGGTCGCTACTGTAAACCAAAACTGGATCACGGTGTTGCTGGTAAACCATGCTGGTACAGTTGGGATAAGATAAACCTTCGCCATAGCGAACATAAATACCACACCCACCACAATCGAAAGCAGACTAAGTCCTTTTTGAACTACTCTGCCACCGATGTTCAATAGCGCACTCAACCACGCCAAGCCTGCAATAGCTAGAAAGCTTGAACCCGTTAAGATCTCATTGGAAAGAGCCGACGGACCTACACGATTAAATGCGTTGAACGCTCGTAATGGTGAGCCTAGGTGAGTCGTCGAACACATAAATCCAATCGCCATAACCGCAAGCACTAGAAAGCGAGCAATATGCAGATTACGAGTTGCGGGTTGGTTATTATTTAGCTGCTGAAGACTTAGTACAATCTGCGCACCTACTGCTGTTTGCGCCAGTACCGTAAACCCAACTAAAGGTAATTCATAGATCATTACTTAACCTCCCTTGGGTTTTGTAGAAAGCCGCTCTGATCGTTAGTTGGCTTACCATTTGGATTCAGCTTCACAATAAGGTTAGGATGGGTTAATGCTGAAGAAGGAAGCGGTGCTACATCAGCATTGGTGCCGTACTTCTCACGCAATTCATCTATTGGGCCAAACTCAATCGCACGCAGTGGACAGCTATCCACACATACAGGATTAAGGCCTTCACCAACACGCTCAAAACAGCCGTCACACTTGGTCATATGACCTTTTTCTTCGCTGTATTGCGGCGCACCATACGGGCACGCCAAATGACAAGATTTACAGCCAATGCAAACCGACTCATCAACAACCACAAGGCCATCTTCTTTACGTTTATGCATCGCACCTGATGGGCAAACTTTAGTACAAGCTGGTTGGCTGCAATGGTTGCAAGAGATTGATAAGTAGTAAGCAAATACATTCTGACGATAAGCGCCATCTTGCTCAGACCAGTTACCACCTACATATTCGTATACGCGACGGAAATTACGATCAATACCTAGATCTTTGTTGTCTTTGCATGACATCTGGCAGGTTTTACAGCCAGTACATTTACTTGAATCGATGAAAAAACCGTACTGTTTTTCAGGAGTCATTATTTCGCCCCCATTTTCTTAATTAGAGTCACTTCCACAAGGTTAGTGTGGCTTGGATTGGATTTTGCAAGTGGGCTTGGACGCTGAGTGGTCAATACATTAATTGAGCCCGCTTGGTCGACACCTTTCTTATTCGGTGAATACCATGCCCCCTCTCCGAGACCTGTCATTCCTGGCATAATGCGTGGCGTCACTTTTACGCGCACATTCAACTCACCATGTTTACTACGCACATTCGCAAGGTCGCCATTTTCAAGGCCACGCTTTTGCGCATCCATAGGGTTGATCCACAACTCTTGTGGTGCAGCGGCTTTTAAAACATCAACGTTGGCATAGGTTGAGTGCGCACGAGCCTTGTAGTGGAAGCCTGTTAACTGTAAAGGAAACTCCTTACGCTCCTCTGAATCCCAACCATTAAAGGTCGAGTGGTACTCTGGCAGAGCAGTAACGTGCTCATCTTCATCCAGTTCCCAAGTCTGAGCGATATGGGCAAGACGCTCAGAGTAGATCTCGATTTTACCTGATGGTGATGCTAGTGGATTCGCCACAGGATCGCGACGGAACTCTTCAAATGCTACGTGCGGACGATCAAATTGCTTCTTATAGATGCCTTGGACACGCATATCTTTATAGCTAGGAAGGTTTGGATCTTGGTTGCTCTGCTGAGTCAGTGCATACAGATGCTGTAACCACTGCTCTTGGGTACGCCCTTCGGTAAACTCATCCAAAACGCCCATTCGCTTGGCAACGCCAGACATGATGTCGTAGATTGGTTTACATTCAAAGCGAGGCTCAATTGCTTGGCTAGCAAAGATGAAGTACGGCATTGATGCCGCAGCACCATCCATACAGAAATCAGATTGTTCAGACATGGTGCAATCTGGTAGAACGATATCTGCATACTTAGCTGATGCCGTCATGTGGTTATCAATCACCACAATCATCTCACACGCTTTTTCATCTTGTAGGATTTCGTGAGTACGGTTGATATCGGAGTGCTGGTTAATAATACAGTTTCCTGCATAGTTCCAAATAAACTTGATGTTAGTATCAAGCTTGTTCACACCCTGAATGCCATCGGTTAGATCGGTCATTTCCGTGCCACGCACAATAGCATCAGTCCATAAGAACATCGGAATAGATGCCTTAATTGGGTTGCTCAGTGTCGGGAAACGAACAAATGGGTAACTGTGATTCCCTTCACGGGCGCCAGTACCACCGCCTTGCAGACCAACTTGACCACGTAACAGCGACAGCATCATGATTGCCTTACACGCCTGTTCACCGTTAGCGGAACGCTGTATACCCCAACCTTGGTTGATGTAGATGCGTTTAGCATCACCAATTTCACGCGCAAGCTTGATTATCACATCAGCAGGAATACCTGTAATTGGCTGTGCCCATTGCGGAGTTTTGGCTACACCATCAGGTCCTGAGCCTAAGATATAATCCTTGTAGCTGCCGTTGTTAGGTGCGCTGCTTGGTAGGGTTTTGCTGTCGTAACCGACGCAGTACTTATCGAGGAAAGGTTGGTCAACCTTATCTTCAGTAATCAATACGTGTGCAAGCGCGGCAACTAATGCTGCATCGGTACCATGTTTAATTGGCACCCACTGATCTTCACGACCTGCCGCAGTATCAGTATAACGAGGGTCAATACAGATAGTACGGGTATGATTGATGTTTTTACCATCAACATAGCTATGAACTTGGCCACCACCCGACATGCGTGTTTCAGCGGGGTTATTACCAAACATCAAACACAGATCAGCATTTTGAATATCATCAATAGAGTTGTTATCAACCCATTGACCATAAAAGTATTTCGACATCCATTCGATGTTTGCAGCGGAGTAATCTCCATAGTGATTCAGATAACCACCACATAGATTCATCATACGTGCAATTAGAGTCTTGCCAGGCGCCCAGCTTTTGGTCACTGTCCCGCCAAGGGTACCAGTGCCATAGTTTAGGTAAACAGCTTCATTGCCGTGCTCTTTGATGATGCGTTGTAAGTTATCGCCAATCGCATCAAAGGCTTCATCCCAAGTGATACGCTTAAATTTACCTTCACCACGCTTACCAACACGCTTTAGTGGGTACTTTAGACGATCAGGGGAATAGACACGGCGACGCATTGAGCGACCGCGTAAACATGCGCGAACCTGATGGTAGTCATTAAATTTGTCATCACCGGTATTATCGGTTTCAACCCAAGTTATCTCACCATCAACTACATGCATACGTAATGGACAACGAGAGCCACAGTTTACAGTACATGCTGACCACACAATTTTTTCATCTGGTTTTGCTGGTGTCTCTTTTGCCACTGCTTTAGTTGAGAATGGCAATGATAAAGCGTTGCCTGCAAGTGCCAAAGCCCCCAGCGCAGTCCCCCCTTTTAACGCATCGCGCCGACTGATCGTAAATTTACCATCTGAACTCATGGTTGTTCCCTAGCTTATATTGTCTAAAGTGAGTTTTTACAAACCTTCTGCAATCAATAGCGGAATCACAATCGATGATTCCTAAAACAAAAAATGGCAAAAGAAGGTTGTTAAAGAATTAATGCTCCACAAAAATGTGGTTGATTAATCACGGCAAAATATAACCGTGATTAACCTCACACAAACTAAGGTTAATGGTCATTGCCATGTCATGAAATTGTTAGAACGTGATGCAACCTAACTTTCCAATCAATATAAGTGGTTGTTTTTAATACACTCCATGTAACTGATTCTTAGTCCCAACGATTATAACTCCAACAGGTGGCCTCTGGTTTGTTCGATTAATCCAGGTTCTCTATCTGAATTCACCAATGCACCTGTATTAATTCATGCCTTTTACATGGCTTAAGGGTTCTTCGCTTCAATTATTTCAATTATTACAAAAGTAATTTGCTATAACCGCTGTTTTTAACAAATTGGTTTTCATGAATAATGCGCCCAACGAAACGAACAACACGAGAACTTAATTATGCCTTTAGCACTGTTCGCGCTTACCTTAAGCGCATTTGCAATTGGAACAACCGAATTTGTTATTGTCGGATTGATCCCAACCATGGCAGCAGACTTAAATGTTTCACTGCCTTCAGCTGGGCTACTGGTTAGCCTCTATGCCCTTGGCGTTGCCGTAGGCGCTCCGGTACTTACTGCTCTAACCGGCCACTGGAAACGTAAAACTGTACTGCTTTCTGTGATGGGCCTGTTTGTATTAGGCAATGTATTAGCATGGCAAGCACCAAGCTATGAAACGCTAATTATTGCGCGCATTTTGACTGGCCTTGCCCATGGCGTTTTCTTTAGTATTGGTGCCACCATCGCCACCAGCTTGGTAGCCAAGGAAAAAGAAGCCAGTGCCATAGCAATCATGTTCACCGGACTTACCGTAGCTTTAGTGACAGGTGTACCTCTAGGAACTTACGTTGGGCAAACTTTTGGTTGGCAGACCACGTTCTTGATAGTAGCTATCCTTGGCGTTATCGCATTGATTGGCAGCTTCTTCTTAATACCAAGTAACCTAAAACAGCCTCCTGTTGCCAAGCTAAGTGAACAAGTTAAAGTATTAGCTGAACCGCGCCTACTACTTGTGTTTGCAATTACTGCTCTAGGTTATGGTGGTACGTTTACCGCCTTTACTTTCCTAGCTCCAATCTTGCAACAAATTACCGGTTTTGCAGACAGCGCAATTGGTATCATCATGCTTGTATATGGCGCGTCAGTTGCAGTTGGTAATATCTGGGGTGGCAAACTAGCCGATAAAAAAGGCCCGGTTAATGCGTTAACTATTATCTTTATTGGCCTTGCCGCTACGCTATTGGTATTCAACGTGGCTGCGTTCAACCCTATCACGGCTGTACTAACAATCTTGGTTTGGGGTGCCTTTGCCTTTGGTAATGTTCCTGGTCTTCAAGTTTATGTGGTAAACCTTGCTGAGAAACACGTTCCTAATTCAGTCAACGTAGCCTCTGGTATGAATATCGCTGCTTTCAACGTCGGTATTGCATTAGGTTCTTGGGGTGGCGGTGCTATCGTAGCCAATCCTGAGATGGGATTAATGGATACCCCTTGGGTGGGAGCCGTTGTGGTAATCATCGCTCTTGGTCTAACCCGCTGGAGCGGATACCTTGACAACCGCGTGACTCAAACGAAATCACTGGCATAATACCAGCCTAAAACCGCCCATCATTGATGGGCGGTTTTGTTGTATTCCACTGTTTCTATTGTCACCTATACTGATGGTCACTATACAATCGACGCATAATAATGAATAAAACCCAAACCAACTGCTTTATCTGCGTATTTTCACTTACCCTTGTTTTAGGGTTTGCAGTGGATATTATGGTTCCTTCACTGCCAGCGATCACCCGTCATTTTGGTGAAAATGCCCATTCTGGGAGCCTTATCGTATCGTCATATTTAATGGCTTACGCTATGACTCAGATTGTTTCTGGATATATTTCCGATGTCGTTGGCCGCAAATGGCTGTGTTGTACCAGTGCGTTATTGTTTAGCATTAGCCTTTTTTTGTGTGCCTATGTCACAAGCTTAAACCAGCTGATTGTATTGCGTGTTGTACAGGGGATCTGTGCCGGATTTTTTGGGGTTATTGCTAGAGCAATCTTAGCGGATGTATTTGAAGGCGACGAACTAAGTAAACACTTCGCCAGTATGGGTTTGGTATGGGCTATGGGGCCTATCATCGCGCCTTTTATTGGTGGATATCTGCAAACATGGTTTGGGTGGCAGGCGGTTTTCTTTGCCTTGGCAGGGTTAAGTGGCGTTATCGCAATCTGGATTACACTGTTTTTATCTGAAACAGTGCGCAATAAAATTCACTTTAATATGAGCTCTTTAGTCGACGCTTACTCATATGTATTGACCAAAGATCAGTTTATTAAACTTTGTATAGGCGCAGGAATGACCTATGCCATCATTGCATCGTTTAACGTATTCGCTACTTATATTTTTCAAGATGGCTTTAATAAAAGTGCGGATTTCTATGGCCATGTCAGTCTATTCATGGGGCTATGTTGGTTTACAGGGCAGATGTTTTATCGCTGGCTTTTAAACCGCAAACTGTGGACCAAGCAGTGGCTCTATCGAGTCTATATTGCAGGGATTGGCAGTGGTATCGTACTTGCGATTTTTTATATTACTATCGGTGCACAGATCTGGATGTTCATCCTATTTCCCGCTATCTGCTTCTTTTGTGCATCAATTACCTATATTCATACCTTTGTGTATGCCTTTTCCATTGTTTCAACAAAGGCTGGTACGGCTAGCTCACTGGTAGGCTCAATCTCTGCATTTGTTGCAGGCGTCACCCCCGCTTTAACTGCTAAGCTGCAACTGCCTCCCACTCAGATATTAATTGCATCGATAGCCTTATTGTTTATTGGCAACCTGATACTCAATCTTCATTCATTTAAACAGCGCTACCCTGACTAAAGTGACATGCTATTGATTATTGTGTAACCTGTGCCACCTATGACAAAGAAGCCTGATAGAACGACCGCAATGCGTAATATCATTGCCCAAGCCAAACAACAATTCCCACTATACGAGGAAGAAACCTTTGTATGTGGAGATGGCACCAATTGTGTCGGTTGCCCTAAAAAGCTGATGGAATTGGTAGACACTGAGCTCAGCTATTGGGAAAGCTATCTCGATAGAGGACACACACCAAATTTTGATGATATCCGACGCTTTGGCAAACTGTGTACCAATGTCAAACGTGGGCTTGGGCGCAATGGTATTGTCTACCAAGCCCCTGCAACATAAGTCTTAATATAATCAATCATATACAAAAATATTATGATGATGTGACCCTATACAACGTAAAGTGAGACATAACATTGCGCTATTAGAGCTGTTGAATAAACCACAGCGATGCTACCTTTATCGCAGTTAAATTGTAGGAGCACTCACAATGAAATCTTGGTTGAGATTTATTCCTTTAATCTTATTGGTTACTTACGTTATTACTTACGATGTAGTCGATCAGATGAACCATATGCCACAAAGCCAACAAACTGCACAGGTTGCTGGTAAATAGCAGATTTTAAAAAGCCGAAGACATTGTCTTCGGCTTTTTCCTTTTTATAGCCTAATTTTTACCTTCTATACCTAAATAGCAATTAACCCTAAGGCGTTGTTTCTTTCTCTTTTTCAGAGAAGATATCCGCGACCTTCTCCCTCTCTAGCGCCCCTTCTAATTCACCATCTTCATTGATTACTGGTAAAGAGTAATCAGATGAGATCGAATCAGTAAGTACGGTTTCAATTGCGTCATCAGAAGATACCGTCGGAACCTCCTCATACAAACATGGCTCAATAGACTCAAACTCATCACCATCAGCGGCTTCTTGTAAGGTCTCTTCAGTCAATACGCCTTGGTAGACATCATCGGTAACGTGATAGCCGTACTCAGAGTTAGATCTGCGCATCTGTTTAAGTGCTTCGTCGATGGTGTTCGTGGTAATACGTAAAGCAGGTTTTTGCATCACGGTTTCTACCGTAAGCGCTCTAGCTCTATTTACGTCTTTAACAAATGCTTCCACATAATCCGTTGCCGGATTTAGCAAGATATCGTCAGGTGTCCCCTGCTGTACCAGCTCACCATCTTTTAGGATCGCAATCTTGTCTCCAATCCTAAGCGCTTCATCGAGATCATGGGTAATAAACACGATTGTCTTATGCAGCTTATCCTGAAGCTCGATTAACTGATCTTGCATCTCGCTTCGAATCAAAGGATCTAACGCCGAGAAAGCCTCGTCCATCAGTAAGATTTCAGCATCGGTACACAATGCCCGTGCCAAACCGACGCGTTGCTGCTGACCACCAGATAATTGAGATGGATATTGGTCGCGATAGCCTTGCAGTCCAACTGTCTCAAGCCATTCACTGGCTTTTGCTAGGCGTTGTGACTTTTCTATCCCTTGCACCTCAAGGCCATAGCCAACATTGTCAATCACCTTGCGATGGGGGAATAAACCAAAGCGCTGAAATACCATCGACATTTTATGGCGTCGAAATGCTTCTAGATCTTTAGCTGAAAATGACATCACATCTTCACCCTGCACATCTATACGCCCCGCCGTTGGGTCTATCAAGCGGTTAAAGTGGCGAATCAAGGTCGACTTTCCTGAACCCGAGAGGCCCATGATGACGAAGATTTCACCTTGCCCTATCTCTAGGTTAATATCCTTAAGGCCTACGGTGTGGCCGGTTTTAGCCAGCACATCATCTTTCGTTGCCCCTTGTTTAACCATCGGCAAAATAGATTCTGGTTTAGGTCCAAAGATCTTGTATAGGCCTTCAATTTTTATCAGTGTTTTAGTCATGCTTTAGATCTCCCAAGTGCGCTTGAGTTCTCTTCGCATAGGCTTGCGAGGCTCGGTCAATTAAAATGGCTAATGCTACAATGGCGAATCCATTGAGAAGGCCCAAGGTAAAGTATTGATTGGTAATAGATTTCAATACCGGCTGTCCCAATCCCTTAACCCCAATCATAGAGGCAATAACGACCATAGATAACGCCATCATTACGGTTTGGTTGATACCCGCCATGATAGTTGGCATAGCTAGGGGTAATTGCACTCCAAATAGACGTTGCTTCGCGCTAGCACCAAAGGCGGTTGCCGCTTCCATAACTTCTCGATCCACCAGGCGAATGCCTAGATTGGTGAGTCGAATCACTGGCGGAATAGCGTATATCACCACCGCAATTAAGCCTGGGATCTTGCCAATGCCAAGCAACATAACCACAGGGATCAAGTAGACAAAGGCCGGCATGGTTTGCATCACATCTAAGATAGGCGTAACCACGCTTTGGATACGATTAGAGCGCGCCATCGCAATGCCTATCGGAATCCCAAGCACAATGGCTAATAAGGTACACACTGTAATAATACTCAGGGTACGCATGGTATCTTCCCACATGCCAAAATACCCAATTAGCAATAATGCTACCACGCCTGCAACTGTGAGTTTAATCGAGCGACTCGCTACGTAAACCAGCGCAGTAATAACAATAAGAACAATCCACCACGGTGTGGCGAGTAACAATCTTTCGAACCAAACTAAAAATGAAAGAAGGGGATCAAAAAGGGATTCTATTAGGTCGCCATACTCGCGAGAAAACTCTTTATAGGCACCATCTAGGGTTTTACGAATATCGCGCAAAGAGCTGCGGTCCATCTCAGGAAACTCGGTTAACCAACTACTACCGGACATCATTAATTCCTTTAACGACAATGGGTAACCTAAGGTTACCCATATATTTATTAGGCCTATTGGCCCTTAAGATAGATTAAAGCTTAGCTGCAACTTTTTTCGCGACATCCGCAGGAACCCATTGCTTCCAAATTTCTGGAGAGGTTTCAAAGAAGTGGTACATAGCATCTTCAGAATCAGCTTGCTCGTCTTCCATCCAAGCCAATAGCTTATTCATATCTGAGTTTTTAAAGCCTCGCTTGCCGAGGTATTCCATGGCAGCAGGATTATCATTTGAGAAGCTGGTCACAACAACAGTGTTAACTGGTGATGGTGGATACATGGTTACTTTCGGATTTTCACATGAATCTTGAGTGGTACAATTTAGGAACTCTTCCTCGTTCACGCCACTTCCAAAATCTACCTTAACCATTTCATACTTACCAAGAACCGCAGTAGGAGCCCAGTAGTAACCGAACCAACCTTGCTTGCGCTCATAAGCTTTGGCAATAGAGCCTGAAAGCCCTGCGCTTGAGCCTGGATCAATAAGTTCAAAGCCGGCTTCTTTAAGATTCAGAGCCTCAAATAAGTTACCACCAGAGATCTGGCATCCCCAGCCTGCTGGACAGCCATAGAATCCAGCGGCATCAGAAACCTCTGGGTGGTCAAATAATTTAGCGTGTTTCTTCACGCCTTCAATAGTCTTAAGTTCAGGATACTGTTTAACCATATAGGCAGGAACCCAAAAGCCTTCTTCACCACCATCAACGAGTGCTTTGCCGGCGTAAGCAAGGCGTCCTTCTTTCACGCCCTCATCAACCGCTTCTTTTACTGAGTTAGTCCACAGTTCAGGTGCGATATCTGGCTGGCCTTTTTCAATCATTGAGGTAGCCGTTGGCATAGTGTCGCCAGGGATAAGCTCAGCGTCACATCCATAGCCATGTTCGAGAATAAAGCGATCTACATTGGCAATAACACTGGCAGAGTTCCAGTTCATATCCGCAATAGTTACCGTGCCACATTCGTTTGCAGAAACCTGAGCAGAAAAAGCCGTAACTAGCGTCAATGACGCGAATTTCCATTTCATGATATGTCCTTGTTATACATTCACAATCTAGCAATCAATGCGCCAAAATGCGGTCGTGTTCAAAACACGACCTCGGGAGACCAGATAGTCCCCCTGCGCACAATCAACCGATTGCATAACGACAATTATTCGATTTATTTATGAATAAATCAAATTAGATTCAATTAGTTAGACATAGATCACGATTATAAGCCAAGTTACTACGCCAAACGTGATGCGGATGAATAACCGCATTATTAATCTAGATTGTGGTAACGGGGAATGTTCTACAAACCACATACGCTAAATTTTCGTAACTAAAGTCGCTAGGCTTTGCTGATATGCTCCCCTTGTAAATGATGAGTGTGATAACATTAATTAACTTTCATTATCGGTAAATCACTATGTCATCAGACTACAACGGATCAAGTTCAGCATATGCGCGCTTGGAAAAGGGATATAGAGATAAAGCCCTAAAGCTTTATCCTTGGGTTTGTGGAAAATGCGCAAGAGAGTTTGTTTATTCAAACCTTCGCGAACTTACTGTACACCATATTGACCATGACCATACCAATAACCCAGAAGACGGCAGTAACTGGGAATTACTATGTTTATATTGCCATGATCATGAGCATTCAAAGTATGTTGATCATGAACGCTATGGTGTTGAAGCCACCGCGAGAGCTGATGATCACCAGTCAGCGACTCACAATCCATTTGCTGACCTTGCAAAAATGATGAAAAAATAACGAGTAACTGAACATTTAATTGCTGTACATATATTAATGACATGTGACGCAACTGTTGATAATTAAGCCTATAAAATATGGGATCTCATTATTCAATATAAATGTATTAACAATACATGTTACACCTTATTATATTTAGGCTTATCGAAGAACCTCGTCAGTTGGGATAAGCAACTAAAAAGGCGATCATTACGATCGCCTTTTTAACTTATATAGGTCTAAATAAATTCTAGCTCTGCAGCAGGTACTCGATTTTGACTGGTTTGTGAATGCAGTTTAAATTGAATCCCCACATTATACACATCCGCCCTAATTGCTTCTTCAGCATATAGAAACGCCCGTACCTCGTCTCGCATCAGAATCATAGGTTGGCTGCAGTTGTATTCTCTATACTTGAAAATTACCTTTATTTTCCCCGCCCCGATATCTGTGACACTAAATGTAAGACCAAACGCAGGATCAAACATATTTTCTAATGCAGTTTCTAGCATCGTTACTCTGGCAATTGGCACTATGCAGTCCCTCCTGCAAGTCCCATAGGCCAGTCACCCTCTTCAATTTGGGCCTCAAAATGCAGACAAAAATCAATTAATTTATCCGCTGTTTTAGGGTCTTCAAACAGTAGAAAAATTACATCTGAGCGAGATAAAATTAGAGGGGTACTTTGTGCGCACCAACCTTCATAAATGACGACTTTAAGGCTTCCTGCACTATGTTGTTCAACCTGAAACTTAAGATCTGGGTTGTGTTTAAGTATATTTCGTAGCTTCCTTTCTACTAACGTTTTACGGTTAATAGTTTTCATAATAAGCCTCTATTAGGGAGACCCATTATACAAATGAAATCATAGTTACCAAATTTAAGCATCAAACAATGTGAGTTAGTTAAAAGAAATATCGCCTACATTTAGGTTACTAATTAGTTAATATGCAAACAATTGATAGCGTGAATACTCATAAAATATCATTAATAAGAGAAATTATAGTTGATATAACTACCGCACATAAAAATAATGCCCGACTTACGTCGAGCATTATTCATTCTATATAAAGTACTGTGAAATTAAGCTTTTACGATACGAGCCTTAGTATCATAAAACACAGTAGAACCACCTACTTTGTCCATTAATCCCATATTTTCAACATCAGGGTCGGTACGCATAATTGGGTTTAAGTTGAAGCCAGCTTTACGCTGTTTACTGCCTTTAACCAGCTTGTTATCAACTAAGTAATCAGATGCGCCGTAGCCATTGTGACCAAAACCTACAATAAAGCTGATTGCATTTTCAGCAATACCTTCACGCAGCTTCACTTCTGCCTTACGCTTACCGTTAACGCTCTCAATCCAGATCATGTCACCCGATTTTAGGCCTTTTGCTTCACCAGTACGCTTATTGATTTCAGCGTAGTTAGTTGGCGTAATTTGACGAATCGAGCTGGCACCAGAGAGACGAGAGTGACTCTGAAGTGCTGACTTGCGAGTCAAGATAGTCATATCAAAGCCTTTATCTAGCTCTGAGATTGGCTTATCAAGCGCAGTGACAGAAGGCGCATTATGTGCCTGTCCTTTAAAGCGTTTGCCCGTCATACTATCAAAAGTTTGCGCAACTTTCTCTGAATATAGAGAGATGCAGCCATTGAATTGATGGGTCAATTGATCGCCTTTACGACGCGTATCAGCTGAGTCAAACAGACCACCACGACTAATGGCAAACAACACGTCCAGCCACTCGTTCGCCTTCAAGGTATCTTTGTGTTTACTGTAGAAAGTATCTAGCCCAGTAATACGCAACTCTTCATCTGTTACTTCCGGCACAGAACCAAAGTTATGCGCTAGGTTGGCGATACCTTTGATGTAGTAATCCGACATTGTATTTAGCGGCCACAATTTACCAAAGCTATCTGGGATCGCTTTTTCACCAAAGCCAGGCATTTGCAGTTCAATTGCCACATCAATCAAGAACTGCTCGTAGCTCATATGGAAGCCTTTAGCGGTTTTGGCTGTCGTTGGCTCAATCACAGGAGTACGTACTGCAGTACCTTTAACCATGGTTGCTTCCATCATTGGATGGTGAACAAACTGCTCAAGATAAGTCAGATCAGGAATGATGTAGTCAGCATATGCTGAGCTATCACCCACTACGATATCTGATGCAAGTAGCAATGGTACTTGTTTTGGATCAGAAATCTTAGCGATGATCTCATCACGGCCCGTCGCTGGCGTTGAGTATAACGGCGTACACATGTGCCACATTAGAATGTCAGCTTTGTATGGGTAGCCTTCAATCAACGATGGAATGATCTCACTAAACACATCTTTGGTAATTGGGAACCATGGACGTGGTGCTGGGTAAGGGTTCTGCCCTGCTGCCACTTTACGCTTAAACTCGCTTGAGTCTTCGTAAGCCATTTTCTCACGTGAGATATGTAAGCCTTGTGGCTTAGAGGCTAGGCCTGGAATATCAGTTAAGTTGTATGCGCCGCTATTGTAGTCATAACCACCGCCACCAACAGACAAACCACCAGTCCAGTTCATGTTACCCATCATTACGTTGATCTGGTTAATCAAGAAGCCAGTGTAATAACCATTCGGGTGCTGTGCGATACCACGGTAGAATTCTACAGCAGATTTACGACCTGCTTTAGCAATGCCTTTGGCTAGCCATTCTAATTTTTCAACAGGAACGCCAGACATCTCACTGTATTGAGCCATGGTTTGGCTAAATACAGAGTCACGCAGCATGCTAAATGAAGTCACCATTTGCTTGCCGTGTAACTCGCCCTTAAATTCGATATTTGCGCTATCAACGGTATCAAACGGAACAATATTACCGTGCTGATCAGCAACGAGGAATTTATCGCCGTGCTTCGCAAACTTACCGCTTTCCACTTCAATAAGGTATGAAGCGTTGCTATAAGAAAGCTCACCATTGCGCTTAGCTGCGTCAAACGTTGGATGAGATAGGTAGCTCTGGTTGTGGCTTTGTGTTTCGAGAAGGCTACGCAGAATCGCCGCTGCAATTGCACCATCACTACCCACGTTTGGACAGATCCAATGAGTGTTTGGAGAAGTCTGTACGGTACGCGGCAATACAGGATCGACAACCGTGATCTGTGCGCCTTTTACGCGCGCTTCAGCGCTGTATTTGCCCATGGTCTGCATTGGGAAGTTGGCTTCACCCGGCGCAGTACCAAAGAACACCATAAATTCTGACTCAGTAATGTCTGCTTTCGCATTACTCTTACCAGCATAAACCTCAGCGGTTGCAATATGGTGAGAAAGCTCACAAATGTTAGTGTGTTCGAAGTTATTGACCGTACCAAATGAGTTACAAAAACGTGTTTGGAAGTCTTTACGACTTTTAACAATACGTCCCGCTTGCAGTACAAACTGGTTGCTCTTAAAGCCATACTCTGGGTTTTTTGGGTCAATTAGCGTATCGCGACCAGCATAAAGCGCTTTAAAACCACGAACATCTAAACCATGATTCTGTTCATCGGTGGTATCGTCAAAGATCTTACCGCCGTGTACGGTTTCTGCGATCAACTGTTCCCAAGAGATCGTTTTCCACTTACCTTCACCACGTTTACCAGCACGCTTTAGTGGCTGATGAATACGGTATTCATCATAAACGGTTTCGATACCAGCATTACCACGCGCACATACTGTACCAACAGCGGCTGCTGTTGCACTGATTGGCGTCTCAATATTGGTGTATTCAATTAAGGTATTTGGGTGATATGGGTTACCAATAATGCGCTCAATCTTGTCGCTTTTATTGTTCACTTTTACACGCAGGCCACATTCTGAATGGCACTGCAAACAAGTGGTATGCTTAACACAATAGTCTGGTGCAATCTCATGCTGACCAAGATTATTTAAACGCCACTCTACGTTATCTGAATTGCCGTAGGTTTTGTAGTTAACTGGAATACCATTTTTACTCATAGTAACCGCACGCGCGAAGATACCAGAGTACGCCGCACCGCCAGTAACAATACCAACGCCTGCCGCACCTTTTAGAAATTTACGTCTATCCATCTCTTAGTCCTCGAATCTTTGCAGTGTTGCAGGAACAATTAGTAGTAACGCGGCAAATAGACCACCGCTTAGCAATAGTGAAGCGCCTGTGAAAAATAACTCATGCAGATCAGGAACAAATATTGATAAACCACCACCACTACGGCTCACACCTTCACCGCCAACTAATAGGCAGTAACGTACTGAATAAGCAGCGATTGCTGAGAAAACAAAGGCTAATATGGTGCTGCGTTTCGTATTGCGAACTGTTAGCAGAGCTAACGCAACAATAAAGCCAGCCACAACGCTTAATTCAAGGCCAGAGAAATGAGTCGCTAGCAGCATAGAAGATAGATGAACTTCAGTGCCCGCAAAGTGACTTGCCCACCAGCTTGCAAGTAGCACCATCGCTAAGCTGGTTAGCAATAGTGTGCGTAGAACATTGTTACGCGTTGCATCTGCATTGAAATCAAGGCAGTTGTATAACACAGCCCCTGCACTCACGCCGGTCAATGAAGTCAAGATAACCGTTAAAGGCGAGTTCCACAGAGCAACACCATGTTCGTTCATCATCCAAATACCTGAATAAGCAGGCAAGAACAGACCAAGAATCACAATTGCAGCGCGCAGAGGGTTATATAGCTTCTCGACAACGGCGCTATAAGGAGCAAATACCGTTAAGAGTAATAACCCCATAAAAGTAGGGATCGCAGGCACACCATATTTGATGATTGAGCCATTCCAGTTTTCCCAACCAGAGGTCAAGCCATAGATCAAACGGCCTTGCTGCTGTACTTCAGCTAATACATTGAAGGTTGCACACAACGCCAAAGCGATGGCAACCAACTGTGGTAGGCTATTTTTAGTCGGTTTCTGGTTGCAGATAGCCCAAGTTACGCCTAAACCGCCCGCAAGCCCTGCTAGCAGTGAATAGTTTACAAATAGAAGTCCAAATGGCATCTGATTTGAGACATTGATGATATTAATCATTTTGAACTCCCTTAAAGCCAAGCTCGAGGTCATCGCTGCTATTTTCTAGGTCTAGTAGCCATGTATTAGGTGCAACTTCACCGTCAGCAATTTCAGAATGGGTTAAGTCAATATAAAACACACTTGGTTTGGTGCCAGCACTTGGTTTTAATACGGATACATCATGTTCAGCAATTAGTTTGCTTACATTGCTTTGAGGGTCGTTAAGGTCACCGAATACACGCGCGCCACCTACACAGGTCTCAGCACATGCTGGTAATAGACCTTCTTCTAAGCGGTGTGCACAGAAAGTACATTTATCAGCGATTTTGGTTTCAGAGTTAATAAAGCGTGCGCCATAAGGGCAAGCCGTAACACAAGAGCCACAACCCCAGCATTTATCTGAATCTACCAGTACAATGCCATCTTCACGCTTAAAGGTAGCGCCAGTTGGACATACTGATAAACAGCTTGGGTGTTCACAATGGTTGCAAAGTCTTGGCACAAACGAACGTTTGGTTTCAGGATAGGTTTTAACCTCAACATCGCTAACCCAGGTTCTAAATTGACCAACAGGGGCATTGTTTTCAAACTTACATGCCACGGTACAGGCTTGACAGCCAACACAGCGTCTAAGGTCTACTACCATTCCCCAGCGCTTACTTGAATCCACTGACTTAACATCTTTGCTAAGCTTTGGAGTAGAAGCGAGTGCCGACACGGCAACGGTTGTTGCTGCTGTCGCAAAAGACCCTCTTAAGATCTGTCGCCGCGTTAATTTTTTTTCAGTCATGTTCTGTTCCTGAGACTTTGATCACTGAAAAGTAATTTAACCTCATTCTGTTTTTATTCAATGATCTAAAACGGTAATCGTCGAAATACGATTGAGAAATAAGATTCCACGTTACTTCACCCAACTTCAACTACGTAAATCACAACCAAAACCATAAATAAGCGACAAAAGACACATATTGTCGCTTATTCACAGTAGGGTGATAACTATAGAAAGGAGAGCGCCATATTAGGATTAAATAAAGTGTTTCAAACCTTTGTAGTACGCTCCTTTTTATCAAACCAATCATGGCGAAGGATAAACTACATGCACAACAAAGCAGATATTAAAGCGAGGAGGATTCCCTTTATCCCTTCTCCCTTGCCTGTAATATTTTGATACAAATCACTGCTATTTCGATTATACTGCCCGCCATCTGTAACTTGTTTAACCTACATTTGCCATGCCAGTTCAACTGCCTATATGCAATCTATGACTAGGTTAAAATTAAACACTTAAAGGAAAAGAAAGTGGAAGAAAAACTACAGCCTAAATACGGGTTGGGCACAGCCGTTTCTTTAGTCGTCGGTATCGTAGTCGGCATTGGTATCTTTTTTAAAGCGGGTCCAGTTCTTCAAGCAACTGGCGGCAATGGCACATATGCTATCGCAGCTTGGATATTGGCGGCACTGCTAACCACCATCGCCGGTGTTGTTATCTCTGAAATAGCATCAATGGGGTCAAAAACTGGCGGTCTGATGTCTTTTTCAGAAACGGCTTGGGGTGAGCGCTTTGGCTTTTTTGTAGGATGGGTACAAACGGTACTTTATATCCCGCTTATCCTTTCCGTTATCCTATATTACTCTGCCGTTTTTACCTGCGCATTCTTACAAATAGACACGACCTTACCAGTCCTTGCTGGTTTATGTGCGCTGTATTTTGTGGTTTTTGCCGCAGCAAACTTGCTAGCAGAATCATTAGGTGGCTTCCTGCAACGTGCAGCAACCATTATTAAGCTGATCCCGCTACTGGGTATCGCGATCTTTGGCTTACTATATAAAGGTGATGGCGTTACAGCCTCCGCTCAAGCCGTTGAGTCAGTCACTCATGTTGGCTTTGGCGCTGCAATTGCTGCTGCACTTATCCCTGTATTATTTGCATTTGATGGTTGGATCTACGTAACAACTATCGCCCATGAAATTAAAAAGCCACAACGCAACCTACCACTGGCTATGGTAGGTGGACTGGCTATCATCGGTGTGGTGTACGTTCTATTTACTGCTGGTTTATTATCAGTTGCAGATGGTACTGCCTACGCGTCAGGTGAAATGGGTGTGTCTCAGGTAGCAAACCTATTATTCGGTGACACACTAAGTAGTGCACTATTGCTATTTATTGTTATTTCAGCACTAGGTGGCTTCAATGGTTTGATGCTACTTGGCATGCGTATGCCTTATTCGCTGGCACTACGCCGCAACTTTAAAGGCTCAACTGCACTGCTAAGCGTATCTGAAAAAACCAACCTACCGGTTCGCTCTGGTGTGACTATGTTGGTATTGGTTGCTTTCTATATGGTGGTTGGGTTTACTCTGGCCGCAACTAAAGTCAGCAGCAATATCTTTGACCTGTATGGCGATCTACCGGTAGCACTGATGTGGATCATTTACGCATTACTGTTCTTAGGGGTACTGCGCCTACGTAAAACACAACCTGATGCCAAGCGTCTAATTCGCGTTCCTGCGTTACCACTATTTGTGTTACTAGCGATTGCAGGTACTGCTTATGCTTTATATGGCTTTATTCCTGGGCATCTGACGTCATTTGCTCTATCAAGTGCTGTCGCAGCAATTGGTCTAGTCGTATTTGCAACCTCTAAGCCACGTAAGTAAGCTTAACAGAGACTCCTAATATTAAGGCAAAGCTGACTCTAGCTTTGCCTTTTTTATATACAAAGCAAAGTTATTTAAGCGCTATATGAATAACCCACCACCTTCTCTAAATACATACGCCCTACCCCAAAATTTCCCCATCTATTTGAATTAAATGATATTCATCCCGATGCATTCATTTGGGTAATCATAGATTCCACTCAGAGTTTTTCCTATTTGTGATGAACTTCATTAAACTCCGCGCTTACTTTTTATAAACTTTTTTGAAGGGCGACTAATGTCTAAGCAATTAGCCAATCCAGCACCACTAGGTCTAATGGGATTCGGTATGACTACCGTATTACTTAACATCCATAACGCAGGTCTATTTCCACTTGATTCTATGATCCTAGCAATGGGCATCTTCTATGGTGGTCTAGGTCAAGTATTGGTTGGTATGATGTGCTTTAAACGTGGTGATACGTTCGGTACAACTGCTTTTACATCATATGGTCTTTTCTGGCTAACCGTAGTTGGCCTTATTGCATTGCCTAAGATGGGTTTCCCAGCTAGCCCCGCTGGCTTCATGGGTTGCTTCTTCGCTCTTTGGGGTATCTTTACTGGTTTCCTATATATTGGCTCTCTACGTTACCCATTTGCTAAGCAAGTTGTATTTGCTTCTCTAACAATCCTATTCTTCTTACTAGCGGCACATGAATTTACTGAGAACAGCACTCTCGGTTTTATCGCTGGTATCGAAGGTATCTTCTGCGGTGCTTCAGCAATGTATTTTGCTTTTGCACAAATTCTAAATGCAGAATATGGCCGAGTAATCCTACCTGTAGGCAGTGCCAAATATCCAAAAGTAGAAACTGCAGCCGCATAATAAGCGCTCCACAACTGTGTTTCGAAACCAAAAGCCCCTACTTTATTGAGTAGGGGCTTTTGGTTACTTAGTACACCAATAGTATCTTCAATCTAAGATAGTCGCCCCCATCTCTGCACTAGATATGTTACGACGAAAAATATTAAACAACTCACGACCCGATCCGTAATGAAGATCCGTTTGGTCAACATTAGACTGTTTACGACAATCTAAATCAGCATCGACGCTAACTTCTCCCGTAAGACCATTAATAGTGATAATATCACCATCTTGGATCTTAGATATTGGTCCACCATGTTCAGCTTCAGGAGTTAAGTGAATCAAAGCCGGAACCTTACCCGACGCTCCAGATAAGCGACCATCTGTTAAAAGCGCAGTTTTAAATCCTCTCTTCATAACATTTCCCAATACTGGCATTAATTTATGGAGCTCTGGCATACCATTTGCGGCAGGACCATTATGACGAACCACAACCACTGAATCTTTATATAATTCACCGTTTTCATAGGCACGAGTTACATCATATTGTGAATCAAATACCACTGCCGGTGCAGTAATCACTTGGTTTTCTTTCGCAACCGCACTTACCTTCATGACACCACGGCCAAGGTTTCCTGAAAGAACCTTCAAACCGCCGCGAATGTTAAATTCACAACCGTTAGGTGCAATAACCTCAGGATCATTGCTATTGATTACGGGTTGGAAAATCACATCACCATCATCAAGCTGCGGAATTGATAAGTAATCTTGCATAGTGCCATAAATTGGCGTTGCGTCCATATGAATTAAGTCGCGGTCTGCAAGCATTTTCATTAATGTAGGTACGCCACCGGCTTGTTGGAAACAATTGATATCTGCAGGACCGTTTGGATAAACCTTAGCTAATTGTGGTACTACATTAGATAGGGCATCGAAGTCATCCCACGTTACTATGAAGCCAGCGGCTCGGGCAACTGCAATCATATGAATCGTATGGTTAGTACTGCCACCAGAGGCAATCAATGCCACCAAAGAATTCACTATCGCTTTTTCATCCACTACTTTTGCTAGTGGGCGAGATGAAGCCGAAGAACCTGAGACTGCAACCATATTTTGAATCGCTAGCAAGTTTAATTGATGGCGAAGTTCACTAGTAACAGGTACAAACGCTGAACCCGGCAACATCAATCCCATAGCCTCAAACACCAGTTGGTTGGTATTGGCAGTACCAAAGAATGTACACGTACCTGGCGAATGATAAGCACCACACTCCATATTTAATAGTGCCTTGTCATCAACTTCACCAGCAACATGTTGTTGGCGAATTTTCACTTTTTCTTCATTTGAAATACCTGTCGGCATAGGACCTGACGGTAAAAAGCAAGCTGGCAGATGGCCAAATGAAAGAGCTCCCATAATCTGTCCTGGGGCAATCTTATCGCAAATACCAAGTAATGCCACACAGTCAAATGTATTGTGGCTCAATCCTACAGCAGTCGCTTGCGCAATCAGATCACGTGAGTACATGGAAATATCCATACCATCTTGACCTTGAGTCACACCGTCACACATTGCTGGAACTGCACCTGCAACCATAGCACTATGCCCGAGCTTACTCATTTCGTTACGGATCATATCAGGGTAACGTTCATACGGTTGATGAGCACTCAACATGTCGTTGTATGCAGTGATAATTCCCATACTAATTTTGGTAAGGTCCAAAACCGTATCCTTTTTAGATGCGGCACAAACCGACACTGTATGAGCAAGATTACTACAAGCTAATGAAGAACGGTTTGGCCCCTGTTGAAGCTGTTTTTCTACACGCTTCAAATACGCTTGGCGTCTTGCCATGCTCCTTTTAGCAATGTTGCTAGTAACTTGGGTGATGATAGTATCCATAGCTTAACCTAAATACTGTTGGCTTGCGGTTATACAATCCAAGACAACTTGTTCAATGTCATTTGCAACGTCAATCTGATGAGTTTTCGCTTCTTCAATTGTTGGGATTTCTAAAGTTGCGAATTGATTGTGTAGCAAGTCTGTAGGCATAAAGTGCCCTTCTCGGTTTTCCATTCGTTCCGCGATAATCTCTTTATTTGCATGCAAATGAAGGAATACCACATTGTCATTCCCTTCCCGAATTTTATCGCGATATGCCTTCTTCAAGGCTGAACATACAATGACACCATTCTCATTTTTCATCTGCATACTAAAAGCAGCATCACGAATACGCTCTAGCCATGGAGCACGATCTTCATCATTGAGAGCCTCGCCACCAGACATTTTAAGGACATTTTCCCTCGGATGTAGGTCATCACCATCGATAAACTTAAACCCCCCTTGAGTAGCCAGCATGCTTCCAACTGTAGATTTCCCAGTACTTGATACACCCATTATTATAAAAACTGCAGTATCTGTTTCCATGTCGTTTTTCCTAACACAAAATATCTGGAAAACACCTTAGCACTTCGTAATACGCCAATGTTACCCGTAACCTATATAATCGTGACTTAAATCACAATATATATCTAGTTATAACCTCAAATGTTATGCACCTTGATGTGGTAAATATTCTAAAAACGTTTCACGGAACAATGACGTACTTGATAATTTATCTATAAATTTTCCTAGCATATATCCAAGGAGTTTACATGAGAGGGTGCTAGGAAAAAGCGAACTTAGTTGAGGGCAACAAGCCTAGTTGGAAGAAATAAAACAACGTTCATACCTTACCGTTTGTAATATCATGACGTTTCAATCAAACTAATTACGAGCTTGCACCCTGAGTAATTGTGAACCCGAGATTGTGCATTTGATTGTCAATAGTTAATCCTTCGATTCGGTCAAGTAACAATTTAGCACTCCTCTCGCCAATTTCGTACCTGGGAGTATAAACACTGGTAAGGCTGGGTGTAATTGCTTGTCCAATATCAAGGGCGTTGTAACCAATTACAGCTAACTGCTGGGGAATTAGAATCCCCTTTTCTCGAGCAGCTAAAATCACCCCGATTGCAATATCATCATTGGTACAAAAAACACCATCAAAATCAGAATATTCAGACATAGCTCGATCCAATAGCTCTCGACCAAGAGTGAAACTTGAATGATTTGATGTAAGAAAATGGTATTTCTGATAACCAGCATCATTAATTGCCATATCATAACCTTCCATACGATACTTAGTGCGATTGTCGAGTCTCGCACCAAAATAGGCGATTCGCTTCTTACCACTATCAATCATTTTCTGGGTAGCAGCATACGCGGCAGCCTTATGATCTAATCCAACAACAATGTCAATTGGATTGTCAGTCAACTCCATTGCTTCAATAACTGGTATCCCAGCAGTTTTAAGCATTTTCAAAGTTCGTTCAGAGTGAGATGTACTTGTTAGGATCACTCCATCGACATGATACGAAAGTAATGTGTCAATCTTTCTCTCTTCTATCTCTTCATTATATCCATAATGTGATAGTAATACCTCGTAACCTCGTTTGTTCGTAACTGCTTCAATACCTTGTACAAAATGAGAAAACACTTGATTTGATAACGAAGGTATTAACACACCTATAGATCTACTCGATGCTTTAGAAAGCATTGCCGGGGCCCGATTTTGTATATACCCAATCTTTTCAATAGCCTTTGCTATTTTTTCTCTTGTTACTTCAGATACAGTTGCTGGGTTCCGCAAACACCTACTTACCGTCATCTTCGTCACACCAACTTCGTCAGCAATATCTTGAAGAGAAGGTCGCCCTTTACTTGTCGCCATTCCGTTACTTCCTAATCCAGGACATCATGACTGTTACTATAACATTTACGACTTAAAAAGATAAGCCATCACATCCAATATAATCAGTTAGCTTAGTAGTTGAAACAATGAATAGAAATATTCAATAACCTCACAAACTCAAAGTCACGACCCAAATACCATAAAAAACCAAAGTTGAATAAAAACAATGATTTACACCAAATCAACATAGGCATATTTATTCATACGTTGTGGTTTTTATTTGAAGTGACACACATTTTTAGTCAATACCCATTTTATATTTCCTTACTAGATTATAAACTCGCCCCATACGTTACCGATAACATTTAAGGTAACATTACTTAAACTTAGAGGTTCTTATGGATGTCTTCAATAATGCCGTGATATTCATCACAAAAGTATTAGAGAAACTACTAATATTCATTATGTGGATAATGGTATCTGCAGTTATATGGCAAGTATTCACTCGGTTTGTCATTAATTCTCCTTCAACATTTACCGATGAATTAAGCCGGTACCTAATGCAATGGGTTGGTATTTTAGGTGGCGCATATGTTTATGCTCTAAAGCGCCACTTAGCTATTGAAGTCCTAATCGAAAAACTATCTGAGAAAAGAAAACATATTCTATCGATAATAATCAGCTCAATAGTTTTGATTTTCTGCTCAATTGTTCTTATATATGGCGGATTTTCTACCGTTCAAACAACCTTAGAATTCAATCAAGTCTCACCAAGCTTATCCTTATTTGGAACAAACCTACCAATGGGATACGTTTATTTATCCGCTCCTATTTCAGGAATGATAATTTCACTTTGCTCAGTGAATGACATTATTCAGTCTTTCCACAAAATGGTAAAAAAGAGTGGTAATCTATAATGACTTTAATGGACTTAATCTTTACCGGACACTATCTGGCTAATATGCCAGACTTTATGTACGACCTATTGCCTGTATTGGTGTTATTCGGAGCATTATTTGTGTTTCTAATAATAGGATTGCCTATTGCGTTTGCTATAGGATTCTCGTCACTATTAACCATATTCTTAAATTTTCCAATTGATAAAGCTGCGGTACTAACAACACAAAAACTACTTGGTGGTCTTGATAACTTTGGTTTGCTAGCGCTTCCGTTCTTTATATTTGCGGGTAATTTAATGAACTCAGGAGGTATAGCAAAACGGTTAATTAATTTCGCTATGTTAATTGGCGGACGTATGACTGGTGCTCTGTGTCACGTCAACGTAATTGCTAATATGATGTTTGGTTCACTATCAGGCTCTGCAACAGCTTCAGCTGCCGCGGTTGGCGGTTTAATGGGCCCGATGCAAGATGAGAAAAATTACCCAAAAGGATTCTCAGCTGCTGTTAATATCGCTTCGTGTCCCTCAGGACTATTAATTCCACCATCTAATGTACTAATTCTTTACGCATTGGTTAGCACTAGCTCCGTTCAATACTTATTCCTCGCTGGTTACGTGCCAGGAATGATAATGGGACTATGTGTAATGGCTGGCGTATATTTGTTTGGACGTAAATATGATGTTCCTCAAGAGCCAATTAAACTAGAACAATCAGTAGTTAAAACAATTATTGATGCTATACCTAGCCTTTTAATGTTAGTCGTTATTATGGGTGGCATTGTTGGTGGTGTCTTTACTGCTACTGAAGCGTCAGCGATTGCTGTGGCGTATAGTTTAATTCTTGGATTTATATATCGTGAAATAAAAGTAAACGACTTATCTCGCATCGTTCTTGATAGTGTAATCATTACAGCGATTGTTCTATTCATGATCGCAACATCAAGCGCAATGTCATGGGCTATGGCTTATTCAGATATACCAGCATTCATTGCTAATTTCGTTTTAAACTTTTCAGATAATCCAATTGCTATATTAATTCTAATTAATATTATATTCTTGGTCGTAGGTACATTTATGGATATGTCACCTGCAATCTTGATATTCACACCAATCATGCTGCCAATAGCAACTTATATCGGAATGAATCCTATTCATTTTGGTGTAATGATGGTGTTTAACTTGTCAATCGGTATATGCACTCCCCCTGTAGGTACTGCGCTTTTTGTTGGCTGTAGTGTCTCAGATTCAAAACTTGGTGATGTAGTACCTAAATTGATTCCATTATACGTGTTACTAGTCTTAGGACTTATCTCTGTTGTAGCTTTCCCTAGTCTTTCAATGTGGTTACCTCGACTTGCTGGTTATGCTGGCTAAAGGATAAAAAAATGAAAAAAATATTATTAACGCTATCTGCTGTTGCGCTCACAGCATCATTCGGCGCTTCTGCAAAACTTCTAAAGCTTGCTCATGCAATGCCATTGGATCATCCAGTAAATCAATCATTAACTTGGTTTGCTAAAGAAGTAACTAAGAAGACCGACCTTCGAGTTAAAGTTTATCCAAACGCAACTTTAGGTAGTGAACAATCGAGCCTTCAAATGCTTCAAAACGGAACATTAGCATTTGCAAAAGTTGGCGGAGGCTTAACAGCATCATTTTCACAAGAATATAATGTACTATCTTTACCATATTTGTATAAGTCTGAAGCTGATTCAAAACGCATTCTTCGCGGCCCTGTAGGACAAGGTATATTAGCTTCATCAGAAAAAGATGGTTTCATTGGCTTAGCATTTCTGTCTAGCGGTTCTCGTGGATTCTATTCAAATCACAAGATTGAAAAAGCAAGTGATATTAAAGGCCTAAAAATTCGAGTACAAAATTCACCGATTGACATCGATACAATGAAAGCATTACAAGGAAGTCCTGTTCCTATTTCATCTACCGAAGTGTATTCAGCATTACAACAAGGTGTTGTCGATGGTGCAGAGAATAACATCCCTACCTATTTTGCAAACCGTCATTATGAAGTTGCAAAATATTATACCGAAGATCACCACACAATGATTCCCGACATCTTAGCTGTGTCAACCGAAGTATGGAATGGTTTATCTAATAAAGACCAAACTACTATTCGTGAAATAACCCAAGAACTTCTTAAGGTACAGGATAAATACTGGGATGCATATGTCGATAAAGCTCGAGACGAAATTATTAAAAATGGTGGGGAAATCGTAAAAGCAGATATTCCTTCATTCCAAGATAAAGTTAAACCTGTTTACGAAAAATTTGAGAAACAGAACCCAGATTTAAAAGAACTACTTCATTCAATTCAAGCATATTAAGAGTATAAAACATGGGACAATTAAAAGGTAAAAAAGCATTTGTTACTGGTGGTGAACAAGGTATTGGCTTCCACACAGCGAAACAATTAATAGAATCTGGATGCGATATTTATATTCATTACTTTACTGGCACTGAAGGACCAGAAGAGCTTGTAAAATTAGCAGAAGAACGAGGCCAACTTGCAAAATTCGGCTATGCGAATCTAATTAATGAAACGGAAACTGTAGCATGCATTAAAGATGCCGCCGATTTCTTAGGTGGTATAGACATTTTGGTCAATAATGTTGGCGGTATCATTGCTAGGAAATGGCTTGGTGAAATTGAGCAAGACTTTTGGAAAACAGTGATCGATGTAAATATGACGACTATGCTAAATGTCACTCAATCTGCTTTGCCATACCTTAAGCAAGCGCCAGAAGGCTCTAGTATTATTAACCTTGCTTCACTAGCTGGTCGTTGTGGTGGACACTCAGGATCATTAGCATATTCTACAACCAAAGGGGCTATACTGACATGGACTCGTTCGCTAGCGGCTGAGTTAGGTGAGTTTGGGGTTCGGGTAAACGCAGTTGCTCCTGGCCTTATTCTTGGGACTCGCTTCCATGATAAACACACTACTAAATCTTCGGCAGAAGCTACCGTAAAATCCATACCACTAGCTAGAGCCGGAAACTCAGAAGATATTGCAAGAACAATCACTTTCTTAGCATCTGAGTACGATGGTTTTATTTCTGGTGCAACTATTGATATCAACGGCGGCGCTTATCGCATGTAATAATATTTAGGCGGTATTATTAGTTTAATATCGCCTATACTATAATAAAATGAGGCAATATGATTAAGTCAGATATTATTCATCCTGAGCTATTAAGTGTATTAGCTAAATGTGGTCATAAAACCCAAATACTGATAGCTGATTCAAATTATTCTTTTGTTACTAATTCACCTAAAGATGCTAAAGTTATTTATTTGAACCTTTCCAAAGATATGATTCCTTCTACGATTATTCTTTCTAGTTTAGTAAAAATGATCAATATTGAAAGAGCGACTATGATGGCTTGGCCCGATAATTTTGAAAATACAATTGAATCAGAATATAAATCGATCTTAGATTCTAACAAAGAGTTAGAATTATTAGAAAGACAAGAGTTTTACTCTACTGTTAAATCACCTAATACATTATTGGTAATAGCCAGTGGTGAAACCCGTAGATTTGCAAATTTACTTCTTACTGTTGCACCTGTTTAATACACATAAATAAAGTATTTATAAACATAAGCTCCAATATCGATTACTTTCAAGTTGCTAGTATTATACTAGCAACTAAAAGTAATATTCACTATTTATTTCAACGCCCTCTGCACCCTTTCAATTACAACTCTTACTATTAGTGTTCAGATAAATAAGAATATTTGCACCAATAATCAATCCTAACCCTAGATATTGAAAACTGTTAAAGTAAATATCAAATAAAGTAAACTGCCAGATCGCAGTAAACACTAAGTTGGTATAAATCAATGGTGCCAATTGCGAGTTAGTTTCAGCTAATCGGTAGGCACTGCTGCGCCATACCTGGGTACCGATAATAGCGAGTGTCATAGCCAGCACAATCAACACAACGCTTTGGCTTGCTGACAACAGCGATAAGCTTAATTTTACCGTTCCAGTGTAATTAAAAACCGTTATTACGGGAATGAGTAGAATACCCGCTAGTAAGAACGACCATCCACTACTCTCCATCCCGCTCATGCTACTTTTCGATGTTCTATGCAAACTCAATTGAGAAACTGCGTTGAACATTCCTGACATCAGCCCAATGACAAGTGCGGGCTTAACAGTGAAGCCATCGTTCTCACCAGCAAGAAAAATAACACCAATAAAGGTTAACCCAATTGCAACCCAAATAGTGGTAGAGAGTTGAACCTTGAATAAACAACGCTCAAAAATGGCGATGAAAATTGGTCCGGTGCTAAATAGTACAACGCTCTCCACCAGCGACAATGTCCCCAATGAATACAAGAAACAAAATTGACAGGCAGCTACCCCTAAGGCGCGAATTGTTAACACTCGCCACATGCCCCGCTCAGGTAAGCTGCGCTTGGCAACAAATATTAATGACAACATAATTGCAGCAGGTACGAAAAACCGTAGCAGTAATACACTGCCAGTCGCTATTCTTACGGTTAAGAATTTGGCCATGAGCCCTGCAACCGACGTGCACAAGGTGGAACCTAACATAAACGCTGTCGCACGATGTTCTATTTTAATCACGATAATCACTCGGATAGGATTTAGTCGCAGTATAGAGAATATATGCCTTATCAATAACTGAATAATGCTAAACTAATCTGTAAGTAAAACTAACATATTATCTTCTGGGTTTAGCGATGAGAAAGCAGGTTCCATTAAAGTCTATATACGCTTTTGTTGCAGTGAGCGAAACTGGCAGTATGACTGCGGCAGCGGATAAAATTAACGTCAGTCACTCTGCTATTAGCCAAGCAATAAAGGCTCTTGAATCTCAACTAGATACCGTACTGTTTACGCGTATAGGCCGACGCATTGAACTGAATAAGGTGGGTAGAATTTATTATCAAAAAGTTGCTCCTGCCCTAGAGAGCATCATGCAGGCTAATCAAGAATTACTTAATAAGGACCAAACTAGGCTCACCATAAATATGGTGAATTCACTTACCTTACATTGGTGGATCCCTAGGGTGAATCAACTACATCAGCTTGCGCCTAAGATGGATATTCGTATCTCAAATAAGGTTGGAGCATTTGATCTTGAGCGGGAAGGCGTTGATATTGCGATTGTGCATGACTCAATTGAGCCGTGGCAAGACTATCACCATGAACGTCTAGCCGATGATGAGCTGATCTTAGTCTGTAGCCCAGACTTACTTAATGAAACAAACCACAAGCACATACCCCACCTATTAGCCTGCTTTCCAAGGATCAATGTAGATAACGCGCGTCGAAGACAAGATTGGGATATTTGGAGCAAGGCTTATGGCTTAGCCAATCCAAAGCCTGAACATCAGTTAACGTTCGTGGCATCGGTGCAAGCCATTCAGGCTGCAATTCGTGGATTAGGCATTTTAGTGACTCATCGACACTTTGCAAAAGACGATATCGAGCAGGGGTTATTAATTGAGATTGGGGATGCGGTGATTAATCCCAAGCAAGGGGTATACGTGGTGTATCAACAAAAACTCAAGGAAAACCAACATGCATTGGCTTTCCTTGACTGGTTACGCTTAGAGTTTTCGGTCTAAAAACGTTGTTATTGCGCAGTGGCTTACTCTGGACGTCTATGCTTAGGAACGTAATTTAAAACCGAGATCGGCACTTCTTTTCTTGGGGTAAAGCCTTCAATTTCTCTGCGCTCAATAAGGTGGCCTAAGCGGCTTTCTATCATGCATAGGTTCTTAAAGTTATCCTTTGAAACAAAGGATATTGCCTCACCTTTGGCATCAGCTCGACCAGTTCGACCAATACGATGCACGTATTCGTCAGCTGGGTAAGGTAAATCGTAGTTAATTACCGTTGGCAGTTCATGGATATCTATACCACGCGCACCGACACCTGTGGCTATCATGTATTGCAGTTTTCCACGCTTAAAGTCTTCTAACAGCTGCGCCCTTACCTTTTGGTTTCGGCCACTGTGAAACGCTTCTGCGTAGATACCGCGCTTTTCAAGTTGAGCCGCTAGTTTTGCTGCACCATGTTTAGTCTCAATAAAGATAAGTGCTTGTTCCCACTTATATTCATTGATCATATGTGCCAGTAACGCAGATTTTTTATCTTTATCTACTGTCACTAACCACTGCTCGATATTCGACTTAGACGCGCTGTGTTTCGCAATACTGATCTCTTGCGCATCATCGATAGCACTACGAGCTAATTCTCGAACGGGATTAGATAAAGTAGCTGAGAACAACAGATTTTGAACATCGTCTGGTAGGCGAGCAATGATCTTGTTGATATCTTCGATAAAGCCCATATCTAGCATGCGATCGGCTTCATCTAAGACTAAGGTTTCTACCTCTTCAAAATACACCGCCTTTTGCCCATAAAGGTCTATCAGGCGGCCTGGCGTAGAAACCAACACATCAACGCCCTCAATCAGCGCTTGTTTTTGCGGTGCGTAATCTACGCCGCCATACAGCGCGGTAGATTTAAGCTCAGTAAATTGAGCATATTGTTTTATTTTCTCATCCACCTGAATCGCAAGCTCACGGGTGGGTACAACAATTAACGCACGAACACGCTTTTTCTTAAGGGTTGTTGCAGTAAGTAATCGCTCAAGGATAGGTAGTACAAAACCTGCAGTTTTACCGGTACCAGTTTGCGCCGCCGCAATCAGGTTATCCCCTTTAAGCGCAATAGGAATGGCTTGTTGCTGAATTGGTGTAGGTTTGTCGTAACCCGCCGCTGCGATTGCATCGATTAGCGGTTTGCTAAGACCAAGATTAGAAAATGGCATAAATTTACCAATAATTAGGCTCGATAAATGAGCACTGAAGAGAAATAAAAACGCTACCTTAAATGGTAGCGTTAATCAGAATTAAGCCTTGCGAAGTTTCAACAAGGTGTGGCCTAAACCGATATCATCGGTGCGCTCAGCAACCTCAAGCCCAGCTTCAGCGACAATCTCTAAAAAGTCATCGCTACGATAAAAACGGCTATTACCATTGGCTAAGCAGGTAAAATACAACGAAGTCGCGTTGAGGCTATACTCTGCTGCTTCATATTTTTGGGCATCCCAAAATAGCTCAAGAATATAAACCGTATCACCCGCTTGTAGTTGACCTTTCACTCGCTTAAGAATACTTAATATCTCCATCGGAGAGAAGCAATCTAAAAACTGGCTCATCCACCAAACATCTGCACGTTCAGGTAAATTTTGCGATTTATCTAGCATGTTCGCAGGAAATGGCGTGAAACGAGAACCAAAGCCTTGTGCTTCAATATTGCCTGTAGCAACCTCAAGCTGCTGCGGAAGATCAACAATGGTAATATCTACATCTTGGTCATGGTTAAAGCACTGCAACGCCCATTTACCAGTATTACCACCAATATCGACTAAACGCTGCGGCTTGTCTTTAAACACCTCTTTTAATAATAGAGGGAAAGAGCGATCCGAGTAAAAGTGGTCAAACTTAAACCAGCTTTCTTTTGCCTTTTGCGGTAGACGCGACAGGCCTTGATAAATGGTTTCCCAATCACCTAGCTCTTTAAGACCTGCTGGGGTGCCCTCTTTAATCGCTTCAGTAAGGTGCATCATAGCGGCATAACAAACATCAGCTGTAAAATCTAAGTTAGCCTGCGTCATGCCATCATGTAGCAAAAAGTGTCCCATGTTTGCCAAGGAATAATTAGGCTTCTCCCACAACACAATATGCGCACTTAGCGCCATATCGAGTAACACCTTAACACCGTATTCTGAAACCCCAGTTTGTTGCGCAATATCTACCGCAGACAGCCCTTTCGCGCCTGACTTATCGAGCGCTGCAAGTATTCCCAAATCACGTAATGTACGCGCGGTATGGAAAACAATAGGAGAAAAAGAAAGCTTTTGAGCTTCAGTCTTCGCTTGAAAAGCGTTGTATGGATCTTGATTATGATTAGACACAGATAAACCTAATTGTGCGTGTTACTTAATGACTAACAAGGATAATAGAAGTATATCAACTTTCTATTAAATCACCTGATTGCATAAAGATTAATAGAGTACACACGACCACAAGTCATTGATTATCAACAACTTAATCGCCATATAAATACAAAAACATCATCAAATGATATTAGTTTCGGAAGTGTACAATATACACTTGGTAAAGACAAATGTAGGGGGGCTGGGAGGTAGTTTATTCCATTCCGGGGGGATATGTAGCGGTGTATCGATGTGTCGATGTTTCGGTGTAGCGATGACCAACTCCATAGAGCCATAGGACCATAGGACCATAGGACCATAGGAACATAGCACCACAGAACCGCACCTCGTCCCCCCGTCATGCCGGTAGTCTTTTAAGCCGGCATCTGTGATATCTCAGGTTCAATAAAAACAACACACTGAATTGCGCGTCGAGTGACCACAGATCCCCGCCTGCGCGGGGAGGACGGTGGAAAGGCGTATCGATGTTTCGATGTTTCGATGTTTCGATGTAGCGGTTTAACGATGACCAACTCCATAGGACCATAGCACCATAGCACCATAGCACCACAGAGCCGCCCCTCCCCCAACAGACACTTTTTGTCTCTAACTTGCGTAATATACCCCTAAAACAGAGGCGCAATATGAAAACATCACTTAAGAAAAGAGTCATTGGCATCCTATTTGTCGCAACATTATTATTTAGTGCATCTAGCGTGGCTGAGATTGAAAGGACATCTATCCATTTTGTTGAGCGTCATGGGAAAATCGTAAAAATTGTCTGTCATACGCATAAAAGGTCTGGGCTTACCTTTTGTTCAGAACAGGGATAATAGCGCCATTATCAGTGTGCGCGTATCTACTGCCCATTTTTTCAATGACTTACAATGCAAAATAAAGGTAGTACTTTTGAAAATTGCAATTCAAAATACTTTTAACTGCTGCATGAAACACATATAGTATGTCACTTAATAGCATAAATATTATTTGTCATGTCAAACAATACACTTTCAATAAGCTTTAACCTTGAAGCATGGCGCGCTAACGCTAAAGGTCTTTACACAGCGCAACAGTGGATCGATTGGGCGCAATCCCAACAATGCCCTGCTGACGGTAAAATTCAGGTTAGCAATATTCCGCCTATGATGCGTCGTCGCATGAGTAATCTTAGTAAATACGCGGTGCAGGTCGCATTGGAATTGCTCAAGGAACATGATGTGGATTATATCGTGTTCGCCAGTCGCCATGGTGAACTAGAGCGAAGCGTACAACTGATTGAAGATATTGTTCAAGGTGAAGATGCGTCCCCAATTGCTTTTTCGCAGTCAGTGCACAATACCGCTGCGGGTTTGACAACCATTGCGGCAAAAAAGGCCATTGCAGTTACCTCTATCGCCGCGGCAGACAATACTTTTCAAATGGCATTACTGGAAGCCTACGCTTACCTTAATCTAAACCCCGAGCATAAAGTGCTTTTTGTAGACTTTGATGAACCTGTTCCTGACTGTTACGCCATCTATGAACCCGATTCTTTTATCGGATTTGGTTTTGGTTGCATCCTATCTAAAGGCGAGCAATTATCGGCGCATATATCTAAGTTAGACACCTGTGATTCATTACCTCAAGGTCTTGAATTTTTACGTCACTTTTTGTTAGACGAGCCTTCGTGGACAATTTCATCGGCTAATCAAACCTGGCAGTGGCAGCGCGCATGAAGCGAGTAATACGTAAACTAGATCAATGGTCTCGTATCATAGCCACTGGTTTTTGCTTTACCGTTTTTGGGCTTGGAGGACTGCTATTAAGCTTTATTGTTATCCCAATTATTCAGCTTACTAGCCCAAAATCCATGCACAGGGAGTATCGCGTTCAAGCGGTAATTCAGCTCTCCTTCCATGGGTTTTGTAGACTGATGAAATATACCCGAGCCATCGACTATAAGATCTCTGGTGCGGACATCCTAAAACAAGATCGAAACTGCTTGGTTGTAGCGAATCACCCTAGCCTAATTGATTATGTTTTAATTGCTTCTCAGCTTAAGCGCTGTGATTGCCTAGTAAAGGCATCGCTCTGGTCCAATCCTTTTATCAAACATATCGTAAAAGCGGCGGGCTATATTCCTAATAAAGCCCCAGATGATCTGCTCGATATCTGTGAACAACGCTTCGAACAGGGTAACGTATTATTGCTTTTTCCTGAGGGAACCCGCACGACACCTGGAGTGGAATCAAAGATTCAGCGTGGGGCAGCCCAAATAGCCGTAAGGACTGGCAGAGACCTTAGGATCGTCCATATATCGGTATCTCAAAGCTTTTTAACCAAGCAAGCGAAATGGTATCAAGTGCCCGAAAAAAGGCCCTTTTTCCACATTGAGGTTAAGGATAAAGTTGAGGTTGCGCCTATAATCAAGCAAACTACATCATCAACAATCGCCGCTAGACGTGTTCAACAACACCTTACGAGCCGTTTGTTCCCCCAATAACCTATAAGTAACGAGTAGGATACCGTGCAAAAATTACATAATGAAATTAAGCAACTCATCATTGATGCGTTAAACCTTGAAGACCTGACTCTCGAAGATATCGACGCACAAGCCCCGCTATTTGGTGAAGGTTTAGGCTTGGATTCTATCGATGCACTAGAGCTTGGTTTAGCGATTAAAAAGCAATACAACATTGTAATTGATGCTGATGATACAAATACACGCACGCACTTTGCATCGGTTGCTAATCTCGCTAGTTACATCTCTTCACAGATTACTGAATAGTAGAAAGGTATCGTGATGACAGACGTAAATAAAGAGCAAGTATTCACACAGGTTCAAGATGCACTTATTGAGCTTTTCGAACTTGATGCTGAAGATATCAAGCCTGAAGCGCACCTATATAAAGATTTAGACCTAGATAGTATTGATGCCGTAGACCTTGTAGTTCACCTGCAAAATGTGACGGGCAAGAAGATCAAACCAACTGAATTTAGTACCGTACGTACGGTCGATGATGTGGTTGAGGCTGTAACTGAGCTATTGAAGGAAGCTTAAGTGCGTGCTTTGCTGACCGCACTTTCGGCACTTATTTTACTTGCCTACCCTCTAGCGGTCTATTTTGGTATCGAACGATATGGCTTGAGTCTAGTGGGAGGGGTGTTAATTGCCGCCCTGCTACTTCGGCTTTTATATTCAAGTAAGAGTCGTCTCAAAGAGCTAAAACAACTGGCATTAATTAGTGCTTCAGTTGGAATCACCTTGGTTGCCTTAGGAGTTATCTTTAGGCAACAAGGCTTATTAACTTTTTACCCTGTGGTAGTAAATCTTTGTATGCTAATGGTATTTGCCAATAGCCTAAGACAGCAGCAGACCATTGTTGAACGCCTCGCTCGCCTTCAAGATCCAGACCTGCCTCAATCAGGCATAGATTACACCCGAGCCGTAACCAAGGTTTGGTGCGCATTTTTTATCATCAACGCCTCTATTGCGCTGTATACCTGCTTTTTATCAATGGCAATTTGGACGTTATACAACGGTCTTATCAGTTATATCCTAGCGGGCCTATTATTTGCTATTGAATGGATCGTTCGCCAATTTAAGCTTAAGGAACACTCTAAGCAATGACACAAAAACCACCTAGCTTTCGTCCCATTACGCACCTATTTCACCATCCGCGTGATGCCAAGATGGTGGTCGCTTTTGATTCAGAAAATGACATTACATGGCAAACGCTTCAACAAGACGTAGCAAGCGTCGTGGGGCAACTTGAAAATACAAACGCCCATAGAGTTGCACTGACTTTTCTATGCAGTTATCAATTTAGCGTCGCTCTGCTGGCATGTTGCTTCTCAAATAAACACATTGTTCTGCCAGGCAATTATCAATCACAAGCGCTTAATGAGCTTGGTAGTGAGTTTGACCTACTCCTACATGACAACGCCATCGATCCAACCACTCAAGAGGTTAGCTGCGCATGGTTAGATTTGCATTCAACCAACCGCGGCGCGATACAGTGGCCAGTACTAGACCCAAAACAGATTGCGTTGACCCTATTTACATCAGGCTCAAGTGGTCAACCTAAGGCTATCCATAAATCCCTATACCAGCTCAGCCATGAAGTGGAAATTCTAGAGGCTTTATGGGGCGAACAGTTAACAGATACGCGCATCTATAGCACGGTATCTCATCAGCACATCTACGGCTTGTTATACCGCATACTTTGGCCTCTTTGTGCCGCACGCCCGTTTTCAACCACTAATCTAGAATATCCAGAGCAGCTCGTACATATCGCGAGTAATAAATCAACGCTCATAAGTAGCCCTGCGCTTCTTAAGCGCCTTACCGCTGAACATCAGCAAGGTAAGATTCGCTGCGTCTTTTCTTCCGGTGGCCCCCTTAGTAACAATGCAGCCAATCACGCCAAGTTATTATTAGGCCATTATCCAATCGAAGTTTTTGGAAGCACAGAAACTGGTGGAATCGCCCATCGTCAGCAAGTTACCACCAGCCAACCGTGGCAGCTTTTCCCCAATGTGAGTGCTAAACTCAACGATGAGGGCTGTTTAAGGCTAATGGCAGAGCACATTAGTCCTTCATCTTGGTATCAAACAGCGGATCAATGTCGCTTGTTTGACGATACCCATTTTGAATTATTGGGCCGTACAGACCGCGTGGTAAAGATCGAAGAAAAACGCGTTTCTTTGGTTGAGGTTGAGAAGCGGTTAGACCAGCTCGAGTGGGTGGAAGAATCCGCAGTTATTTCGATGCAAGATGGCAATCGTTTATCGTTGTTCGCCACATTAGTACTGACTGCGCAAGGTGACGAACAGTTCACCACGTTAGGCAAGGGTAAATTTTGGTTGGCAATTCGCGCGAAACTTAGACTTTGGTTAGAGCCCGTTGCCATTCCAAGAAAGATACGCACCGTAAAAGAAATCCCTTTAAACAGCCAAGGCAAGCGTCAGGTTGCAGAGATTGAGAAATTGTTCGCAAATGAACAACAAGGTAAGGCATAACAAAGTAATGGATAAACGAAAACCCACTCTTGTTCAATCGAAGGTTGACACCTCTCATGCCATCCTTCAATTCAATGTAGATTCAGATATACTTGATTTTCAAGGGCATTTTAGTCAATTCCCGCTTTTACCCGGAGTGACTCAAATAGACTGGGCACTGCACTATGCCATCAAATACCTAAACACCCCTCCGGCATTTAAAGGGATGGAAGTAATTAAATTTCAAGAGCCTATTTTGCCAGGCAGCACTGCCTTTCTCGAACTAAATTGGGACAGCGAAAAACAAAAATTGGCCTTTAAATATACCTCACTCGATGGTGAGCGTATTGTGGTGCATTCTTCGGGAAAAATGAAGCTAGGGGCAGTAAGTGAGTAACTATCATCCATGCTTTCTTATTCCTTGCTACAACCATGGAAGCACCATCGCCAGTGTCATCCAATCGCTAAGTCCTTTTTCAATGCCTATTATCCTCGTTGATGATGGTAGCAATCAACAGACCAAGGCCGCGTTGCAACAAATACTGCAACCGGGTATCGAGCTGGTTACACTGCCGCAAAACCAAGGCAAAGGTGGCGCTGTCATGGCGGGCATACGCCGCGCCTTCGAGCTAGGATACAGCCATACCATCCAGATTGACTCAGATGGTCAACATGATATCCAAGCCCTACCTAAGCTCCTCGAACAATCGAGGAAATTCCCCCATCGTCTTATCTCTGGGCAACCGGTTTACGATGAAAGCGTACCAAAATCACGTTTATATGGACGCTATGCCACCCATGTATGGGTATGGATTGAAACGCTTTCGATGAGTATAAAAGACAGCATGTGCGGGTTTCGTGCTTACCCCGTCGACAAAACCATCGCCACCTTAGACCGCTATTCTATTGGTAGTCGCATGGATTTTGATATTGAAATATTGGTGCGAATGTATTGGGATGGCGTAGATATCGACTTTGTTGAAACCCGCGTTATCTACCCAGAGGGCGGCATCTCACACTTTGATGCGCTATGGGACAACCTAAAAATAAGCTGGATGCATACCCGCTTGTTTTTTGGCATGTTACCTCGAATACCCAAGCTATTAGCTAGAAAGTTCAACGCTTCATCAAATAGCCAGCATTGGTCAAAGCGTGCTGAAAAAGGCACTGTCATTGGTATTAAGACCCTACTTTTTGTATATAAAATACTCGGTAGGAAGGCATTTGAAGCGATTCTCAAGCTGGTTATGCGCTATTACCACTTTACCAATAAACAGGCTCGTTGCGCCTCTGAACACTACCTAGCGCAACTGCAACATCATGCCAAACAGCAACGTATTCAGCTCAATGATGAACTGACTAGCTATCAACATTTGCTGTCATTTGGTAAAACCATGCTCGATAAGCTCGCAGCGTGGGGAGGCGACTATAATTTAGATAATGTCACTGTGCATGGGCGCGAGCATTTTGAAAAGATAGTCACCCACAAACAAGGTATTGTGATCTTAGGCTCACACTTGGGAAACCTCGAGCTTTGCCGAGCACTGAGTCAAAATTACAAACAAGTAAAAATTAACGCTTTAGTGTTCACTCAGCATGCAGAACAATTTAATTCAGTTATGAAAACTGTGAATCCAAACTCAGAACTTAACTTAATTCAAGTAAGCTCAATGGGACCGGATACCGCAATTCTTTTGCAGCAAAAGATTGAACAGGGTGAATGGGTGGTAATTGTAGGGGATAGAACCTCAACCACTAAAGAGAGTCGCTCCATTTATGCGAACTTTTTAAGCAAACCGGCTCCATTTCCACAAGGCCCATTTATGTTGGCTGCCGTGTTAAAGGCTCCGGTATATCTATTATTTGGTTTGCGAGACGATACCAGTTCACAGCCACACTTTAATGTTTACCTAGAACCTTTTAGTGAGCAAATTGAGCTGCCAAGAAAATCTCGCCAACAAGCACTCGAACAAATCGTTCAAAGCTATGCTAATAGACTTGAACACTTTGCGCTGAAGGCGCCACTTCAGTGGTATAACTTTTTTAATTTCTGGACTTTAAGTGAAACAAGCGATGACGAAACAAGCAAATAACATTACTTTCGGCGCGGACCGACTGACTATTGAAGATGTCGTTGCCATTGCCCAAGGCGCAAATGCGAGCATCAATTCTTCTCCTGAGTTCACCTCAAAAATAGACCGTGGTGTTGCATTCTTAGAGAAACTTCTTAAAGAAGAAGGTGTTATCTATGGCGTAACCACGGGATATGGTGATTCATGTACCGTCGCAATACCACCTAATCTAGTTGATGAACTGCCACTGCATCTAACCCGCTTTCATGGATGTGGTTTAGGTAATATCCTAAATCACGAGCAATCACGTGCAGTACTGGCTACACGTCTATGTTCTCTATCACAAGGGGTTTCAGGGGTTACGCACGACCTGCTTAACCAAATCATCACTCTGATCAACCAAGATATTTCACCGCGCATCCCTGAAGAAGGCTCGGTTGGTGCAAGTGGTGATTTAACACCACTGTCGTACCTAGCGGCAGCATTAATTGGTGAGCGTGATGTTATCTATAAAGGTGAAACCCGCCCTACTGCTGAGGTATTTAAAGAGTTGGGTATCGAGCCTATTCGCCTCAAGCCGAAAGAGGGCCTTGCCCTTATGAATGGCACTTCAGTGATGACCGCCCTTGCCTGCCTTGCATATAAGCGTGCTGAATATCTGGCGCAGCTTGCTACGAAAATCACGGCACTTGTGTCAGTTGGTATCCAAGGTAACGATTTCCACTTTGATGAAGACCTGTTCGCGGTTAAGCCTCACCCAGGCCAACAACAGATTGCAGCATGGTTGCGTAGCGACCTCAAAGCCGATCATCCACCACGTAACAGTGACCGCTTACAAGACCGCTATTCACTGCGCTGTGCGCCTCACGTTATTGGTGTGGTTCAAGATTCACTGCCGTGGCTGCGTCAAATGATTGAGAATGAGCTAAACAGTGCTAACGACAACCCTATCATTGACGGCGACAACGAGCGTGTACTGCATGGTGGTCACTTCTATGGCGGTCATATCGCAATGGCAATGGACACCTTAAAAACCGGAGTTGCTAACCTTGCTGACCTCCTCGACCGTCAAATGGCTCAGCTTATGGATTATAAGTTTAACAATGGGTTACCATATAACCTGACTGGTTCAGAAGGTGAACGCAAGCCTATCAACCACGGCTTCAAAGCGGTACAAATTGGTATATCAGCATGGACAGCCGAAGCGCTAAAACACACTATGCCAGCCAGTGTTTTCTCTCGCTCGACTGAATGCCATAACCAAGATAAAGTGAGCATGGGTACCATTTCAGCTCGTGACTGCTTGCGGGTACTTGAATTAACCGAACAGGTAGCATCAGCGTCATTATTGGCGAGCGTACAAGCGATAGAGATCCGACGTCGCCATCAAGAGCTTGATGAACATAATATGAGCCACCAGCTCAAAATCATGTGTAGCTCGGTATTGGATGAATTTGATTTTGTTACCGAAGATCGCCCGTTAGAGCATGACTTGCGCCACTTTATGGCTCGCATTCAACAGCGTCATTGGAATTTATACGCGGAGAAATAATGGAACAACACACCATAGCGTTCCCACTAGAGGCAGAGGTGACACTTATCACCTCTTTTCAAGATGCCGACCCTATGGGTGTCATCTACCACGGCAACTATTTTCGATTCTTCGAAGAGGTGCGCCGTGTGATGATGGAAAAATTAGAATATGGCTACTTGGCGATGAAAGACTCTGGGTACATGTGGCCGATCATAGATACCCGAGTTAAATACGTAAAAGCGATCCCATTTAATCATCAGATCCGAATTACCGGCAAACTGACCGAGTGGGAGAACCGTCTGCGTATTGATTTTGTTATCTATGATGCTCAAACTGGACAACGGATGTGCAAGGGTTACACCACCCAAGTCGCAGTATCTATTGAAAAACAAGAAATGTGTTTTGCCTCACCTAAGGTATTTACCGACAAGGTCGATTCATGGCATCAAACTGGGAGCGTAGGCTTATGATACGCCGTATATTGTTGTGCTTAGTATTGTTTAGTGGTTTTGCTCAAGCTCAGGTTACAGACCTTGATTCACTGCAAACTCAACTGGCAAAACACCCAACGGTGCGAGGTGACTTTGTCCAATCTCGCCACCTTGAGATGTTTTCTGCCCCGCTCACTTCTTCTGGGACATTTACCCTCAACAAACAGCAAGGGCTATTGTGGCAACAGGGCCAGCCTTTTGCGGTAGACTTGGTATTGACCGAAGATAAACTCAGACAAAGTATTGCCAATCAAGCACCCCAGATAATCACGGCTAAACAAAATCCAATGGCGTTTTATTTTAGCCGCATTTTCTTGGCTGTATTTCAGGGCGACACTAGTGCGTTACAAGCGCAGTTTGATCTAGAGTTAACCACCAATAAATCGGATTGGACACTACTACTTACCCCGACTCAAGCCCCACTTAACGCAGTATTTAAGCAGATCACCCTCTCTGGTGATACCGAGATTAATAGCCTAAAACTGACCGAATTGCGTGGTGACATCACCGAGATTACATTTAGCAATCAAAGCCACCAACCGGCGCAATTGAGCGATAAAGAAGTTGCCCAATTTAGATTCTAAGCCTTTAAAAACGCGCACTACTAAGCAACGAACCCGAGCCCTTATTTGGCTCGGTTTTGTCATGTTGTGCCTTATGCTGTTGGCGAAGCAGTGGCTTGGCTCCACACAGCTTCCCATAGAGACTGACATTCTAAAGTTACTGCCTAAGAATCGTCAGAATCCAGTGGTTGAACAAGCATTTGAATCCGTGACTGACAACATGAGTCAGCAGGTAGTATTTGCGCTCACCGCAGCCAATGACAAGGATTTATATGCCGCAGCAGGTGACTTTGCACACCAGCTAAAAGGCAGTGACAATTTTAGTGAAGTAACCGGCCATATAGATGAAAAGACTCAGCAGCAATGGGCAACATACTATTACAACAACCGCTTTCAGCAGCTCACCCCAGAGCAGCGCCAGCGCTTGTCACAAGCACCCCAGCAGCAGCTGCAAAAGGTTATTCAGCAGATCTATAACCCCTTTTCTGGCGTAACCGGAAAAGAGCTTAATAGCGACCCATTTTTATTGTTTAGAGACTACCTTACCCAAGTCAGTAGTAAGGCCTCAAACTTCAACGTAAAAAACGGCTATCTTTACACCCAATACCAAGACCAGCCTTATTTATTGATTACCGCAACGCTCGCACACTCCCCATACGGAAGCCATGCCCAGAAGGCGGTGCAGTTTATTACCCAAGCCGAGCACGATATTAGCCAACGTTATGGAGCAAGCACCCTACATACTGGGGTTGTATTTTATGCAGACTTTGGCGCTCAAAGTGCCAAATCAGAGATCAGCACTATTGGGGTATTTTCTCTAGTTGGCGTGGTGCTGTTGCTGTTAGTGGTTTTTCGTAGCACCACCCCGTTATTGTTGGCGTTATTGTCCATTGGCATTGGTTTGATCTGTGCAATGGCAATCACCACCCTGATCTTTGGCAAGGTACACCTGTTTAGCTTAGTGTTTGGTGCCAGCTTAATCGGAGTCTCTATTGACTATGCATTCCATTACCTTACCGAACGCTTAGCACAGGGGGATAAATGGGACAGTTACCAAGGCTTAAAGCATATCTTTGCCGCGATTTCGCTGGGCCTAGTTACTAGCTTAGTCGGATACCTAGGTATGCTAATTGCGCCCTTTCCAGGACTACAGCAGCTGGCCGTATTCTCGGCAATCGGTTTAATTGCCGCCTATGCCAGTGTGGTTGCCTGGTATCCGATACTCGCCAGCAAACCGTCTAATAATCAGGTAATTCCGGGGCAGGCTCTATGGAACGCATGGTTCAAACTATGGCAAAAACCTGCGGTAAAAATTGGGCTACCTCTGGCTACGTTTTTAGTGAGCGGCTTATTGGTGACACAGGCGCAATATAACGACGATATTCGCCAGTTGCAGGCACTGCCACACAACCTAAAACAACAAGAGCAGAAAATATCTGAGCTCAGTGGGTTGCAAGCTTCTTCACAGATGCTGCTGATTACTGCTAGCAATTCACAGGCACTGCTCGAAAAGCTAGAGCAATTAGATAGCCCGCTAAATAAATGGAAAGATGACAATATCATTTCCGGTTATCAGAGCCTTAGCCAATACTTACCATCGAATTCGCGTCAAAGTAAAGACTATCAGCTGATTAAAAGCCTCTACCAGCAGCAAGGGAAACCGTTAGCAACGGCATTGGGATTAAATAAAACACCACAATTTGAGCACCCATTTGCACCCATTTCGCTCGATACCTTCCTCAGCTCTGACGTATCAAAGCCAGTTCGTTTTTTATATCTAGGTGCGCTAGGTAATCATGTGGCCGCAGTTGTAACGCTAAACTATGTCTCGAAAACTGATGTCTCGAAAACCCATGTTATCCATGACTTTGCACAAAAAACCAAAGGGGTTTATTACCTCAACAAGGCAGAAGAAATATCGAATCTATTTGCAGAGTATCGCGGCAAAATATTGGAGCTGCTCGGCGGGGCAATATTAGTTATCTTACTGGTCGTGAGTATGCGTTATGGCTTGAAGCACGGCGTCCTTATTGTACTTCCATCTATGATAGCGTGTATCGCTGGATTGGCGGTAACCGTGGTTATTGGTTCAAACTTGAACCTGTTTAACTTGTTGGCGTTGATCTTGATTGTCGGTATCGGCATTGACTATACCCTGTTTTTTGCAGAAAAGACGCGCAGTGCCAGCACCCTACTGGCAATTAGTTTATCAGCCGCAACCACCTTGTTATCGTTTGGGCTACTTGCGCTGAGTAATACCCATGCAATTCATAGCTTTGGGCTTACCGTATTGTGTGGGATATTCATTGCATGGCTGCTTGCGCCACTGGCAATCAAGCCACACTCACTTGAGAAAGAGAACCTATAGCATGCGAATCAGACTGGTTAAAGCATTGGCACTGATGATGGCTATCACCCTTGGTGGTTGCGCCCTTGCACCTAAGCAAAGCACCCCCTATGTAGAAGTTGAGCCGGGAGTCCAGGTCGACCTTCCGCTGCCGGAGCAGCTTGGATATCAACTTACCGCCAGTCAACTAATAACCGCACAGTGGGGTGACGACCAGCAACAGAATCAACAGCTTCCGGTGCAGTTACAGGTCACGGATAACAAGTTAGTCTTAGCCGGCTTCTCTTCATGGGGAACTCGCCTTCTGTCATTGACTTATAGCGATGGCGCGGTCACCACAGAGGTGATGAAAGGGCTCGATGGCGTACTTCCTGAACCACAACAGGTACTATTTAATCTGATGCTAACCCTATGGCCGGCTTCTTCTTGGGAAGCGCCTTTAAATAAGGTAAAGTGGCATATAATTGATACACAAACATCGCGAACAATACAGGATGAACAAGGAAACGACCTGATTGTAATCCAATACCAGCAACCGAATAGACTTGATGGTGACATTCGTTTCCATAACATCAAGCAGGGTTACAGTATCACGATACAAACCTTGCAACATCAAATCTCACAGCCTTAAACACAGTAGAATTACGACTCAGCCCTATGACAGGTAAATTTCCAGTATACATCCAAGATTGCGCCCTCCATTGTGCGATGGGAAAGCAACATGCTGATATCCATCAATGCCTTAACGGCACTATGTCATCAAACATGGTCAATGATGAAACGATTCTCAATACCGCTTCATCTACCATAGTGGGCCGGGTTAAGGACGAGCTGCCGTCAATTCCTCAGCACTTGATTCAATTTGATTCACGTAATAACCAATTAGCTCTATCAGCGATGGTACAAATCGAGGACTCCGTAAACCAAGCAATTACACGCTTTGGTGCTTCTCGAGTAGCTGTCATTATCGGCACCAGCACCTCAGGGATTGCAACCGGAGAAGATGCGTATCAACAGCGAATCGAAAATGGTGCTTTTCCAACGCACTTTCATTATTCAAAGCAAGAATTAGGTAACTGCAGTGATTTTATTGCACGTTATTTTAACCTAACAGGCCCTTGCTATTCGGTATCTACAGCCTGCTCTTCCAGTGGCCGTGTCTTTATAAGCGCTAAGCGTTTGCTACAAGCAGGATTAGTGGATGCTGTGATTGTTGGCGGCGTTGACTCTATAAGCCGTTTAACCCTTAATGGGTTCAATGGCCTTGAAGCACTATCAAATTCTTTATGTAAGCCATTTGATGCCCATCGCAGTGGTATCAACATCGGTGAATCTGCTGCTCTGATGTTACTCTCTACACAACCGGCTGAGATTGCACTGCTAGGTGCTGGTGATAGCTCTGATGCTCACCACATATCTGCGCCGCATCCTGAGGGCGTTGGCGCTGAGCAAGCTATGCAAAAAGCACTGCAGGATGCGGGGCTTTCTGCTTCAGATATCGGTTATGTGAATGCCCATGGCACTGCAACCCAGCTCAACGACAGCATGGAAAGCAAAGCAATTGCTCGCCTATTTGGTAACGATACACCCGTTGGCTCGACCAAACCATTAACTGGGCATACCTTAGGCGCGGCCAGCGCCACCGAAGCGGCTATTGCATGGCATATACTGAAATATAAGTTACAGCTACCGCAGCAACACTGCCAACAAAAAGCAGATGATATTGAGGTAGCATTGGTTGAGAGTGAGATGTCACTCAACAACAAAGCTATCTTAAGTAATTCATTTGCATTTGGTGGCAATAATATAAGCCTGATTTTTGGTTACGCCCATGACTAATTACCCTGACATAGAAGTGCTACTCCCCCATGACAAGCCGATGATATTGATTGATAAAGCAGTTGATATCCAATCTGACACGGTACATTGTCAGGTTACGATTGGAGAGCACAACCCGTTTTTTGAACAACAAACCCAAACCGTACCGGCCTATGTAGGTATTGAATTTATGGCGCAAGCTATTGCGGCTTGGTCAGGCTTTCATGCGATGCAACAGCAAAAGCAACCTCCGATTGGTTTTTTACTCGGCAGCCGCAGATTTACCACCCAATGTGATAGCTACCAAGGTGGAATAACCCTTGATATCTACGCGCAAAAAGTGATGGAAGACAATGGCATGGCGGTATTTAGCGCTCAAATTGAGCACGATGGAACACAAATCGCATCCTGCCAACTTAATGTGTATGTCCCATCACCACAAAAACTCGAACAGATGAACATCAGGAGTCCACAATGACCCGACAGGTATTAGTCACCGGAGCAAGTAAAGGCATCGGCAAGGCCATTGCGATACAACTCGCTAAAGATGGATTTAGCATTGCAGTACACTACATGGGTGACCAAAATGGTGCCCAAGATACCCTTAACACTATCCTTGAGTTAGGTGGTGAGGGACGCCTTATCCAGTTTGATATTAGCGATAGAGCGCAATGTCGCACTGTTTTAGAAGCCGATATTGCTGAGTTTGGTGCTTATTATGGCATAGTGAATAACGCAGGTATTACCCGTGACACAGCGTTTCCAGCTATGAGCGAAGAGGAGTGGGATGGCGTTATTCATACTAACCTCGACAGCTTCTACAATGTCCTTCATCCGTGCGTTATGCCTATGGTACAAAAGCGCAAAGGAGGACGCATTGTTACGCTGGCTTCTGTCTCCGGCCTGATGGGTAATCGCGGCCAAACCAACTATAGTGCAGCTAAAGCTGGCGTTATTGGCGCAACTAAGTCTCTAGCACTAGAACTCGCTAAGCGTAAAATCACGGTTAACTGTGTTGCCCCAGGTTTGATTGACACCGGTATGGTTGATGAGCAGGTTAAAGAACACGCCTTACCGCAAGTACCCTTGCGCCGTATGGGCGAACCGCAAGAGGTTGCAGGTCTGGTTAGCTATCTTATGTCTGATATTGCCGCCTATACTACCCGTCAAGTTATCTCAGTAAATGGAGGACTAATATGAGTCGTCGAGTTGTCGTTACAGGCATGTCAGGTGTGACCGCCTTTGGTAACGATTGGAGTGCGATTGAGCCGCGTCTGCGCGCCTGTGAAAATGCCACTCAGTACATGACAAGCTATGAGCAATATGATGGCCTGAATACCAAGCTTGCCGCTCCCATAAACGACTTTGAATTGCCTAAGCACTATAAGCGCAAGCAAGTACGAGGTATGGGACGAGTATCGCGCTTAGCAACGGTTGCTACCGAGAACGCCCTTATTGATGCTAATCTGTTAGGTCATGAAGTATTAACTGGTGGCCGCACCGGTATCGCTTACGGTTCTTCAACCGGCAGTACCGATGCTATTGGCGCATTTGGGGTGATGCTCAACGAAAAGTCTACCCGTGCTATCACCGCCACCACCTACGTACAAATGATGCCACATACCGCAGCGGTTAATGTTGGATTATTTTTCGGCTTAAAGGGGCGAGTGATCCCAACCAGCAGTGCTTGCACCTCTGGTAGCCAAGCTATCGGCTACGCCTTTGAAGCAATTAAGCACGGTTATCAAACCGTGATGGTTGCGGGCGGCGGAGAAGAGCTTTGTCCCACTGAGTCGGCAGTGTTTGATACCTTATTTGCCACTAGCTTAAAGAACGATACACCTAAGTTGAGCCCTCGCCCTTACGACTCAGATCGCGACGGTTTGGTCATTGGTGAAGGCGCTGGCACCTTGATTTTAGAAGAGTACGAGCATGCCGTTGCTCGTGGCGCCAAGATCTATGCTGAGGTGATTGGGTTTGCCAGCAACTGTGATGCGGCGCATGTCACCCAACCTCAAGCCGATACCATGCAAATCTGCATGGAGATGGCGATTGAAAATGCGGGCATTACAGCCGATAAAATAGATTATGTCTCAGCGCACGGCACCGCAACTGAGCGTGGCGATATTGCCGAGAGCAATGCCACTGCCAATGCACTGGGCAAGGTGCCAATTAGCTCACTAAAAAGCTATTTTGGGCATACGTTAGGTGCTTGCGGAGCAGTTGAAGCTTGGCTTAGTCTTGAGATGATGCACCAAGGCTGGTTTAACCCTACTCTCAATCTAGACAATTTAGATGAACGATGTGGTGATCTCGATTACATCACCGGAAGTGGTCGTGAGATCGAGGTTAACTACCTAATGAGCAATAACTTTGCCTTCGGCGGTATTAACACCTCAATTATTTTCAAAAAGCTTTAAGCCGTTTGCTACCAGCTTAAAAAATAAATCCCGGAATTTACTACGTAAATATCCGGGATTAGCCTAACTAAGCAGCTCTTTTGGCTATTCTTCAGAAAGAATCACAGCACCATCTGGCGATAGACGAATGCCTTTCACATCCTTTGCTTTAGCAAACAATTGATTTGGCGTTGTTAACCAAACTGCCGCAGCGTCTTCCCATACTGTATGTTGGATCTGCTGATAGATGTCTGTTTTCTGTTGCTTATCTAGTGTTATTTGTCCCTGCTCAAATAGCTGATCCAGTTTTGGATTGCTATATGAGGTGAAATTGATCTCAGCGCCTGTTTGGAACAGAGGTCTCATTGACCAATCCGCAGTTGCCGAAGATGCAGACCAACTCGCTTGTAGTATTACCGCGGGCGTATTACCGCTGTTATTTATGTTTCCAAGAGCCGCATAATGGCTTGCCACATCTCGTTGAACAATCTTAGCTTTTATCCCAACCAAAGATAATTGCTGTTGGATAAATTGAGCCGAGCGAGAATCAATCGTATTACTCTTTGACCAAATCTGCACATCGAACCCATTTGGATAACCCGCTTCACTGAGCAATTGTTTTGCTTTGTCCACATCATAATCAAATGGCGTTTGTGCCTGATAGGTCTCAATTTTACTTGGGATAATAGAGTGCATTTTATTCGCCTCTCCCCCATAAATAACCTTGATGTAGGCGTCACGGTCGATAGCATAGCTTAATGCACGACGTACCTTTACCTTGCCAAGAATAGGGTTTTTGACGTTAAATCCATAATAACTTGCAATAGTCGACGGCGTTGATACGACGGTTAATTTATTGTCCGCCACTACGACCGGTTTTTGGGTATTTGGCAGCTGTAACATGACCTGCGCTTGGCCACTTTTTAGCATTGCTAAGCGAGAGCCTGCTTCTGGTACCGTTCTGAATTCAACTTGCTTTATACTCGGCTCGCCACCCCAATAATTGGGATTAGCTTTGAGGGTTACCTTTGAACCGTGTTGCCATGCAGCAAGTTGGTATCGACCAGTACCAGCGGATAGCTTATTGATATCTTTGCCATATTTCTCTAGCGCTTTAGGGCTAATAATCCCTTGGCTTGGGTGCGCTAGGTTGTTGATGAAATTATTCGAGCCCTGATTAAGGGTGATCACTAAGGTATCATCAGATACCGCTTCAATAGACTTCACGCTCGACAGCAAAGAGGCGTGTTTGAGTTTGTTTTGAATCTCGTATTCAAAGTTGAATTTTACCGCTTGCGCATTAAAAGGAGTGCCATCAGTAAACTTAACCTGCTGACGCAGATTGATAGTATAAACCTTACCTTCGTCCGAGATAGTATAATCAAGAGCAAGATCAGGAACGATATTCATATCTTTGTCAAAACGAAATAAGCTTTCATACAAGGCATTAGCTATGCTGTAATCTTGTGTCACCGTTGCCAAGTGTGGGTTCACTGTTTGAACCGTACTAGAGGTTGCAATGACCAATGTATCATTTGCTGCCATGGCATTAAAACTTAAACCGGTCGCCATGATCAAGGTTAACAATTTGCGCTGCATAACAATATTCCTTGCACTAACTTATATATTAAATTCTGTTACCAAATAGAGATAATGGTATAGACATACTCAGAAGTATAATCCACAAACCCAATACGCCGCATGCGCATATCCGTATCTATGTACAGGTAGATGTTAGCTGCATAATAATTCTTAGGCGCTCATAAGTAAGCTAACTTTTGGTTATATATTAGAACCAACACTGTAAGGGGCAAATATTGGGTCAATAAGTTATGTTCATTTAAAACAGTAAATGATTACCCTTAACCCTAAGCAGAAAACTCGCCCTTTCTCCATAAAGTGTTAAAATCCCCATATCTACTTATTCTGCCGTTAAACAATAGCGCTCAGGAACAAAACATCGCTTTCTTAGTTGAAGTTTTGATACCCCACCTGATGCCCCACTACGTCAGCACAAGAAACAAAAGGTAAACTTTTCAAATGGTTAACAATAAAATTCAGTGGTTTCCGGGTCACATGCATAAGGCTCGCAAGGAAATAGAAGAGGTCGTCCCTCAGATCGATGTGATTATCGAGGTGTTGGATGCTCGTATTCCCTACTCTTCTGAGAACCCGATGATTGCTGAATTACGCGGTGAGAAGCCTTGTATTAAGGTATTGAATAAGCGCGACCTTGCAGATCCTGAACTCACTGAAATGTGGATTGAGCATTATGAGAAAGAGCAAGGGGTGAAAGCGATGGCGGTCACAACTGAAAATACTCAGGAAGTTCATAAAATCATGGAGCTGTGTCGTAAATTGGCTCCGCATCGTGAAGCTATGGGTAAAAATATTCGCACTATGATTATGGGTATCCCTAATGTTGGGAAGTCTACTATCATCAACTGCCTCGCGGGGCGTACCATTGCTCAAACAGGCAACCAGCCCGCGGTAACTCGTCGCCAGCAGCGTATTAACCTGCAAAATGGGGTGGTGCTGTCTGATACCCCTGGAATACTATGGCCTAAGGTTGAAAACCCGCACAGCGGTTTTCGCTTAGCCGCAACAGGGGCTATTAAAGACACCGCGATGGAATACGATGAGGTTGCTTTCTATACCGTTGAATACCTTGCTCAATACTATCCTGAGCGTCTAAAAGAACGTTATCAGATAGAACAACTACCTGAAACAGAAGTTGAGCTGATGGAAGAGATCGGCAGAAAACGTGGCGCGCTGCGCGCTGGCGGACGTATTGACCTGCATAAGGCTTCGGAGATTCTTCTGCATGAATTACGTCAAGGAACCCTAGGTCAAGTAACCTTAGAGCTTCCTGAAATGATTACCAAAGAGCTAATTGAGGTTGAGAAAGAAACGGCCCTTAGAGAAGAACTCAAAGTGAAGAAAAAAGAAGAACGCCGTAAGCGCTATCTGCGCAACAAACGCTAATACCCCCCCCACAACACCTCTGGTACCAGTGATCAGAGGTGTTTTTTATTCAGATAGCCTATATTTAAGCGATAGTACGCCTTTCTTCATGGAGGAAGAACCATGCTACGCCGCCTACTCTATCCTGCAATTATCTTATTTCTTATCCTGTGCATCTTCTTTGGTGAAGAGATGTGGCAATTTATCTCTGGCGACCCAATACGCGATATCCAGCAAGGGGCGCGTGAAATAATTAAAGACTTTAATCACTTCATCAGCGGTTAGGCATCACTACTAACCTTTTTGGGATGTATAGCTGTGTCTTTTGTACGTTCGGTGGTGTTAGGATATCTCCATTAAAACAGTGGAGGTTTAAGTCATAGATGCGAGAAACAATATTAATCACAGGTTGCAGTAGTGGAATTGGCTATCATACGGCCAAGACTTTGCATGAAGCAGGTTACAACGTCATCGCGACCTGTCGCGACCCCATTGACGTGCATAGGCTTAAGCTGCAAGGACTTAATAGTATAGTGTTAGATGTCACTATAGAATCGTCAATATCAAACGCGATACAACACAGCTTACAATCGGGAAATGGACGGATTGACGTATTATTCAATAATGCGGCTTACGGGCAGTGTGGCGCACTAGAAGACCTGCCTACTGATGCGTTACGAGCGCAATTTGAAACCAATTTCTTCGGTTGGCATCGCCTAACAAAAGCCATTATTCCGATAATGCTAAAGCAGGGCGACGGTAAGATCATCCAAAATAGTTCTGTGCTCGGATTGGTGGCGATGAAATACCGTGGCGCTTATAACAGCAGTAAGTTTGCGATTGAAGGCTATACCGATACCTTACGCCTCGAACTAATGGATACCAATATCAGTGTGTGCCTGATTGAGCCGGGTCCAATTGAGAGTAAGTTTAGGCAAAATGCCCTAAAGATGTTTCAAAAAACCATTGATATTGATAACTCTCGCCATAAAAGTAGCTATCAAAATACCATACAGCGCCTTAGTAAAACCTCATCGTCTAACAAGTTTACTCTGTCAGCTGATGCGGTCACTGACAAGGTTGTACACATTCTCAATAGTGACAATCCTAAGGCTCGTTACTATGTCACCAAGCCTACCTATATCTTTGGGATACTGCGCAGATTGTTATCTACACCCATGTTAGACCGGCTATTGGTAAAGAGCGACTAACCTATAAGTCGCTCAATTACCTCAATAAAGCATAATGTTCAGATCAGTTGGTAGTCGAAATATTTAATAAAATTTGCTCTAGCTGATCCCATGGCATCAATTGTGTATCGATGATTTCCATACGCGACTCAAAGCCATCTAGGCTCATTTCATTTACTGACACTACCCCATCTGCAACATTAAAGGCAAAACACCCTTTATCGGTATTAATTACCGCTTTGATACGCTCAGCGGTAAGGTCTGAAAACAGAGAGAAAATATCATCAAAGGGAAACTCGAACTCGGGTCCAAATAACCAACCACAACTGAAGTATCCCTGCCCCTTATTTTCTTTACGTACAAAGGATTGATTCGGCGGTATAGCAAACTGAGGCTCTAATGCAGCATGTTCATGGTGATGAAACGCTATTTCAAGTTCAACATGTGGCTTTACTACCTCATCTAGCAACTGCAAATCAAACTCGCCACGGGTCGTTGCAATCACTCTATCGCTGTAATCTTGAGTTGCCAACCACGCTTGCATAGCCGCAGTTTGCGCGGTAGAAGCAAGCTCGGTTTTATTGGCAATAATAATATCCGCAACTGCCAATTGCTGTTGAAAGTTATCGTTGCTGGTATATTTTGGATTAGAAAAATAGCGAGCGTCAGTCAGGGTCAAGGTTGAGCGTAGCTCAATATAGGGCTGATATTGCTTTGATGTCAGTGTCGCCATCACCTGTTTAGGGTGTCCAAGCCCTGTTGGCTCAATCAGTAACCGGTCTGGTTTTTGGCGTAATAGCAGATTAATACCAACGCTCATCGGCACACCAGCAGTGCAACACATACAGCCGCCGGGAACTTCTTTGATCATCGCTCCTTGCTCTGACATCAAAGCACCATCGATGCCTATCTCTCCAAATTCATTCACCAGCACCGCCCAGTTCTCTCCGGCAGGCTTATTCTTTAGTAAATTTAGGATGGCGGTGGTTTTTCCTGTTCCAAGAAAACCAGTAATAATATTGGTCGGTACTTTGTGCGTCACGGTCGCGCTCTTATATTTTTAATATCGTAGCCTGAGTCTACATAAAACCCAACCCAAAAAAAAGCGACACCATTAAGGCGTCGCTTTATCGTTGCAATCTAATCTAGATTAGAAGTTTGTAAGTAGAGAGTAATTCTCTAGCTCTGCATTACGGTTGGTTTGCGGCATCATCTCTAGGATTTTAGCCAAACGCTTAGTGTTCGTCTCAGCTTCATCTTTGCTTGCTTGATCTTTAGCAGTCACGTTAGCAATTATCGGATTAACATATGCGTTCATAACGATAAGTGCCAAACGGTTGTTTTCTTTAACCCAGAATCGATTGTGAGAACCAGGTAAATGCACCACCATGCTCTTAGCTGATGGGTCATGCTTTAACAACTTAGCTAGGTTAGCTTGACCAGCTTGAATCGTACTCCTATCGCCATCGAAATCCCACACAATCGGTGATTGATAAGCGTATACCGCATCTTCGCTATACACACTCGCAAACTCACGGTATTCCTTTGAAACCGCTTTGAGGTTAGGACCGGTATTGTTTGTGATTGAACCTAGCACAAATTGATTCAACATCGCTCTTAATAGGCTTACTTTACCTGCCATTGGCAAATCAAAATAAGCGGCTACTGGGTAACCTGAGGTAGGGATAGTTTCGATATTAATATCAGCCCAATCCGCCAACGGTGAGAACGTCACATTTTGCTCGTCATATGCATTAGTAATTGAGGTCTTCGCCGCCAAAGCATCTGGATCGGTGTTGTATTGTCCACCTAGGTAGATGCCATTACTCACTGCTTGGAAACACTCAGAGGTAGCCTTTTTTTCGTCCGTACCATAAGCACCACCTAGTGCTTGACGGCAGATACCCATTTTGAGTACTTCACCGGCAAATGCACTGTCAGCAAGAGAAGCTGTGGTACTTGAATCTTGCATTTGCGTGGTTACACGAGAAAGCAAGGTACGTACTGAGAGCAATTTGTCTGGCCATACACCAAGCACATCACGGTCATTAACATAAGGGTGGTTAGGATCTTTAGTATCACCCGATAAGCTGTTAAGTGGGTGTCCAGTCAAACGAACTTTACCCGTAATAGTAGAACCATCAGGTTTGCTACCCGTCCAGTCTTCAGCAACTAGATGAGAGCCTGGGACCATACTACTTGCAGCATATTCAGCCAGTTTACGTAAGATTACAGGGTGAGAATCTGAATCCAGTATTACCTCACCAGCTTCTAGGCCCAATGAATCATTGTCACTAATATACGCATCTCTAACCATACCATAAGGCACATCTAACAGCTTGATATCACCGCTTTGTTTTACAAATACAAGGTGTAGCATGCGCCCTGCAGGTTCCAACGCGTTACCAAGCAAGAATTGACGGCCGTTGTCTGCACTTTTGACCAAGTCACATACTATGCCACCTGTCTTCGCATCACCGTAGAACGATATTACAGATGGGATATCTGCCGCGTCATATTTACCCGTTAGAGGGTCTTGAGTGCGACACTCTTTGATAACCTTATCAACTGTATTTTGGTTCTTAACCGTTAGACCCGATTCACCAGTAGCAAGCAGATATTGAGAATCATCAATAAAGCTATGCAGGCTTTCGAAGGTGTTCATTCTTGAAATGGTATAATACGTTAGGTAATTGATACCAAAGAAGTCTTTACCGTCACGGGTATTATTGTAGGTATATAAATCTTTATAGCCTTCAATAATATTGTGGCTAACCTGAGATGCAGTAAAGCCAGCATCAAAACGGTTACAGGTATTGCCTAAGAAGGTATTTTCATCAGTACAGAATTGATACGCTTTGGTTTGAGCAATTAACGTTGCATCTGCTACACCACGTGAGTATTGACCACGCGCTTCACCCTGACCAATAAGATCAGCGATTTCCGCTCGGCGCTCAGTATCGCGCTGTTTTAGTGAAACGTATTTACCATCGACAATAGGAGTGTCAGATAAGGTTGTTGTGCCACTCACCATATTGGTTAGAGTGCCCTGCGACAGCTCCATTTGACGTGCATAACCAAAACGCAAGGCAGCAATATCATACGGGCCGTAGCCTGTAGTATACGCATCAACACTGTATTCCATGCGGCTACTAGAGTTAGAGCGTGGATTGATATCAGGGTAACCCATTGCCGTTAGTTTATGCTTCAGTTTCGCAATTTCTTGTGTATTGAAGTTAAAGTTTTCTGCATCCATACTGCCTTTGAAGTTATGGCGCAAACCGAGGCTATGCCCCATTTCGTGAGAAATGGTACTTGCAAAGATTGCAGCAGAAAGCTTCACTTTGATATCTTGTTGATCAGCAACGCTTAAATTACCAAAATGCTTCAATTGTTTATGGTTAGCGTCGCTATAATAGCTGTCTTTACTCCAGTCGATGCGGTATTTGTTTGCCGCCTCACCAGGTAGTTCACGTACACCCGTTGGTAGCGTACGGTAATCACCATTACCAAACACAGTATGCTCTAAAGCTTGGGTACTTAGCATATTATTGCGACCCAAGTTATAGAGATCTTCTCGTGACTGTTTCGCAATTTTGGTTAGAGATACTTTTTCACCATCTTCACGATCTTGATAGATGCTGTTTGCAGTCTTATGCTGAACAATGTTCTTAAGCTCAGATGCCGGAAGTTTCTCATTTTCACCCGCCATCACCTTCGCGGTATGCACGCGTTGCGCATATGAAGTAGAACCATCCGCTATAGGTGAAACAAGGTTTTCTGCATCTGGTTCACTGATTTTATCGTCAGTAGGCGTATAAGAAACCGAGTGCGAAACTTGAGTATCAATTTGCTGCTGAGAGTATTTACCGTGATTGAATGAACGACGGATAGCTTCCCAATAGTAAGGTACAGAGTTAATCGCATTACCACTGTATTGGTTAACAACCGCTGATATGGTTTCACCCGTTAGTGGGTTAGTTGCAGTCGGTGCATAACCCAATAGACCATTTGCCAACGGCTCATCGGCAAGCTCGATAATAGCGTAACGCAAGTCACCGGATTGACGATTACCCGCAGGGGCTAATTCAATCTTAGGTACACCTGTTTTAAACACTTCGTTTTCAGCATTGATTAAATCGATACTTTGAGTCGCTGCCGCTAGATAAGGGGCATTTTTTGGCTCATAGAAGTTGTTAGACAGGTAATAATTTAGCTTGGCTTTTTTCGGGTTCCAACGATTTAGGTAACGACGGAACGCACTATCTTGATTAGCTTGATAGAAGGTATCTAGGTGGTCGATAGTGGTGGTGAAGAAACCAAAGGTTGTCGTTTCTTGCTCTGCATACGGAACAGGTGTGTAGTTCTTAGAAACTAGCGTTCCTGTACGCTTAGCACCATCTGTAACTGGCGCATCAAGAGCAACAATAGAAACAAAGCTTGTTACCGTTAGTGAGTAGTCATCTAGGTTAGATTGAGGAGCAAAATCTTCACAACCTGCTGAAGTACTCACGGTATAATCTTGAGCAATCTCAAGGTTAATTATACCGTTTTTAAGGTCGACTTCATGGCCGTTCCAAGTAACTTTTTTATCGTTTTCTGATGTTTCGGTACGGTTTACTAGGCGCGGAGCACCCGCTTCAGTTAAACAACGATTCATATCTAAATCATTGTAACCTGTATCTTTAACTGTGATATCTCTTAGATCAGGAACAAAATACTTCTTCTGATCCCACTTAACATCAGCATCGGTGTTTTCTTGTTCTTGGTTAGTACACTTATCGTAGCTGTCAGTGGCGCACTTATAATCTACGTAATCACCATTAATGGTCAGTAATGGACGCAGGTTTTCTGGGTTATCAAATGGCGAGTACTCTTGACCTGCGCCAATGGCACCTTTGTCTTCTTGCAGTACTTCAATCCCATTTTCAGAACGATGTAGAGTGACAAGTTTGGTGTCATTAAACCAAGTATTGCTTCCCATAGAGGCGAAGTAACGTGGCGCTTTACGAATCGTACGCAGATAAAGATAGCGGCGCGCATGGACACTGCCATCTGCCTCTTTCACTGTTTGCTCAATATCGGCACTTTTTAGCATGTCAGGGTCTTTGGCAACCGTGTCATACGACTCATCACCCGGCCCACAACCAAATAGGCTAACGGAAGCTAGGAGTAAGCTGCAATGCAACAGACTTTTTTTCATATTTCGTTCCTAATTAAACTTGCCACAGTAATGGCCACCGATGCGCTTCTTATGCAAAAAGAGGCGTTTTAATCATACTTTGTTTGGCAAAACGGCATTACCAAATAAAGTGTGAATCACAGTGGATTCCTTAACAGGAGTCACTACCTGAAAATATCTTCTTGTTTTTTCATTATCTTACGATGATTTCTAACTCTACATTCGCCACTCAAAATCGAGTTAAGCATTCAAAAATAGTGTTAGTCCCCACCCTAATGTGCGGTCTTTCGACGTAAACTGTAAAAACTGTATTTGAAAGCGGTTATACAATGAAAAACTCACATATAAAAAATATAGCGCAATGTGTGACAACCATCACGGAGGGGTAAATATGTTTTCAGTTTTGAGCAGATAGAAAACCCAGTTTCGTTGTCCACGTGCACATAGAGAAGAGAAGTTAAATGGCTATTTCAATAGAAAGAAAAAAGCCGCTCGAAAGCGGCTTTGAATTTATGATAGTAACTCTACGTTAACTTAAAGTACTGGAAGCTGTTCCAATGCTTTTTGGTCACGTTTAATACGTTGACCGGCTACGTATACTAAGTTCGCTCTTATATCATTATAGGCTTTTGCATCTTTTGCATCTTTTGCATCTGGATACAACTTCGCGATAACGTCAGGTGTATACTGTTTCAGCATAGCAATTTCTTGCATCAAACTCTTAGCAAGCACGTTCTCATCAGTAACAATGTACTGTTTGCCGCGAATTGATACTGGATCAATCGTAACCTTATCCGGTGTCTTCGTATTAAGGTTTATGACTTGCATGCTACCCGCAGCCACATAATCCGCTTTTTGGTGGATGCCCACAAACTCACGAAGTACGCGTGCTTTTTCTTGACTAGCGGTATCACTATCAGTTGAATACAACGCCACTTGATTTAGCATTGCATGCAACAGGTTAGTCTTACCTTTGATTTCACCAAAGTCACGGTCAAAACCAAAGCCTAGGGTTGCACGGGTTAAATCTGGAGTAAGTGCTTCGATGTTCTGATTAACCATATCTGTGTATGAGGTATAGAAATCATCAACACTAGATACGCCTGCCCAAGGTAATCCGGTAGGCGTTGGCGTTGCATAGTCATCACAAGGCTTTTCAGTGTCCGCAATCATCTTCACCATATAAGGCTGGAACTTATCATCTTCATTATTTGCCATTGTCATACGACATAGCATATCTTTGAACAGCTTGTTGATAGGCGCATAATCAACCAAGGCTTGAGATGTCAGACCGCTAGTATCACGGTGAGTATGGCGAGTTACTAACTGCTGTACTGCAAGTAGTCGGTCAGGCCATACACCCAACAAATCAACTTCGTTGCTGTACGGATGTTGTGGATCTTTAACCGTTGCTTGTGCGCTGTTTAGCTGACGACCAATTACCTTAACCACAGGTGTAAATTGACGATATTTATCCTGATACTCAGCTTTAATTGCACTCTGGATAGCTAATTCATCAAACACTTTAGGTGCATCAGAGTACTGAGTCAGTACCTGACCTGGTTTTAGTTTTTCAGCATCGGTAAGATAAGACTTATCCATTTTGGCATAGTTGCCTAGCAATGAATTTAAGTGCACTTCCATGCCACCGCTTGGCCATGCAATTTTACCGTCAGGCAATCTAAAGTTAATACTAACTATTGAATCTGGCTGGCTTGCGACCTGTAAGAAGAACTTCGCCGTTGCATCTTTTGCAGCAACGCCATCACATAACCAAGATGAATTGTCTTGCGCACACATAGAGTCTAAAACGCCAGCTTCCCAACCCACTCTATCTTCTAAACCGCCAGCATCTTCAATAAACTCATGTAAGGTATTGAAACCACGCTTGCGAGCAGAAATATAGGCAGAGTAGCTAGTATCGTAGAACTTAGCACGATCATCACGCGTGTTACGCATCTTATAGCGGTCTAAATACTGCTCGATATAGTACTGAGCGATCTGCTCTTTGTTGTAACCCATATCAAACATATTACAGTCACTGTTAAGAGTACGGTTTCCATCAGTACAGTACTTATAGCTGATAAGCTTTTCGTTACCACCGATATCATCGCGTAGCATAGCCAAAGAGCCTGCATCGGTTGCACCGTGTTCAATGCCCTGAGCCCACTCATCACGACGCTGTTGGTCGTATTTTTCTAGAGAGTACCAATCCTCTGGATTGTTCCAATTCGCGTAGGTCGCTGTATTTGCTTGTACTTGACGGCTATAACCAAAACGTAGCGTCGCTAAGTCGTAAGGACCAAAGCCCATACCGAACATATCTTGGTTGTATTCCATCTGCGATGTACTTGCAGTTGATAGGCTTACATTCTTGTAACCTAACTTAGCAAGTGCCGCCGTTTGTTTGGCGATATCATCAGCTGTAAAGAAGTTAGTATAATCTAAGCTACCCTTAAAGTTATGACGCAGACCAATACTGTGCCCGAATTCATGGATAATAGTACCCACAAAACCAGCCGCTGCAGTCTTCATTATCATGTCATGACGCAGTGCTTTAGGAAGCTGTTTTAGCTTTTTAAGCTTGCCACCAACTGCATTATTAACCCATAGCTCTGGGTTCTTCCAGTTGATCGGATAGCCCTTAACGCCCTTAGGAAGAACATCGTAGTTAGCCCCTAGGTTCGCCGCATCCGCAGTCATGATATTATGCTCAGCATTAAATGCCATGCGCTGATCATATAACTCGCTAGCCTTGTCAGCCTGAGCAATAGCTTCTTGTGGAGTTAATTGGTAATTAAGGTCACCATTTACATCTTCAGATAGCTGTTGCAGGTGTGCGAAAGACACAGCCTTGCGCTCAGTCATTTGCTGCATGGTCTCTTGTAGCATTGGATAGCCACCAGATTGCAGCGCACGTTCCGCTTTTTGATCTGCTTCTTTAGCACGTTGCTCTTGACTTACGTACTTACCCGCTTGCTCTGTTGCATGCTCAATATCTTGTGGTGCTTGACGCGCCGCAGTTCTTGTTAGCAAGGCACCATCTTGACTAAGGTGTGCATAGTCGGTTATGCCTTCCAGCTTAGTTTGCTGCATATCTTTGTTCGGGTAATCAACACCAACTGCATCTTTAATTGCTTCTGGGTTTAGACGACCTAGGTTATATTGACGAACAAAGCTATTGTAGGTAAATGCCGCATTACCTAAGAAGTTAGCACTAAATTGGTTAAAGCCACCACTGATGATCTCACCAGTAAGGGGATCGTTACTATAGTTAGCAACACCAAGTAGACCGTTATCTAGAGGTTGATCATACAAACGCAAGTAGCTATAACGTAAATCACCGTAACGCTTCTCTTTAGCTTGTTTAAAGTTGATATGAGGCAGGCCAGTCTTATACATTTCATTCTGAACATTGATAACCGCTTCCGCTTCTTTAGCTGCTGCTAAGAAGATTGCGTTATCTTTGTTCCAGAAGTTATTTGAAAGATAGTAAGTAATCTGATCTTTATTTGGGTTAAAGCGGTTTAAATAAGAACGGCTATATCCATCTTGACCATCTACGTAGTTCTCATCGCGGAAAGAACGATTACTATGGAACATACCGTAAGTTAGATCGTCTGCATGTTGATATGGAACGACTTTATAGTCTTTCGATACAACTTTATCGCGCTCAACCAGTGAGAAGTATTCTGTTGTTTGGAAGCTCAGCTTGTCGAAATCCCAATCAGAAGTAAACTTAGGAATACAGTGTTTACTCGGTACAGAATAGATAGAGCTCAGCTCAAAGTTGATCACGCCATTCTTAAGGTCGAGAAGGTAGCCTTTCCAGTCTTGCTCAGGAACCTGAGTCAAGGTTGAGCTCTCAGTTTTCACTGCACAACTTGTACCAAATAGGTCATTGATGTCTTTTTCAGAAACGGTTACGTTTGAGAAATCAGGCACGAAATAACGCTTTTGATCCCATGTCTTAGCCGCGCTGCTGTCAACTTGCTCTTTATTGGTACATTTATCATAGCTGTCTTCTGAACACTTATAATCAACGTATTTACCACCAATAGTAAGAATTGGACGATAGTTGTTTTCGGTATCAAAGCGCCCTTTAGTGTCAGCGCTAACAACATCATCATCAAATTGAACTACTTGGATGCCATTCTCAGTGGTAATGAGTTTTACCAACTTGACGTCATCCGGCACCTTACCCCTAAGCGCGGTAAGATAACGTGGCGTTTCACCCATCATGCGGCGATATAAGAATGTCTTAGTCGATAATTGATTCAAGTCTGCGACTGACAACTCATACGGGGAACGGTCGACTGTATCATAGGGCTGATCCTTGGGCCCACAACCAACCAGTCCTGTGGCAACAGCTACGAGACTGAGGCCAAACACGGTTTTTTTCATTGTTACATCCTGTTTACGGTTTTATTAAGTGGCAAGCAACTTTATGTTCATCATCGCTTAAACACGGTGAGCGCTCTGGACATAACTTTTCTGCGTGACGGCATCTTGTAGAAAAGGCGCAGCCTGCCGGTGGATTCATTGGTGATGGAATATCACCCTTTAGAATAATTCTGTCTTTTTTAGCCCATGGGTCGGGCTGAGGTATTGCTGAAATCAAGGCTTCGGTATAAGGATGTTTTGGGTGATTAAACACCTGCTCCGCATCCCCTACTTCTACAAATTTGCCTAAATACATAACCGCAATAGTGTCTGAAACATGTCTTACTACCGACAAATCATGGGCAATAAATATCAGTGCGATATTCATCTCTCTTTGCAAGTCGAGTAGTAGGTTTACAATCTGAGCCTGTACCGATACGTCTAACGCAGATACTGATTCATCACATACGATAAGCTTAGGTTTTAGCGCGATCGCGCGGGCAATACCGATACGTTGGCGCTGGCCACCCGAGAATTCATGGGGAAAACGAGATGCGGCGTCTGGGCGTAAGCCAACTTTAACTAACAACTCAGCAACCCATTGATCACGCTCTTGCGCGCTACCAATGCCATGAACCACAAACGGTTCTTTTAATATCTCACCAACGGTATGACGCTGGTTCAAACTCTCAAGGGGGTCTTGCAAAATAATCTGCATCTCTTTACGCAAAGAGATCATGTCACGGTTTTTGAGGTTCGTGATATCACGCCCCTCAAAATAGATTTTACCCGCAGTCGGTTCATAAAGCTTGAGTAAGGTACGGCCTACCGTGCTCTTACCACAACCTGATTCACCCACTAAACCAATGGTTTGGCCTGGATAAAGATCAAAAGACACACCATCAACGGCATATACGTATTTCTTCTCCTGAAACAGCTTATTGGATACCAAAAAGTGCTGTTTCAGGTTTTCGATTTTTAATAAAGGAGTCGCCTGCGTCATTACAGAACCTCTTCAACAACGAGACAAGATACGGCATGGCCAGTTTCAACTAGCGCAGGCTTGGGGTTGGTTTCGTGACACGCTTCCATCGCCTTAGGGCAGCGGTTAACGAAACGACAGCCATTTGGCATATCTTTCAATTGTGGAACGCTACCCTCAATGGTAACAAGTTGCGCTTTTGGAACCGTAGATACAGTTGGCATAGAAGCCAATAAACCTTGTGTATAGGGATGGGTTGGTTTCCCAAAGATCTGGTAGACATCCCCCTGCTCTACTACGTTGCCTGCGTACATCACTGCAACGTCATCACAAATTTCAGCCACAACGCCCAAGTCATGGGTAATGAACACAATCGCCATTCCCAGCTCTTTTTGCATACGCTTCATTAGATCCAATATCTGGGCCTGGATGGTAACGTCGAGTGCTGTGGTTGGCTCATCTGCAATAAGAACCTTTGGCTCACATGCCAGTGCCATTGCAATCATTACGCGCTGGCGCATACCGCCAGACAGTTCATGTGGGTACACATCTAAGCGCTTCTCAGGCTCAGAGATACCAACCATTTTAAACATGTTAAGCGCGGCTTGACGACGGCTCGCCGCATCAAGATATTTATCACTGTGTAGCTCGTAAACTTCTTCGATTTGCTTACCAACACGCACTACAGGATTGAGTGCGGTCATTGGATCTTGGAAGATCATCGATATGTCATGCCCACGCAGTGCGCAGCGCTCTGATTCGTTAAGCTTAGTGATATCGCGACCATCAAAGATGATCTCGCCATCGGTCACTTTACCGTATGGTTGAGGAAGAAGGTTCATAATCGATGCCGCTGTAATACTCTTACCACAGCCAGACTCACCAACAATACCAAGGGTACGCCCAGCAATAACATCAAAGCTAACGCCGCTAAGTGCAGTGATATCACCCTCATCAGTGCTGAATTTGGTGGTGACGTTATTAAGCGACAAAATTACGTTATTAGTCATGTTATTTGCCTTCCACGTTAATTACTTGAGTACTCATATGAGTCATCATAGGGAAAGTATCACCATCACTTTTTGCATCTAACACTGTGCGTTTCATATCAGAATCAATCCACATCAGACCTAGGTCGAGGTTGTTGGAATCAAATAAGAAGCGTGATTGCGCTGTACCTACTGAATTAGGAGCACGGACATAGCGCCAATGTACAGAGCGAGTAAAGCTGCTAACGGTACCAGGAATAAAGCAATTCGCGTCCATCACCTTACGCTGAATCTGGTTAGATACTGCGATGCGAGTTTTGGTATCAAAACTGGTATCAAAGGTTTGAATCAGCTTATCCATCTCAGGGTCTACAAAACTAAAAAAGTTGTTGGTTTGAGGGATAGCATTACTTGAATGCAAGTACTGGCGATATGCTGGATAAAGACCACTGTTCATTCCAAAATAAGCAGCTTGGAATTTTTTCTCTAGTAGGCTCTTAAAGCCGGTAGAACCATCAACCAGTTTTAACTCGATGTCGAGTCCTGCTTTTTTAGCTTGCTCTTTTAGTACGATCACATCAGCAGTGCTTTTAGCACCTAAATACATCAAGGTTATCTGCAGTGGCTGGCCTTGTTTGTTGTATAAAATGCCGTCAGATCCCAGCTTAGTGTAGCCAGCTTTAGCAAAGTGCTTTTGCGCCTCAATTGGAGAGAACGGTTTTACACCCACATCTTTAGGCGTGGCATAAGCACCGACTAAGGTACCAAAGCCATTTTGACGCGTAGCTTCACCATGACGCACATTCTTGATGACCGAATCAAAGTTCATAGAATAAGCAATACCAGCACGCAACTCGTCATTTTTAAGCACGGGATCGACCATGTTCAGCCAGATGCCTGTTGCGCCTTTTGAGGTTTCATTAGCCAGCGTTGATTTAACGATATAACCCTTACGGAACGGTGCTGAATTTGTTTTCTCAAACCAGATCTTCTGATCGTTGGCAAAGAACACATCCAGTTCACCCTTTTCAAAGTACTTGAACGCAAGATCAGGGTCACGAATCACAGAAAAACGGATTTTAGCTGGATTGTAACGGTTCTTGAGGTAACGGTTGTGATATCCCCACCAATCTTTAACGTGAGCCAATTCAATCGTGCGCCCTTTCTTCAAAGACGATACGTAGTAAGCCCCAGTTGTTGGTTCTGCTTTCCAGTTGTATCCACGTAGATAGTTTTTATCTAAGGCATCTTTAAGGAAATGCTTCGGTTTAGGCTGCATGTTGATGCGATCAATCAATTGATCATGAGGCAGTGCATCCGCTGAATGCAGAGCAATCGTATATTTGTCATATACGGTGATGCCGATTACCTTAGTCGTGTAATAGTTTTTATAGAAGGGTGCATGAACGTTCTTGTTCTTCACATAGTCAAAGAAAAACGTGTAATCTTCAGCCGTAATTGGCTCACCATCTGACCATTTTGCTTGTGGATCAAGCTTAAAATACATGGTCTTGTTGTCTTGGCTAAACGCCCAAGCAGTCGCCAGTTCAGGATACGCTTGTAGCGTATTAGGATGGATACCAAGCAAGCCCGGATAACCGTCTGCTAAATATGAACGGAATGAACCATTAGTATCTGGTCCAATAGAGCGCAGTGTTAGCGGATAAGACGCCACATATAGATTCAGCGTGCCACCTTGTTTTGCTTCAGGACTTGCAAATAACGGCAAGTCTGAATTAGTAATCCAATGCAGATTACTTGGCAGTACTGGCGTTTCAGCTTGCTGAGTCTGAGCTGGCTGTTCGGCAGCCACTGCACTACTTGATGTATATAGAAACACACCCAATAGTGAGGCCAATAACGCCGATTTTTTAAGAGAATTTAAGGTCATCATATTAGCTATATTTAGTCTGTTTCTTAGGATCAAATGCTTCGCGGATTGCTTCACCAATAAAGGTAATCATGGTGAGAATGCCAACGATAGAGAACACAACCGAGCTCATGATCCACCATGCATCTAGATTAGATTTACCTTGCTGAAGTAAATCACCCCAGCTTGGGGTTGGTGGTGTCAAACCTAGGCCTAAATAATCAAGCGCTGTCAGAGTTGAAATATTGGCAACAATGGTAAACGGGGCCAGAGTTACAATCATAACTAAGGTATTTGGCAGAATATGTTTCGTGATGATTCGCCAAGAGCTCGCTCCTTGAGCGCGAGCTGCCAGCACGTATTCACGCGCACGCTCTTTGTAAGATATAGAGCGCATATACCAGGTAATTGGAATCCAACCAAACAGGACGTTTATAAATACAAACAGAGCAAAGTTTGGCTTCACTATCGATACCAATATCATAATCACATACAGCATCGGTAGCATCGACCATATCTCAATACAGCGCTGCATGATTAGGTCAAAACGACCGCCTAAGTACCCCATTGCACTGCCCACAATTACACCAATAAAGTAACAAATGGCTAAAGTGATAAAGGCATAGAAAATGGCAATACGAAAGCCGTATACCAGCCTTGCTAATACGTCACGACCTGAGTTATCTGTTCCCAGATAATGTTGCGCATGAGCATTCGGAGCTGTCGGTGGGAATCCATTAGAATAGTCTTGTTCTAATGGGTTCCATGGCACCATAGGCATAATTACCCAGTCACCTTGGTCTGCTTGTTCAAACTTGGCTTGCAGGTCGCGATAATCTGCTTCATAGCCATATTGCTCACCGAAGTCTTCGCCAGTGCGCATCTTTGAATAAGTAGGAAAATAAAGGTGTCCCTGATAAGAGACAACCAATGCCTTACTATTAACTAATGCCTCTGAGAATAGCGACAATACAACCAGTAATAGCAAAAAGATAAGCGAGAAATATCCACGTTTTATTGAGCAAAAACGTGCAATCTTCTTCTTAGTTAAATCGTCAAAATTAAACATCTATTTACCAAACTTAACGCGAGGATCGACAGCTGCCACACACAGATCCGAAATGATATTACCGAACATCAGTAGCAGAGCAGAAAGGGAAAGAATGCCCATTACAACTGGGTAATCTCTTTGAATAATTGCTTCATAACCAAGCTGGCCAATACCATCGATATTAAACACAACTTCAATTAGGAATGAACCAGACAAAAACACACTAATAACAGAACCAAAATGGCTAGCTATTGGGATTAGGCTATTTCTAAGCGCATGTTTATAAACAGAATCTTTATAAGTTAACCCTTTACTCACCGCTGTTTTAACATAATCAGAAGAGAGATTTTCTAACAGGTTATTTTTCATTGTCATTGTTAGAATGGCAACATCTGCAATGGTGTAACAAATAACCGGAAGTATTGCGTGCGAGAACAAGTCTTGCGCCTTACCTAAAAGGCTAAGCTCTTCAAAATTATTACTGGTAAATCCACCTAACGGTAAAATATCGTAATAAAATGCCAGTAAAGAAAGCAACAATACACCTAATACATAGTTAGGCATTGAATAACCGACGAAGATAATAACCGAGCTTATATTATCTCCCTTACCTCCATGATGAATTGCCTTATAAATACCCAATGGGATAGCAATCCCATAGCTTAAAATAAGCGCAATCACCCCATAAAATAGAGATATAGGCATACGTTCTTTGACCATATCCCATACTGGATCGTAGTAGCGGGTAGATACACCAAGATCCAGATGAACAACATCAGTCAACCAATCAGCGTAAGCAATATAGGCTGGCTTATCCATGCCATACATTGCTTTCAACTCATTGATGTCACTCTCTGATAATGTTTGGGAAGCACTCTTTGCGCCGCCATTCATCTGCATCTCAGAAATCATACGCTCAACCGGACCACCGGGAACAAAGCGCGTTAAACAAAAGATCAGTACTGTTATCCCGATAAAGGTTGGGATTATAAGCAGCAATCGTTTAACAAAATAACCTAACAATGGGGTTCTCCCTTGATTATAAAAATAGGTTTAGAAGCTGTAGCCAACTGACACGTAGTAGTTCGGGTCTTTGTCATCAAATAAACCAGAAACAGGGTTTGGACCTTTGTCAGGGTTAAAGTATTGCGCACTGTTGGTATAGCCAAGACCGACATACAGATTGTCTGTAAATGTGTAGTCAAACTCTTCACTGTGAGAAATGGTTGGGTATTTGGTATAACCCTGATAGGTGATGTAGTAGCTATCGGTCATGCTAAACGAGAACGACAGATTGTCAGTAATTTGATAACTACTTGCTAGACCTAGACCGAAGGTATATTCAACTAAGTTTGAGCCACCGATAGACTCATACTTATTAAAGTATTTAGTCGCTGACGGCTGGAATACAAGACTTAACCCGTCGATATAACGGTTTACATCAAAAGAGAAAGGTACATATACGCTGGTACCAAAGTAAAGCTCGGTATCACGAGAGTACTGAGATGTTGGCAACAAGATACGCCCTTTCAGACCAACAGTGGTGAAATCACCAAATTGATAAAGGTTAGCGTAGTTAGCATATAGATACGTAGAAGAAGCACACCAATAATCCTTGGTGTGTGTAGAACAATATTGAGTATCTAGGTAATACGCGCCGGTAATCACACCCGCACTAAAATTATTAGTGAACTGATAGCCAAGCTGAAGGTCAAAGTCTACGTTGCGGTTATCTCGGTAATCATTTGCCCAGTTGTCAGCATACGTTACAGAGACAGCACCTACCCAACTTGGAGTAAATGTTTGCTCAGATTGCACATCATCAGGGTCTGTATTGCTGATATCACTCGTTATAGGGTTCGCTAAAGCAACGGTCGTCGAGAGCGAAAACATGGCCAGTAAAAGCCCAGCTTTTATCACTAGATTTGATTTGTTCAATTTAGTATCTCAATAAAATTCAAATAATTTGTACTTATTGAGAGGGACCAATTGCAGTCAATAATACTGAATATAGTTTAATAACCAAACTCACATAAAACGACAACAATAGAAAGACACTGTACATTGATATACAGATAGTTGAATAGCCTAAATAGTTATTTAACCAGCAATCCTTGCTTGGTTTTAGCAAATAAATTCACTAAACCTAACCAGCGACAACCCTAATAGACGTAAAAAATTCAACGAGAGCATTCTATAGAAAATATGACCGTTAAATGAATCATGCCGAATAGAGTTCGGTTCCCTCCCACGCGTTACACTTGATATTAATATATATCGCCCGCCAAAAAAAGTGATCTAGATCACTACAAAGGCTAACCTGAAAGTGCATTAATGGAATTAAACATTCTGATTTTACAAACATTGCAACATGCATAATTCAACGAATTATATCAGCACATATTTGGAATATTAAATACCGAAATTCATTGCGTGATAAATATGATAACAGCTAATTAACTACCCACTCTATAATAGAATATGTGACCAAATATCCGATGCATTCATGATAGTGGTATAACACTCAACAATAATTGTAATCAGCACACTCGACATTAAAACATACTCTGTGACTTTCACTTATCCCACTCAAATGATGTTATGAAACACACAGCGATTATACGGATTCACAACCACTATGAAACCGATGGCTGTGCATATGCAGGGGTAACTTAAATTGCATAAATGGCGAGCATAAAGAAAAACAAACATAATCAATTACTAGCGCTTAAATTCAGGCGAGCAAACAGCACAAAGGCGCAACAAGTTGCGCCTTATAAAGTCTCGTTACTCAATCGTGAGTTTGCGAATCTCGCGGAATATAAACCGGAGATATATTAACGAGCAATAGAGTATTAGAAGCTCTTCAGCTTTGTAAGGATATCGGATTGTATACCACAAAAGTATCTATGAAACGCTTGTGTTACCTCTGATTGCCTCTTGCTGTTTAAGCATGGCTCATATCTTCAAAATTTCAAGTTTTATGCAACGAATAGCTCTAATTCCTACCTCTATCATAGTATCTAGGCGCATATTAAGGTTAATATTGAGTAACTACTCGAAACTTTACACTCCCGAGACCACCATTTTGCTAGGCAGATTTAACCGCTTTCATCATATTCCTCCATCTCAAGCTGCTCTTGCTCTTGGGATCATAGGTTTAGGCCAAGCGTGGGCGCTCTATATTCCCAGTATCGGTGAGATGATTCGCCCCGGCCTAGCTATTATTGGCACCTTGCTACTGATACCTGTGCTGCTGAAATACTTCCTAAATATTCGACTGTTCATGTCTGATATTCGCCACCCGCTCAACGGAAGCTTAATGGCACCAATGAGCATGGCTTTATTGGTCTTATGTGATTACTTTGCAACAATCGTACCGACCATCGCGCATTATCTGTGGCTTGCATCTCTAATGCTACACATCATAATGATGGTACTGTTTTTTGGTTTTCAAATTGCAGATTTTAAGATGTCGAACATAGTACCAAGTTGGTTTTTATATCCAGTAGGTGTAATAAGTAGCACCTTGGCAGGCTCTGGGCTTGGGCATGTGATTTTTTCGCAGAATATGGCTAACATTTGTATTGCTATCTATTTCTTAATGCTACCTGTAGTGCTTTATCGTTTAATTTTCTTGGGTAAGCTCCCGCGGCGCGCGCGTCCAACCCTTGCCATCATGGCCGCCCCTATCAACCTAACATTGGCAGCCTATCTGGTTAACTTTCCTGAACCTGACCCTATTCTCACTGGGGCATTATCGGGCATTGCGATTACCATGACACTATTGGTTTGCCTGTTCTATTTTAAGCTTCTTAAGCTTGATTTTCAGCCGTCGATTGCAGCCGTTACCTTTCCATCAGTAATCAGCGCAATCGCGATGTCTCGTTTAACAACCTGGTTCGAAGATATGCACCAGCATTGGTACTGGCTACATAATTTTGGCCTGTTTGAACTGACTATAGCAACGCTATTAGTTGTTTGGGTATCTATGGGATATGTAAGGATGTACTGGCCAAAATCAACCAATATCAATTCAGATAAAGTCATCTAAATTGATATTGAGAGCTTATCGCAGGCCGCTTAAGAACTCATGACGGGTAGCCGGGTTTGACTTAAAAATCCCACCTAATGCGGTAGTTGTCGTTTCACTGGTAGCATCCATAACCCCGCGTGATTTAACGCAATAATGGGTCGCATCTATAGTCACGGCAACATCGTCACTCCCAAGCAGAGCTTGTAGGGCAACTAAAATTTGTTGGGTAAGGCGCTCTTGAACTTGAGGACGCTGCGCAAAAAAGCGTACAATTCGATTTATCTTAGACAGGCCAATAATTTTACCGCGTGGGATATAAGCCACCGCCGCGCGTCCATCGATAGTCACTAGATGATGCTCGCAAGTACTGGTTAGAGTGATATCTTTGACACGCACCATTTCACTGACATTCATCTTATTTTCGATGACGGTGATCTTCGGAAACCGAGCGTAATCAAGGCCAGAAAAGACCTCATCAACATACATTTTTGCGATGCGATGTGGGGTTTCTTGCAAAGAGTCGTCCGTTAAGTCCAACTGCAATAAGCCTAAGATCTCGCGCATATGGTGTTCTATACGCTGCTTTTTCTCTACACTGCTTAATCCATTTGGCAGCATAGGGGTTTCAAGTCCTCTGGCCTCTAATGCCTGCTTTACGAGTAAAGCAGATTCGCTTAAACCTGACATAGTATGACGTCTCCTATACAACTCTTCGCTCTGTGCGGCTAATAATTCCACAATGGCGTGAGAGAATACTCGGATTTTGCAAAAATTACATCTTCTATTTGCTTTTGAAGGTGTCGTATAAGGTCGACATCATGTTAAAGTTTGACTCTTATTGAATGCGACACGAGGAAAGATCATGGGCTGTTGTGACGCTCCCGGTTTGATGCCTATTGAACAGGCAATGCCAATTATTTTGAACCAAACCCCTACCGTAAAAGAAACCGAGTCTCTTGCGATAGAAGATGCAATTGGCAGAGTGCTGGCACAAGATGTACGCTCTCCTATAAATGTGCCTCCATTCGATAACTCAGCAATGGATGGCTATGCTGTCCGCATTGCAGACCTTACTGCCTCCCTCACTCTGCCTGTTATTGGAAAATCGTTTGCCGGTGCTCCGTTTGATGGACAATGGCCTCAAGGCAGCTGCATTCGTATCATGACCGGCGCACAAATCCCTGAAGGCTGTGACGCTATCGTAATGCAAGAAGACGTTACTCCCAACGGGAATGATATCCAGTTTAATATTGATATTGCAGCACTGAAACCGCAACAGCATATTCGTCCAACTGGGGATGATATTCAAACCGGCCAACTCGCGATTGAAAAAGGCAACCGACTCACCGCACGCGACCTGCCTATGCTCGCCTCTCTCGGTGTGGCGCAAGTGCAAGTATTGCGAAAACCTATTGTGGCTGTATTTTCGACCGGTGATGAACTAAAACCGGTCGGTTGTGAACTAAAGGCTGGCGAAATCTACGACAGCAACCGCTATGGTATACGTCCACTGCTGGATAAATTCGGTTGTGAAGTAATTGACCTTGGCATTATTCCCGATGATGAAGCTTTGCTTTATGAAGCATTTGAGAAAGCTAAATCCATCGCCGATGTGGTTGTCACCTCCGGCGGCGTTAGCGTAGGCGAAGCCGATTACACTAAGGATATCTTAGAACAGCAAGGTGAAATTAGCTTTTGGAAGTTAGCCATAAAACCAGGTAAACCCTTTGCTTTTGGTTCATTAGGTAACGCACTTTTCTGTGGTCTACCTGGTAACCCCGTATCGGCGTTTGTTACTGCTTACGTATTGGTTCAACCACTGATTGCTAAGCTAAGTGGCGAGAGCCAATGGCAAGAGGCGCCTCGACTGTCTGCAGTTTCTAAATCGGCCTTCAAAAAGAACCCAGGTCGCGCTGACTATCAACGCGCCATTTTTACGGTAACTGCACAAGGCCAACTTGAGGTGGAAAGTACCGGCAACCAAAGCTCTGGTGCGTTCCGCTCCATGAGCATTGCCAACTGTTTTGCTATATTAGAACGCGAGCGTGGTCACGTGAGTATTGGTGAAACGGTACAGATTCAACCGTTTAGTGCGGCGATGTACTAGCCCATGGACATACTCAGTGATGACGAACTGCTTCGTTATAACCGTCAAATAATCTTACCCTCCTTTGATTTTGAGGGACAAGAAACGCTAAAGCAATCCTCGGTTTTACTGATAGGTGCCGGTGGCCTTGGTTGTGCCACCAGCCCTTATCTTGTGAGCGCTGGAATTGGCAAACTCACTATTGTCGATTTTGATCACATTGAGGTCTCTAACTTACAGCGCCAGATACTGCATACTGAGCAAGATATTGGTAAGCGCAAGGTCGACTCCGCCAAGGAGAGCCTCAGCGCACTCAATAGCCTATGCCAGATAGATACCATACATGCCAAGCTTAGCAACCAACAACTACAAGCCTTAATTGAACAGCATGATCTGGTTATAGACGCGACCGATAATCTCGATACCCGCAATCAGATAAACCAGCTTTGTTTTACCAATAGAACCCCTCTAGTTTCAGGGGCAGCCATTCGCTTAGAAGGACAGGTGATTAGCTTTACCTATGGCGACGATGAGCCTTGTTACCACTGTTTAAGCTCACTATTTGGTGAGACAAACCTCAGCTGCGTCGAAGCGGGTATTTTGTCACCCGTGGTTGGCGTAATTGGAAGCATGCAAGCATTAGAAGCGATTCGCGTACTGACTAAGCTCGGGGAGCGAGTATCAGGTAAGCTGCTGATGTTAGATGCTCTAAACCTGAAATGGCGGGAATTTAAGCTACTAAAGCAACAATCGTGTAAAATTTGTGGCAACTAAACGTTTGCGCTTATTACAGTTCGCATTCTTAATAGAAAAAGCATTCACAAATGCGCTCGGATAGCTTAGATTAATTCAAACACCTCCCACACGGGAAGGCAAGGAAGCAATGTCTCCTTGTATTTACTCTGATTAGGATGAATAGGAATGAGCAATAAACTACAACAACTTCGCTCTCAAACAGTTGTTGTTGCCGATACAGGCGACATCGAAGCGATTGCAAAATATCTTCCACAAGATGCAACTACCAACCCTTCTCTGGTATTAAAAGCAGCAAGTCTTGACCACTATCAACCACTTATTGATAGCGTAGTTGAAAGTGCAAAACAGAAGTTCGATAACATCGAGCAACAGGTTGCTTTCGCTGGTGATTACTTAGCAGTTAAGATCGGTCTAGAGATCCTCAAGGTAGTACCTGGTCGCGTATCTACAGAAGTAGATTCACGTCTTTCGTATGATACAGAAGGCAGCATTGAACGTGCACGTAACATCATTAAGATGTACGAAGCCGAAGGCATCAACAAAGAGCGTATCCTTATCAAATTGGCATCAACTTGGGAAGGTATCCGCGCCGCAGAGCAGCTTGAAAAAGAAGGCATCAACTGTAACCTAACACTGCTATTCTCGTTCGCTCAAGCGCAAGCATGTGCCGAAGCAGGCGTGTACCTAATCTCACCTTTTGTTGGTCGTATTATGGACTGGCACAAAGCAAAAGAAGGTCGCAGCTTTGAACCTGCGGAAGATCCTGGTGTTATCTCTGTAACCAATATCTACAACTACTACAAAGATCACGGATACAATACAGTGGTAATGGGCGCAAGCTTCCGTAACACTGGTGAAATCCTTGAACTAGCAGGCTGTGATCGTCTAACAATTAGCCCGCAACTTCTCGCTGAGCTAGAAGAAGCGCAAGGCGATGTTGAGACAAAACTCCTTGATAATGGTGCAACTCAAGAGCGCCCAGCGCCACTTACCCACTCTGAGTTCCTATGGGATCACAACCAAGATGCTATGGCGGTAGATAAACTAGCCGACGGCATCCGTTTGTTTGCGGTTGACCAGCTTAAACTGGAAGACATGCTAAAACAGCGTCTAGCTAGCTAAGCTCAAACATTCCATCACATTCAAACCTCGCACGTTGCGAGGTTTTTTTATGCCGCAAATCCGTCATTTTCTTGCCACATACCGGTGTCACGACTAGCTTTTATTGAGTATTCACATGCTCAAGGAGAAGCAGAATGCCCAATCATACCTATAAAATGACCGAGCTTGTCGGCTCATCACCCACCGGAATTGAAGACGCTATCAATAACGCGGTAGACAAAGCAAGTCATAGCGTACACAACATGCGCTGGTTTGAGATGACAGAGGTTAGAGGACATATCGACGCAGGAAAAGTCGCACACTGGCAGGTGACGGTAAAGGTCGGTTTTACCTTAAACGACTAGCTTGGCTTGAACAGAACCCAATAACGCCGCATATCGTACGGCGTTATTAACCATCCACGATGCTAGGCTTGTCCGTGGTGGTCTAAGTAAATAATAGTGGCCGCGGTTCGTGATTTCACCTGCAATTTTTTAAGCAAGCTTTTCATATGTACCTTGACTGTAGATTCTGAGATGAACAATACATCGGCTATCTGTTTATTGCGGTAGCCTAAGGCAACCTTAGATAGTATCTCTAGCTCTCTGTCGGTAAGTAAGTCCAATAAACTTGGGTTTTCACTTCGATCTCGAATATGAGCAGCCACAATATCACTGTATACTTTATCGCCATCTAGGGCGTTATGTAAGTGCTCTAATAATTCATCGGGTTCACTGTCTTTTAGTAGGTAACCATCAGCTCCTGCCTTCACGATCGCATCAATATCGGCGGCAGAATCAGATACGGTAAGTACAACAATCTTGGCTTGTATCTGTTCTTTTTTAAGCGCTTGTAAGGTATTTAGCCCTGACATGCCTTTCATGTTTAAATCCAATAAGATCAGATCTAATGCAAACTCGTGAGCATGGGCTAACGCTTCAGTGCCATTTGCCGCTTCACACACCACCTCAAATTCAGGCTCGAATGAGATCAATTGCTTAATTCCGCGGCGCATCAGCGGGTGGTCATCTACAACCATTACGCGATAATTATTTGTCACTTGCTACCCTATCCTCACAATTAAATACAACAGTAACTTGGCTTCCCGTTCCCGGTTCACTTTTTATAGTGAGCTTACCATTTAAGTACTGAGCTCGTTCGCGCATAATACTTAATCCATAGTGTTCCGCTTTGTCTAACCCGCTGTCAAATCCAACCCCATCATCTGCAATCGATACCTCAATCAGCTGATCATATTGGTCGCAATTTATACTAATGGTTTTGGCGTGTGCATGTTTAATCGCATTATTCACCGCCTCGCGAACAATCTGCAATAAATGCACCTGTTGTTGCGCTTGTACCTGTAAAGACGACAAGTGGTTGGTAATCTCAATACTGGCACTGGTGTGAGTTTGTAGCTTGTCCATTAGTACGTGCAATGCCTCACCAAAGTTAGCTTCATCAATACTAAACCTAAAAGTGGTAAGCAAACTTCTTAGCTGGGTATAAGCCTCTTTCAGGCCAGTATCAATCTCTTCAACGACTTCCGCAATCTGTCCATTTTCTGAGCTATGACTTAAGTGGCGCTTGAGCAAACTCATCTGGATCTTCAAAAAGCTTAAAGACTGCGCCAAGGAGTCATGCAATTCACGAGCAATTGCACTTCTTTCAGTATAAATCAGCAGTTGCTCAAACTTTTTCTGCGCCTGATTGTAATATACGCCTCTTGCCAATATCTGACTCATGTTCTTAACTAGGTCTTGCTCACTAAACCTTGGTGACGTTTGAATACCGAGGCTTCCCAAGCGTATGCCATCTATCTCAAGCCGCGTATGCTGCCACTTAATAGATCGTGGTTGCCCTTCAATAAACTCAACGGCCTGACCTGCAGCATCATCAATCACCAGTTTAGCTGCGTAAACAGATTCAACGGACGCTAGATTACTAAGGATGTGCTTAAATTGCTCGGGGGTAATTCTAGCCACTGATAATTGCTGTGAACTTTGATACAAAACCTGCAATGAGTTGTTGGCTTTATGCAATTGTTCTGTCTTAGCGTCTACCGCTGCTTCAAGGCGAGTATATTGATTCTTTAAGTTATTGGTCATGCCATTAAATGTCGCCGCCACTGTGCCTAATTCATTGCTTAATGACTCATTCAGTTTGACCTCAAAGTTATTCGCCTCTACCGCCCGACTGGCGCGCGCCATCGCTTCTAATGGCTGAATCACTTTTACTCGAACAAAGCGCATAATAACAAATGACAGCAGCATAATAACCGTAATACCAAACAGGCTAATAACCACCATGTTCAATAGCTTACGCTCTGAATAATGCTGTATCTTCAATACAAATCTGTCGATAAGTGTGACAAATTCCGATACCTCACCCGAGTAGTTTTGCTTGTTGTCACTCTGCATTAAGGACTTCACCTCAAGCCAGCGCGCAATTAAATTATTATAGTCATCACGAATAGCCAACGGGGTCATCCAGTGGTTTACACTCTTCATTGATGGGGAATATAGGGAATGTTCAAACTCCACAATATGCTTGTCTAATTGATTGGAGTGAGTAATAACATCAAAAGCGAGGCGGTAGCTCTGCATCCGCATCGAACCCGACACATTCACCGCTTCCGCATCATCGAGACTCGAATATACTGTGGTTACCGCAATAGCAATGGTACTTACTGCGACCAAAACCATAAGAGACACTGCCCCACCAATAGTAAAGGCTACCGAGTTGGTATTAATTTTGCGCACTTTCTTCCTTAGACGGACTTAAAAAGCAATTATGCGAACTTGAATATAGTAAACAATTGATCTAAAACAATTTACACATGTGATTAACCCTTAATAGGTATGGGGTTTATTTGTTAATCACTTACACTTCTATTATAGGAAATGTTTATGAATTCAAACACAAAGGTGCAATTTGGTCGATTTGTCTAGACGGCGTTTGTTTACAAGCGGCTCCCAAAAAAACCAGCTTATCTATCAAGTAGGCACACGTCTACCTTGGGCGAAGGATGACGCTGAGTTTGTGGATGGGTGCACTCAGTGTGGCAAATGTATAGCGGCATGCGAAACCAATATTATCAAGCTAGGCGCTGGTGGGTTCCCCTCAATCGATTTTGACAAGGGCGAATGCACTTTTTGTGAAAAATGTGCCGAGGTATGTCCCGAGCCTATCTTTAGGCCAACAAGCACAATACCTTGGAAAATCAAGGCTACAATTAAACCGTCTTGTCTCGCTATACAGAATGTAGAGTGTCGAACTTGCAGCGATGTTTGTGAGCCTTTCGCAATACAATTTGCTCTTCAGATTGGGCGAGTGGCGCAACCTAAACTAGACTCAAACTTATGTACTGGTTGCGGTGCATGTGTAAGCGCATGCCCAGTAACCGCCATCTCTATGTCCGACGAAAAAGAGGGTTCAAATGCCGGCCAATGAAGTACACATCTCCAGCTTCGTAGTTTACTGCTCACCAGAACGCATAGACTCCGTAAGACAGTTTATTAATCAACTCGAAGGCACAGAAATCTATGCTGAGAGTGAAGATGGCAAATTTGTCGTGGTAATGGAAACTGAAAATCAAGGATTTATTACTACAGCAATAGACCAAATAAATGAATTTTCCGGAGTGGTTAACACCGCTCTGGTTTATCACCAGATTGAAGCAGACATAACAAAACTAGACGCCGACATTCATGCAACGGTTACTACCGATGCCAGCATCGGTTAACTGATTAGTGCAAGAGGATTGACTATGAAAATGACAAGACGCGAGTTTGTGAAAGCAAACGCAGCTGCTTCGGCAGCAGCGATAGCTGGAATTTCACTTCCCGCCCAAGCAACCAACCTTATCGCAAGCTCTGACCAAACCAAGATTAAGTGGGATAAAGCCCCATGCCGCTTTTGTGGTACTGGATGTTCCGTGCTGGTGGGTACCCAAAATGGTCGAGTAGTTGCTACCCAGGGTGATCCAGAAGCTCCTGTCAACAAGGGACTTAACTGTATCAAGGGTTACTTCTTATCTAAAATCATGTACGGCGAAGACCGCCTAACCAAGCCCCTACTTCGTATGAAGAATGGGAAATATGATAAAGATGGTGACTTTGCTCCTGTTTCTTGGGATGTTGCTTTCGATACCATGGCTGAAAAATGGAAAGCGGCTCTTAAAAAATCAGGCCCTACCAGCGTCGGCATGTTTGGTTCTGGTCAGTGGACGGTAATGGAAGGTTATGCGGCTTCTAAGTTGATGAAAGCAGGCTTCCGCTCAAATAACATTGACCCGAATGCACGCCACTGTATGGCATCAGCGGTTGGTGGCTTTATGCGTACCTTCGGTATCGATGAGCCAATGGGTTGCTATGATGACTTCGAACACGCAGATACGTTTGTGCTTTGGGGCTCGAACATGGCTGAAATGCACCCAGTACTATGGACTCGCATTGCAGACCGCCGTCTAAGCCATCCTCACGTGCGCGTCAATGTACTCTCAACCTATCACCATCGCTCATTCGAATTGGCTGATCATGGCTACATTTTCCATCCTCAATCTGACTTGGCGATTGCGAACTTTATCGCAAACTACATTATTCAAAACAACAAAGTAAACCAAGACTTTGTTAATAAGCATACTCACTTCAAGCAGGCTACAACTGATATTGGCTATGGCTTGCGTGATGATGACCCTCTTCAAATGGAAGCTGCAAACCCTAACTCAGGGGCAATGAGCTCTATATCTTTTAAAGAGTATGCTAAATCGGTTGAACCTTATACCGTTGAGAAAGCCAGTGAGATCTCTGGAGTAGAAAAAGACAAGCTTATCCATCTTGCTGAGCAATATGCCGATCCTAATATCAAGATCATGTCGCTATGGACTATGGGTATGAACCAGCACACCCGTGGGGTATGGATGAATAGCTTGGTTTATAACATCCACTTGTTAACCGGTAAGATTTCTACCCCGGGTAACTCTCCGTTCTCATTGACCGGCCAACCGTCGGCATGTGGTACTGCACGTGAAGTAGGTACCTTCTCTCACCGTCTGCCTGCAGATTTGGTGGTTGCGAATCCGAAGCACCGTGCGATTGCAGAGAAGATATGGAAACTGCCGGAAGGAACCATTCCAGCAAAACCAGGCTTTCATGCTGTTGTACAAGACCGCATGTTGCACGATGGCAAGCTAAACGCTTACTGGGTTATGTGTAACAACAACCTGCAAGCCGGTCCAAATATCAATGCGGAACGCCTGCCTGGTTATCGTAATCCTGAAAACTTCATTGTGTGCTCAGACCCATACCCAACTGCGACCGCGCAAGCGTCCGACCTTATCCTTCCAACGGCAATGTGGATCGAAAAAGAAGGCGCATACGGTAATGCAGAGCGTCGTACCCAAGCATGGTATCAACAAGTTGAAACCGTAGGCGAGTCCAAATCTGACCTATGGCAGATTATGGAGTTTTCAAAGCGCTTCAAGGTTGAAGAAATCTGGGGTGAAGAGTTACTTGCTAAAGCGCCTGAGTATCGCGGAAAAACCATGTACGACATACTGTACAAAAACGGTCACGTTGATAAATATCCGCTATCAGAAGCGCAAGAACTCAACGATGACGCACACGACCAAGGCTTCTATGTACAAAAAGGCTTGTTTGAAGAGTACGCCTCATTTGGTCGCGGTCATGGGCACGATCTTGCGCCATATGACCACTACCATACTGTACGCGGTCTTCGCTGGCCGGTAGTTGACGGCAAAGAAACCCTATGGCGCTTTAAAAACGGTACGGATCCATACGCTAAACGTGAAGGTTGGGACTTCTATGGCAAACCAGATGGCAAGGCATGGATTATTTCTGCGCCATATGAGGCTCCACCTGAGGTGCCAAATGAAGAGTTTGATATGTGGCTATGTACCGGCCGTGTGCTAGAGCACTGGCATACAGGTACCATGACCCGTCGCGTTCCTGAATTGTATAAAGCGGTTCCGGATGCCTTGGTGTACATGCACCCAGATGATGCGAAAGCAAAAGGCTTACGCCGTGGTGAAGAGGCTTTAATTTCCAATAAACGTGGCGAAATTAGAGTTCGTGTCGAGACTCGTGGACGAAACCGCCCACCTAAAGGGCTGATATTCATCCCATTCTTCGATGCGCGCATTCTGGTCAATAAATTAATTCTTGATGCTACCGATCCGCTTTCTAAGCAGACCGACTTCAAGAAGTGTCCAGTTAAAATCACCAAAGTGGCCTAAGGCCTTTAGTCAATTGGGGTCAGTTAGTATGGCCCTTACAACTTGCCATGTGGCGGAGAAAAAAATGATGAAGAAGCTACTGCTTGCTCTATTATCGATTGGTGTTTTAGGTGCCGGGATCGCAAAAGCAGAACTCAATAACCCTGGGGGCATCGGGGGAGTTGAGTCTCTACGCGGTACTGCCGAGCTTGAAGACACACGTCCTGCAGACGAATTTAAAAAGTTCCCTCGCGAACAATCTCTTCCTGATAGCAACTATGTGTATCAACCTCCAATGGTTCCACATAATGTTCGCTCGTATGAAGTAGATCTAAACGCAAACAAATGCCTGTCTTGTCATAGCTGGAAGAATGCTAAAGAAATGGGTGCAACCAAAATCAGTGTTACGCACTACGTGAACCGAGAAGATGCAGTATTGGCCGACGTATCCCCGCGTCGCTACTTCTGCTTACAATGTCACGTACCACAAGCAAACGCTAAGCCTCTAGTAGAGAACAAATTTGAAAGCGTTGACTCGCTTAAAGACTAACCTTGCTAGTAGTTAATAGAAGAGGCTATTTATGAAATTATTAAAAGCGTTTTGGAAGAGGCTAACAAAGCCAAGTAAAGCTGCGGTAGGTGTCGTGCTTTTCTTGGGATTTGCTGGTGGTCTTCTATTCTGGGGCGCACTCCACACCGGCCTAGAAGCGACAAATACCGAAGAATTTTGTTCAGGCTGTCACGCCCCTATTGTAAAAGAGATCAAAGAAACGATTCACTATTCGAATCGATCTGGGGTACGCGCAATCTGTTCAGATTGCCACGTACCTCACAATTGGACGGATAAGATCGTGCGTAAAGTGCAGGCATCTAAAGAGATTGTGTATCACTTTCTTGGTACCATCGATACTGAAGAAAAGTTCCAAGCTCGACGTGGTCACTTAGCTGAGCGTGAGTGGGCTCGTATGAAAGATAACGACTCATTAGAGTGCCGAAACTGCCATAAATTTGAGTATATGGACTTCTCTGAGCAGAGCTCTCGAAGCGCACAGCAGCACTCCACAGCGCTTGCTTCTGGCGAAAAGACGTGTGTAGATTGCCACAAAGGTATCGCACATAAATTACCTGATATGCATGGCGTAAAAGGTTGGTAAGGAAAAGTTATGAGTCGATTAGAATACATAATTTGGCATATACTAGGCTATAGCGCGATGCCTTTCATTATACTCACTGGATTTGCAGCGGTTGCGGTTATTTGTGTTTGGCTTCTGTCTATCACCTCAGATAAAGAACCTAGCTAACGCGAAGCATCAGATCATAAAAGGCTCAATACGCACCTGCGTATTGAGCCTTTTTTATGGTTCATCGCGGCTTTCCGGGGAAGGCCGCTTTTATCTTCATAAAGAAGTAATCCGTATCTCGGTACCCATAGCCCATTCTTTTGATTAGCTTGATCTTGTTATTAATCCCTTCCAAGGTGCATGTATTTAAATGATACAAAGCTGAAGACACTATCCCATGAAGGTACGGTTTCAGCTTTTTAGCGAAGTTTATGAGCGGTTTTACTCCGCTTTCATGGACTTGCTGCCACCATATTTCCCAAAGGTCTTTGGCTTGTTTTTCCGAGTCGCAGTACCAGAGCTCCTTGAGCTGAGCACCAAGTAAATGGGTCACCATTAAGTCACGGTTAACCGCAAGTATTTCATCCAGGTAACTTTGTTGCTTAGTATTTAAGTTCTCTCTATTTTTCAGTAATACCCAACGTGAGCGCTTGACCCAACGCCGTGCACTTTTGTCATCTTTAAGTTGGTTGGCTTGATCTACTCGAACTCTATCCATAACTTCTCGACCAAACTTAGCGACGACATGAAAAAGGTCATAGACAATACAAGCCTTTGGACAATGAGCTTGAACCTCTAGGTCAAAAGCGGTGTTCATATCCATTGCCACAACTTCGATATTTTGAGCATGCTCTCCAAGCATTTCAAAGAACGGACGTATATCTTTACGACTTCTACCTAGACCAATCCAAAGTACTTGATGCGTTTGTGCATCGGCGATAACAGTGGCGTAACGATGCCCCTTGAATATGGCAAACTCATCCATGACCAGTTGACGCAAACAACCCCAAGGAACCTCAGGTACGACACGCTTCAGACGTTGCTTATCTATTTCTTTGATGGTGTGCCAGTGCACCCCAGTAAGCTCTGAAATGTGTTTGATGGGTAGCAATGGTAATAGATTCTCAATGTAATCAATCAGCCGATTGGTAAGGCGAGAATATGGCTTAACCCAAGAAATAGACTCAGTCTTGATACCACAATTTGAACACCTGATGCGCCGAGTTTGAACGAGTAATTCGACGGGTGTGCCTAGCATCATCGCATCCTTAAGCGTTCGCCACTGAGTGTCATGAATAGAGTCAGAAACTTGACCACAAGAACAGTATGCAGGGGTATCAGGAATTAAGGTGATAGAGATTAATGAATCAGTTTTATAAGACTTTACGATCTGAAAGCCTTCCCAGAACGACGATAGGAAAGTATTATTCGGCATGAAAACGGTAGTTTGTGAAAGGTTGTGTTTGGCGATGTAACCTTACCACTAACTACCGTTTTTGTTTTCAGTTCCCACTAATCCGCGATGAACCTTTTTTATTCTATAACATTACATTTTCAGTCTAAACTTATCCTAAGGCATCTAATCTTGGGTGAAGAAAGCGATTAAATGTAACCAAGCTATGCAACCTGTATTATAATGTACCAAAGTTTAAATTTCGTACAAACTGTGGGCGGTATCATAGATTATCAACCCCCAATAAACACAGCTCAAACTTTTAGCCCTACGGCGATGATTTATACTAATAAAGGCGTAAAGTTAACCCATATTCAATCACTCATGAGGTGCTACCATGATATATAGCCAACATGCAGAAGAGATCAACCGTTCTACCAAAAAAGGCATTTTGCCTCTAATTGGCATTGTTATTGCGGTTAAATTACTTCTTGTCGCAGTCCCTGCGTTAATAGCTTCTATGCACAGTTTAGGTCATTTCTTCTTTTAATTTTACCAATTTGATGTACTAAACAAAGCCAAAAGCGCACTCTATCGGTGCGCTTTTTTATTCCTCATTGCGAATTTGCACAAGCCAAAAACTAAAAAACTTCGTTTACATTAAAATAAAATAGGGTTTCATCTTCACCTACGCCCAGATCGGCTCGTAGATTAATTCGTCCCTTAAGTCGATACCTAAGCCCCGCTCCATAGGTGCTCATTACATCATCATTAAGCTGATGTAACTGCTCACCAATCGAGCCTACTCCAACCCAAAATACACTCCCCCAGCGACGGTATATTGGTAAACGATATTCAGCTTGCATCATTGCCATCTGCTCATCTCGGTAACGCCCTAAAATATAACCACGCATAGCGTATGCGCCGCCAAGATCGGGTAGACGATTCCATGGTACATCTCCGGAGGTGAGGTTTGCTTGTCCTTGCATAGCCAGCACTCCAGGAAACGGCTCTAAGTCAATGAAATGCGCTGCCTCAATCTCATATTGACCAAACGATGCCGAATCTAAGGTGCTGTAATGCGCCCCCACATCAACTTGTAACAAGGTGCCTTGTTGGGTATTTTCAACATAGTCACGGCTGTCGTAGCGAGCACTAATAAACGCACCAAATGAGGTATTTGATTCAAGGTCAGCAAAAAGGATTGGATTACCATTTATGACTTCATCACCAATCTCTGGGTTTCGCGTATCAACAAACGTGACATTCCCTCCGACCCCCACAAACCAGGCGTCTGCAATACGCTGATACCAGCGTGGGGTCGCTTCAATCAAGGTCTCGGTATAAAGAACCTTATTGTCACGATTACTTGCCGATTGATAACCTCGACCATAATAAACCACAGGTTCATCATGAACCTCCGACTCAAGTTCAAAGCGGTTGTCACCATTATTCAAAAAAGTGGTGTTATCGAACGTGACCCCAATAGATAAGTTGGTCGAGATATAAGAATTTATTACAAATGACGAAGGCTGCTCCATGCCTTGCGCTGAATCGGTCTTATACAAGCCGATAATCAGAGCGCCACCTCCAAACTCCTGCTCAGGGTTATAAAATACCGAGGGAATGTAGCTCATATCGACCCCTTTGCTGGGATCAAACCCGCCATCTGCTCCCACAAAATCAAAGGCATTATCTAGCCATGTGGGTTGTGCATCAGCAGGGGTGGCAAACAGTGGCTCGACCGCAACACTGATCGGGCTCAATAGAAGACAGGTACTCACACTAAGGCAAGTTAGGTATTTTGATGACATTAGCACTCCTTGCTAGACAAATGAGCGGTATGTGTCGGTTTTAACTAGACTTTTTCAAACGCTCTCGACTATTCTAACCAATGAAACATTTAATTAACAACACTAGAGACCTATATGAAGTGGATTTCAACACTGATCGCAACCTTAACGCTGACCGCCTGTGTCACGAGCACGCCTGAACATGAAAATAATTTTTCTATCGGTGTGGTTATAAGTGGTGATTTTCAGTTTATTCCGACCCATGCAAAAACCTACGCGTGGCATCCAGATTCAGGTAAAACCTATATCAACAAAGATATGAACCAAGATGAACTTAGAAAGGTATTTAACCACGCCATTGAGAAAACACTTGCTGATAAAGGCTATATTCGAGTGGACATTGCTAATACCCCGCAATTTATTGTGGGTTATGGGCTCGCTATTGAATCACAGCTTTCAGATGATGAGCTCTTTGCTAAGACTCAGCTGAGCACTGGTATTCCAGCACAAGACTTTAAGGGAAGTGACGAGAAAGGCACCCTATTTATCGCTTTGTTTGATTACCCTATGCTGACCCCAAAATGGAAGGCTCTCGCTCAAAGTGGAGCGGCATCAGGCAAAAGTGGCCAGAAACAGCGAATAGAGGATTATGTGACCACTGTTTTAAGAGACTTACCAGCGGCGCGCTAAGTTAGTAATAAAGTAAACAGCCTCCAAACAGGAGGCTGTTTACACATTTAGCCAGCCTGTAAGCTGCCATAGAGCGTTTGATACAAGCCATCGATTGCAATCAAGTCAAGGTGAGTTCCTGATTGAATAACCTTGCCATCTTCTAATACATAGATGAGGTCAGCTTGCTTCACTGCCGACAAGCGATGCGCCACGATTAAGGTAGTTCTATTTTTCAAAAATCGATTTAGAGCTAGATGCAATTTTGCTTCAGTAGCGGTATCAAGAGCCGATGTCGCTTCATCCAGAATCACTAATTCTGGGTCAGCTAATACCATACGCGCAATAGCCAGACGTTGCCTTTGCCCCCCTGATAACCGAACTCCTTGCCTCCCGATATGCGATTCAAGACCTTGGTTTAAGGTATGGCGCAGATCACCCAGTTGAGCAACCTCCAACGCATGCCATAGTATCTCTTCAGGATAGTCTTGACCTAAGGTTAGGTTTTGACGCAGGGTATCATTGAAAATCATAGGCTGTTGCAAAACGACCGCGAGCTTCTTGCGTAATGCCTCATAACTCACCGATTCAATACTATGCCCGTTAACTAAGATATTCCCGCTGTCTTTTTGATAGATACCAAGCAACAGCTGGATTAACGTCGATTTACCACCACCGGATGCGCCAACCAAGGCAACACGTTTCCCCTTGGGGATCTTAAGGGATAAATCATTCAATACCGTGCGATCCGCATCGTAAGAGAAACTGACGTTTTCAAACTCAACCTCTATCGGTTCACCTTTCTCAAACGGGTGTACACTTGCAACAGGGCGATGCTCTTCTGGCATATCCAAGATCCCATTTAGGCGTTTCATTGCCGCCGATGCGCTGTACCATGAGTATTGAATACTCAATAGCTCTTGAACTGGTGATAACATAAACCATAAGTAACCAAACACGGCAAAGATCTGACCGATAGACAAATCACTAAACAGCACCATTAGCATTGCTGCCGCTCTAAAGATCTCAAATCCAATTAAGAACATCAAAAATGACAAGCGGTTAGCCGCATCTGATTGCCATGCATACTTGTCTGCATCCCTACGAATCGCTTCGGCATCTCCCTTTAAGCGGTCTAAATAATCGTGTTCACGATTAGCTGCGCGTAATTGATAAATACCATCAAGGGTCTCAACAAGGCGCTGCTGAAAACGCTCAAAAGAGTGGTTCTCTTTTTTCTTGAGGTCTTTAACCCTACGCCCAAGGGCTCTTGAAAGAAAAATTACAACCGGATTCATCAAGATAATAAATAAACCCAGTTGCCAATTTAACCATAATAAAATAGCCCCAATACCAATAACGCTTAGGATACTTATCACAAAACGGCTAAGGGTAGTGCCAATGAACTTATCTATGGTTTCTATATCAGTCACCAAATGTGAGGTGAGCCCGCCACTGCCTTTCTCTTCATATTGCTGCATCGAGACTCGGCCGAGTTTGTCCAAAATCCATTGCCGTAGATAACAGGTAAGCTGTTTCGATATCAGGGTAAACTGGCGCGTTTGAACAATGTTTAATGCCTGGCTACCAATACGCATCAAGATAATGGCAATCAGTACAGTCACAATATATGCAGTAGGAGTGTGCAAAGAGCTTGGCAATAAGCGATGCAACATATCAATGCCACCAGCGGGCTTATCGAGTAACACCTCGTCTACCATTAAAGGCAACAATAATGGAATTGGCACACTGATGAGGGTCGCAAAGAAAGCCACCACATTTGCTATAAGCAGCTTTTTTTTATGACGCATGGCTTGTTGATACAACCACTGCTTATTGAGTCGTGGCATCTGGTTAGGGGTGGTATTGATAGGCACGCACATTCCTTTCGTTTCTTGCTAGCGTATATGAAAAAATCGAAAGGGTCAGAGGCAATATTTGCGACTCTGACCCTAAAATGAAGCTTAATAAGGCCAACAGACCTTAGTCGTTATTTTAGAAGAAGTATTCCGCACTTACTCCCCAGTTACGACCCGCTTGCGTATCAAAATCAGTTCTATCGTCCTTACCACTTAGGTCTTCAAACAACCAGTATTTCTCATCTAGTGCGTTGAACAGACCCGCACGCAGAGTCAGATCCTGTACTGGGCGGTAATAAGCAGTAATATCAAGCAGGCTATACGATGGTGCATCAATGTTGTCTACTTCGGTCCACTTGTCTTTGCTTGCTACCATAGTGTAGTTCACCAGCGCACCTAGGGTTTGATCTTGGTTGTCATAACCTAGCCCAATTACTCCAGAAAGAGGTGCTACAGAGTCCAGTTCACGTCCTGTTTTTACATCCTCGCCATAGGCATACGCGATGCTCAGTTTAGTGTAAGTACCCATTGGGCCTAATACAGTGCCTGATGCCTCAGCCCCGTAGATCTTAGCCTCATCGATGTTAACCATAGTGATCACATCTTGCTGACCTGACTGACCAACCACTTGACTGGTGATAAAGTCGTCATACTCATTGTAGAAAGTACTTACTTCATACTGATAGATGCTTCCCTTACCACGGAAACCGACCTCATATGATAGGCTCTTTTCTGCGTCTAGATCTGGGTTGCCATAGAAGATGGCGCCAGTATCGTAGACATAATACAAGTCATATACCGTTGGAGCCTTAAAGCCTTGGCTGATTTGAGCGTATGGACTAAACCAATCTGCGACGTGGTAAACCGCGCCAATACGACCAGTAAAGGCATCGTTGTCGTTGCTCTCATGTTTAACATCATAGCCATCGGTAGTTTCAGGATCGGTTGAGAAAGAGTCATAACGAATACCAGCTGAAAGTATCAGTTTCTCATCCATTAAGAATACTTGGTCTTGGGCAAACACACCCCATTGCTGTACCTTGGCGTTGGGCAATCCAGTACTGCCGGGCGCCGAACTTGGTGGCGCACCTGTGCCACTTTGAATAAAGTGATCGGTGTTTTCAAGCGCGAAATCGTTGTACAAATAGCTCGCACCATAGGTAAGCTCATGATAGTGATTTTCAGCCATTAATAACTTAGTAAACTGCATATCCAATTGATATGAGTCGTCTTGAGCAATTCGTTGGCGATTACGCTTGCGGTCTGTATAGATAGGGAACCAGTTGGTGGTGTCGTAGTTATTCGACTCGCTTTCGGTTGTCTGGTAAGAGACCTTCCACGCAAAATTATCTGCCATTAGGCTATTCATCGCCCATTCATGCTCAAACCCAACCCGCATACGCTTGTTATGGTCCTCAATAGACGAATCTGTATAGGCAAAGCCTGGCATGATCTCATAGCCCTCTTCTGAGGCTAAGAAAGAATCATATTGATAATCAAAGTATTCAAAGGTCACACCGACGCGATGATTGTCGTTGGCCTGATAAAACACCTTAGCTAAACCATTGTAGAGCTTAGTGTCAGCAGGATCAGCCGCACCGCGGTCTGGTCCTAGAATATCGGCACCATCGCCATGAGTTTGGTACTCTTCTCCGTCAGCGTAAGTAAACATGGTAATGGTTTCCCATTTACCACTACGCATCGCCCAAGTCGCGGTATTTTTAAACTCACTATTCACTGAAGAATACGCTGATTTAATCCCAAAACGGTGCTCATCACCATCAGTAATTAATACATCTTCAGGATTCTTGGTGCGCATTAATACCACACCACCCAACGCATCCGAGCCATACAAGCTAGAAGATGCACCTTTGTTTACCTCAATACCTGCCAAGGTATCCGTTTCAATGGTATTTGAATACTTACGTTGCTGGGTTGCGCCAGGGTTGTACGGTACAGGCTGCTGAACCCCATCCACCATAACCTTAACTCGGCTATCTTCCATACCACGGATATTAAATCCAGAGACACCAAAGCGACCACTGCCTTGAACTTGAACACCTGGAGTGTAGTTTAAGGTATCTTTTAGGCTGCTGTTCATTTGCGCGTCGAGGTCGTCACGATTTACCGTTTCAACCGACGAGGAAACATCGCTCTTGTTTTGTTGCGTGCGAGTAGCAGAAACCACTACTTCATCAAAGGTATAGGTTTGTTCGGCAAATACCGCTGTGGATGCGCATATTGTACCAATAGCAAGTGCTAGGGCTGTTTTGTTATACATGATTTGACCTAAAATTTGTTTTTAAAGGTTGTAAAAACCCTGCCTACCGGCCAGATAATGCCCGTCAGCATGACTCTATTTTTATATTTATGGTCCTCGATAAAACGAGGTTGAGAATTTTTTACTCGGCGCTTAGTTCTGAGATACGCTGTTTCTCTTGGTTAACATGACCTTCATCTAGGTGTAGGAAATCAACTAGGTCATTTCCTGAAACGTTAAACGCTTTACCAAATCCCTTCACGTAACGTCCATTGCTTGGGGTAAGCTTATAGAGATGGAAATCCCCTAGCTGTGCAAGGTTATGAGCCATATCACCAAAGCGTTCAAATAGCGCTTCAACGCCCGCTTTACCCAACTCAGATTGTTTGTCGATATGCTCAGCCGTGGTATCGAAGGTCAAACGCTTACGAGCATGGATACTCTTCGCCTGAGACTCGTCTTGAACCATCATTATCGACACATTCTTATTCTGTTTTAGGTTTTGACCATGCACCGCCAAATCACTGACCAAGATGTAGTAACCTGCCTTATCAAAAGCAAAAGGGGTGTAACTAACGTGTGGTAGTCCATCTTGAGTAATTGTGGCCAATTGAAGGCTTTGGCACGCATCCCGAAATTCTTGAACCTCAGGGCCTAAACGCCCTTGAAGGCGCTGCTGCTTTATCTGTGTGCGGTCTTGGCTATCCCTATTTTGAGTGTTCATTATGCAAATTCCATTTTTAATTTACTGAGTTTGTCTAATTGTTCCGGGAACAGTTGACGCTTCTTATCGCGGCCTAGATATACCTTAAAAACACACTCTCCAGATTCATCATAAAAGCCAATATAGTGGCTTTCCATTTTATGAAAAGGCTTAGACACTATTGCAATATGCTTGATCAGATCTAACTTAAGGTGACCATGTAACTCACCCTCCCGCCCCATCAAATTGTAATAGCCGTGTGCAACCTTACCCTTTGGAAAAGGCGCTTTGTATTCAAAGATTGAACCAAATGAGTTGACGATAGTGGTGACTTTACCCCATTGTGGCAGGTCTTCTAGAATGGCTTGTGCCTGCTCACCCGCAATCGCTGTTACCATAGTGGAAGGCAGGACGAAGGTTATCTCACCTTCTGTAAGGTTTGACTCTATCGCCATTTGCGATATCGGTGCAGAGTCGTCTTTTTCCATCATGGTTGCGACAGCTTCTAGTACCTGTTGTTTGGTTTGAGATGTGTACATGTTTGTCCTTAAGATTACGCAGCTTTAATGATTGTATTTGGGTTGTTAGAGATAACTTGAATAAGATTTTGCGCCAGTGTCACTGACCAGAATTGTCCCGCGAGGGTCAAAGAAAGATAGCCATGATTAACGTCAACTAAACCATGACGTTGCCATATTTCAAATAGAGGCATTAGCGCATTAAATAGTCCGTTAGGTAATACTCGGTCACTCAATACGCCACGGTCAAAAGCGGCCTTAATGGTATTAGTCAGACCTGCGTTCTCAGCGCTAATAAACGCCATTCCCGCAGCAAATTGTTTACTATTCACCGCTTCTATATATTGGTCCATATCACGGTACTGCATAGAGCTAACACCGTTAATATTGCCCCCAGCACCCGCGCCCAATGGCATTACCTGAGCTGAAGTCTTCGCCAAGCTGTTATAAATTGAGCGCTCACGGTTATCACAACTCCAATGGTTCACACTAAGACGGCGCTGATGATGCTTAGCCATAAACTCAACACCCATCTGATACATGCTGGCTTTAGTTTGTGTATTTGCAGGCTGTGGTAGCTTGCCCTGCTCGACCAATCGTCCCATAGGCAGGTTTTGCATCTCTATTAACTGATAGAGGTCAACACCATGTGCTCCGCTTTCTAAGTAGAGTGCTAAGTCTTTCTGCCAAATATCAAGGGTCTGATATGGCAGTCCGTACAAAAGGTCAATAACGATAGGAGCACTGTCGTAGCTTACAAAATGCTGTAATCGCGACAGGACTTCATCACCATCATTCAAACGCTTGGCACTGCGACGCACCTTACTATCAAAGCTCTGTACTCCAAATGAAAAGCGATTGATACCGCCTTCTAGAGCAGACTCAAATTTCTGGTCATCAAAACGATTAATACGCCCTTCTAGAGTGATTTCGCAATCTGGCGTTAACGGGAAATGTCGTCGGATTAGCTGGCCAAGTTCTTTAATTTGAGCCGCACTGAGATCGGTAGGTGTTCCGCCGCCGATATAAACAGCTTGAAATGGAAATGCCTGAGTCCATGTCATTTCCGCCTTCCAACGTAATTCTTGCTTTAATGCCTCGAAATATTGGTCAATGAGCTTCTGGCTTGATGCGTACTGAAAAAAGTTGCAATAGGTGCAGCGCACTCGACAAAAGGGGATGTGAATATAGAGGCACCGAGCTCCCTTCTCCCCACCATTTGCCAAAGCTTGTTGCAGTTTCAATTGAGCTTCTGCGGCAGATACTGGCTTAGACATACCACCAGCATGGGGGCCCTTTTTCTTGTCAAAAGCGAAGCGTAAAGGGTCAGGAGTATGCTTTCCTGTGATATCAGTATTGTTCAATTCAAGGTTCATAATAACGACTTCAAAATCTATTGATGTTGCGAATTGATTACATTGTTACTCATATTTTAATGCGAATGAATCTCATTTATAGCGCATTGTGAACGAGATCCCAGATCTAAATAAAAACGATAATGAGAATTGATTTCATTTCGATTGGATGGATAATGCGGATTATTCTTTATATTTTCTAAACATGTGGGTCACTAGTGAAGCACTACAGATATTTAGTCGCAGGCGGAATTTCACTTTTAATTCATATAGTTGCACTGGCATATTCTAAACCGGCACCAGAAATTAAGATGGCGAGCGATACGTCAGGTCAAGCAATGAGCATGCAATTTATCTCTGCAGTACAATCAGCAGAGCCTGAAATTGAGGCCAAAACGCCCGTTGAGAAAAAAATCGCACCAGCTAAAAAGATTGAGCATGCCCCGAAACCGAAACCGAAACCGAAACCGAAACCGAAACCGAAACCAGTAAAGGCAGCAAAACCGCCACCTGTAAATAAAGCTGAGCCAGTTAAGCCTAAAAAAGTAGCCACACCAAAACCGAAGATTGAAAAGCCAAGCCCAGAGAAAACACTGGCACCAAAAACAGAGCCCATAACTAATACGGCAAGTACGAGCCTGCCGAAATTGGTGAAAAAACCGAGCTTTTCAGCAAAGCCTACTCCGGTTGGGTATCCGAGGCTGGCGCAAAAAAAGGGGTGGCATGGCAAAACCCTAGTAGAGGTTTGGATCAACCCGTTGGGCAAGCAGACTAAACAACAAATTGTTCAATCCTCGGGACACAAAATATTAGACAAGGCGGCACTAAAGGCGATCGCCCAGTGGCAATTCCAACGCCGCAGTGAAGATGGACAGCATATTGCTTATCGAGTGCAAGTCCCAATTAATTTCAAACTTAAGTAATGAGTAAACTATGCAAACCCTAACCGTACTCTATAGCCAATTAGGAATGATGACTATTCCATTAACTCTAATGTCGGCATTGACCTTGATGCTTATTATCGAGCGCACCGTGTACATGCTGATAAATGGCCGTACCTACACAACTCAAATCCTATCTAAGGTTCATCACATCAATTTCTCATGTTCGTCACAGGTTGAGCGTTTTATAGAGAATGACCTACAAGGAAAAGCGCTAATTTTTCAAGCCATGCGGATGTTATTAGGACATAGAAGCTTCAATAAAGCTCTGCGCGAAGAAGCGGTCAGTATCTGGCTGTTTAAAAAGCGTCAACAATACAAATCGGGGATTCGAATTCTATCAATCATTGGTGTTATCAGTCCGTTGATTGGGCTGCTAGGCACCGTATTGGGGCTGATTGATATGTTCAAAGGGTTGGCATTGACCTCAGGTTCCATTACACCCGCTGTACTTGCCGATGGACTTGGGCTGGCAATGTCGACCACTGCCGCCGGATTAATCATTGCATTGCCAGCCATTACTGGTGCGCAACTGCTGGGTATGTGGGTAGAAAAAACGCTGGCAAAAATCGAATATACCCTTAATCACAGCAACCTACATATAGAAGGGATCTCTATTGAGTGCCCTGAAAACGCCAAGTCTTGTGACGAGGTCCCAGCATGATCAAGTCCCAATCAACACTGTTTGATGAAGAGTTCAAGCCGGATCTAACACCGCTACTGGATATTATCTTTATTGTGATGGTGTTTTTGCTACTTACAGCCAATATCAGCATCAAGACCATGGATGTGACGATCCCTCAAACTGACGATAGTCAGGTGTTGAGCTCACAGGACAAGTCTGCCATCACCGTAAACATACTTGCTAGCGAGCCCAAATGGGCTATTGATGGTAAACCGTACCAAGATTGGGAAACCTTCACTCAGGCTCTTAACCTTCAGGTTCACTCTCAGCCTAAGCGCAACCTAATCATATCCCCAGATAAATCTGCCGATGTTGAGTCCATGCTAAAGGTTCTGGCATGGCTTCAAAACCACAATATCTCCGCAACCAATATCGTTATGGAAGAGAAAAAATAATGAAACGACTGCTGTTACTCCTAATCACTGCCGTAGCTTGCAATGCAAATGCTGAAAACCGAATCATTAGTGTCGGTTCGAGCATTACCGAGCTTATGTATGCCTTAGATGCCAAAGAGCAATTGGTTGCCATCGATGTGACCAGCCGCAATTTTGACCCTCAACACACGCTCCCTCAAGTGGGTTATCATCGCCAACTGTCTGCTGAAGGACTTATGGCGCAAAACCCGACTCATTTGATTGGGTCACATGAAATGGGGCCTGATTCAACTCTTGAGCTATTAAAGTCAGCAGGCATTAAAGTCATCACGGTACCGTCAGGTGATAGCGAGCAAGATCTTATCGCTCGAATTGATACTATTGCTCAGATCACCCATACCCAAAACAAGGCAACCCAGCTTAAACACGATTTGCATGCCAAGATAGAGACCCTTGAGCATCAGAGTTTAGACGCGCAGCCTAAAGCAATGTTTGCTATGTTGAGCGAAGGACGCCCCGCGACCATTGCCGGCTCCCAAACTACGATTGACAAAATTATACGTCTTGCAGGCGGGCAAAACCCCGCCAACAAAGAGTTTAGCTCTTATAAGTCTATGTCACTAGAAGCTATCGTGGGTATCCAGCCCGATTACCTATTAGTGAGCCAACGCGCATGGGATGAACTCGGGGGAGCGCAAGGTATAATCAACAAGTTTCCATTGCTTGCTGCAACCCCTGCGGCAACACAAGCGCGAATTATCCCGATCCCAAGTAGCGCCATAATCGGCGGCTTTGGGATTGAAAGTATTGAGCTCAGTGAATCCCTTCATCAACAATTTGAGCGTAACTAACCATGAATTTTGCCGCTTCACTCAAACTGCCAACCCCAGTTTTAATGGCAGGATCGTTAGCTATTGTTTATATGGCGAGTATTCTATCCATCAGCGTTGGCCCTATGGATATCAGCTTTAAGCAAAGCCTTAGTGCGCTCATGCCATGGGTGAATAATTCGGAACTGCCCGCTCATATCAATATGATAGTGCAGCAGGTTCGTTTGCCAAGAACCCTACTCGCCATCGCGATTGGCGGCATATTGGCAATATGCGGTACCGTGATGCAAGGCTTATTCCGCAACCCATTGGCTGACCCTGGGATTATAGGCGTTTCTGCTGGCGCCGCCCTTGGCGCAGCGCTTGCTATTGTGGTATTTGGCTCCCTGGCGCAGAGCTACCCACAACTGCTGATGTTCGGCACTGTGCCTATGTTCTCATTTCTTGGCGGCGCGATTACCACCTTGCTTGTCTATCAACTCGGCACCTCACCATCTGGGACTTCAGTGACCATGATGCTGTTGGCTGGGGTCGCCATTGGGGCCTTATCGGGCGCAATGTTGGGACTACTCAATTACTACGCCGACGATCAAGCACTGCGCGACCTCTCGCTCTGGACCATGGGCTCTTTGGCTGGGGCTAATTTTTCCAGTGTGTTATTTGGTTCTATCGTATTAGCTATTCTGGGTGTGCTTTTTTATCGCGATGCGGCAAACCTCAACGCACTGTTATTGGGAGAAGCCGAAGCCAGCCACCTTGGAATTAATGTGCAAAGACTTAAACGTCGCCTGATCCTTCTTACCGCAGCTGGTGTAGGGGTCACCGTATCTCTTGCCGGTATGATTGGCTTTATCGGGCTTATCGTGCCCCACTTAGGGAGAATGATAGCCGGTCCAAATCACAAGGTGTTGATCCCGCTCGCAACGGTATTAGGTGCGCTATTGCTACTTGTCTCAGATATGTTGTCGCGCGTTCTGGTAGCACCATTAGAGATACCCGTCGGCATTATTACCGCAGTATTGGGCGCACCTTTCTTCTTATGGCTACTCATTTCTCAAAAGGGGCGAATCTAATGAATGCACCACTTGTTCGATGCACTGATATCTCGGTTAAGATTGGCTCTAAAGTTATCCTAGATAAGGTCAATATCCAATTTAACTCCGGGGAGTTTACGGTATTACTCGGTCCCAACGGAACCGGGAAAAGCACGTTGCTTAAGACCCTTAGTAATGAGATACCCTACGAAGGGCAACACTATTTATTCGGCAAACCAAGCCAAGAATGGGATAAAAAGCTGCTCGCAAGGCAATTTGGTGTGTTGCCTCAATCTAGCTCGCTCACCTTTAATTTTACCGCGCAAGAGGTGGTCGAATTGGGTGGTCTCACCTTAAATGGTGGCCAAAAAGAGATCACCCGCGTGGCCAAAGACAAGATGTGCCAAACAGGGATCTCTCACCTTGCACAGCGGCTCTACCCTACACTATCAGGCGGTGAGAAGCAGCGCGTGCACTTTGCTCGGGTACTCACTCAGCTCAGTGCCATTGAACACAGCAAGATACTGTTTTTGGACGAACCGACCTCTGCACTAGACCTAAGTCACCAGCACAACACCATTCAATTAGCTAAAGCACAAGCGGAATCTGGAGCATGCGTAGTCGCGGTATTACACGACTTAAACCTTGCCGCGCAATATGCAGACCGCATCGTGGTATTAAATAAGGGCAATATCGCCGCTGATGGTACCCCATGGGAGGTGCTTACCCCTGAGATTCTTGAGCAAGTATACCAGTGGAAAACACAGGTACTGCCCCACCCTCAATCACAGCGACCAGTAGTTTTATCAGCGGCCTAATGATTAGGGCTTGTTGCAGACGGTAACTCGACCTTAGCGTAGCGATTTGCCAAAACGGCACAGTAAAAGATCTGTATCGGATGGTAGAGCATAATCGGCAGCAAAATCATGCCCAGATTTGGGTTGTGATCAAAGATAACCTTGGCCATGGGAATACCTGCGGCTAAGGTTTTCTTAGTGCCACAAAAAACCGCCGCCACCTCATCTTGGTGATTAAACCCAACCCGACGCGCACCCCACTGAATGCCATGCACCATAACGAGTAATACAATGAAGCAGATTAGAGTTGAAGTAATCAGCAACGACGTAGAAAAATCGCGCCAGATCCCATGTTCAATGGAGTCACAAAAAGCGCTATAAACAATCAGCAAGATCACATACTTATCGAGCTTACCTACCACAGCCTTATGGCGCTGTGCCCACTCAAACAATAACGGTCGCATTAACTGACCTAAAACCATTGGTAGTAACAACATCTTGGCAATAGAAAGTACGGATTCAACAAGGTTTAGCTCTGCCCCCTCCATTCCCATAAAAAACTGAACCAGTAAGGGGGTAATAACAACGCCAATGATACTTGACAATGAAGCATTAAATATCGCGCCGGGTAGGTTTCCCTTACCGATAGCGGTCATTGCAACAGAAGATGAGATAGTACTAGGCAGCACGAAAAGATAGCAAAATCCAAATGCGAGAGCTGCCGGCATAAAGCTTAAAAAGCCATGTCCGAATATAACCCACAACATGGGATAAACCACAAAGGTGGCGCATTGCACAAACAGGTGCAACTTCCAGTTGGACACCCCCTCAACAATCGCTTTTGGTGATAAACCAAGGCCATGTAAAAAGAACACCAGCGCAATACCAAACACAGTAATCGTGTCTAAGTGCAGTATTCCTTCTGATTTCCCCCAATCGGGAGTCACTATCGCCAAGGCCATCGCCGCGACCATACCGACCAAAAACCATTCTTGCTTTAATTTGTTGATTAGATTCATATTGGGTACACGATTGCGTTTATGTTAACGCGACTGTACCCAAAAACTCGTTTAAAGCCAACTTACAACGGCCTAATTAATGCGGTGTTCGTATTCCACTATTACCTGATTACCTTCTACATAGACGTTGCGAATATCACCATCGACCGTCATTCGAGAGCACAGGGTCACGCGACTATTTTCAATCACTACATTCGAACGAAAAGCAGGCAGTACATAGGCTGGGTCAATCTTCAACATCTCACAAAAGCGGGTAACAAAAGGATATGTGAGGGTTGCTTTACCACGAAGAAGCTCACCGAATTCAGCTTGACTAACACCCAGCTTGCGAGCAACTTCCATCTGTGTAAGTCTCATTTTCGCCTTTTGAGACATCCAAGTATTGTATAAAGCGCCACGATCTTTCTCAGTAAACTCCATAGGAAAACTCTTTAAATTAATAGAAAATCACAACCAAAGAGTGTCGCGATTCTAGGCAAGGTGATTGTCAGCAATGAGTGAAGTTGCGGTAGGCTAAGCGCAAGTTAGGATAGTTTTATGTAAATAGATATGACTAGTGCCTTGGTTTCAACTCCAGCACGTTGTTTTCAGGATCGTGAACGTATATTGACCAGCTAAAACCCGAAGCACCATAGCGAATTGCATCCGGCAACACTTCAACCCCACGTTCTTGTAAGAATAAAATCAATGCTTGCGGCTCACAGGCGTTTATTTGCAAACAAAAATGGTCTAGATTGCGCCCATTTTGCTGTGGCGGTTTACCCCCCATCATACCCAAGGGGCTATCAACTACTACCAAGTCAATAAGCGCATTGCCTGCTCTAAGTTGGGTTAAGCCTTGTTGTGGAAGTTCCCTTTCAAGCTTACAGCTTAATATCCCCGCATAAAACAGCAACATCGCCTCAAGATTACTGGTCCGCAGCACTATATGGTCAATGCCCAGTACCTCCATTTTATCCATTCCAGCTCCTTTTTTAACCCAAATTTGGCATATTTAGACAAATTTCTTTATTAACTAAGTCAAAAACTTAGCCCGTTATACCCCTAACAAATAGCCATCATATCTTTACCTTATCGGCAATCATCTATAATTCAATTAAGCCTAGACAAAAACCTAGGCGGTTGTCCATGGAGTCGGACTGATGGTCAATATGGAATAGTTTTGATAAGTTGAACCCATTACCGAAACCACTCGTAAACTAAGATAAATCGAGTGGAGGAGGAAATCCGTTATGATAACCGTACGAGATAAAATTGAAGATCTGGAGCAGCAAATCTATATCGCCTGCTCGGAAGGAGACTTTGAGTGCATGAACCAACTCGAGCAGCAGCTCGAAACCCTAAGAGGAAAGGCAAATCACGTATTTGAAGACGACCCATACGCAATAGAAGGACGCTTTCAAGAACATGACCTTTAACCAACTACTCTCTTCTTAAAGGCGCGTCAGTAAATTGATGCGCTTTTTCTTTGTCCCCATGCCGTCAAAAATATCTAGCGGACAAAAAAAAGGGTGCTCACTGAGCACCCTAGATAGCATAAACCTAAATAATTATAGGTTGTCTAAGCGGATGTGGCTATTTTTCAGGTCATCACGACAGATGCCTGTTCCGTCATTCATAGTGTTGAAATGACGAAGTAACGCAGTGATCGCTTCAATCGAGGCTAATAGGTCACCCGTATGAGCAGACTCAGAAGAAGTGTGCATATTACGGATAGGATAACCAATCGTAATTGCCGCGCAATCTACAGCTGCAAGAGCACCTGCCATACCATCGGTACCCATATCACGACCAGAGAAGTCTAATTGATAAGGGATATCTTTTTCGCGACATACATTTTCTAATGTTTGTACAAGATACTCAGATGCAACTGAACCACGGCCAATAGTAAAGCCTGCGCCCATTGCAAGAGGGTTCATGTTACGTGCACCAATACCTGGAGCCGCTTCATAATCATGATTCACATCCGTTGCAATCAGTACATCAGGCTTAAGCTCACCCACAACTTGAGTTGAGCCAAAACGACCAATCTCTTCATGCGTTGCGATAGTATAAAGAACACGTACATTATCTAAGCCTTCTTTCGCCAGAGTACGTGCAATTTCAACCGCAGAGAAACAACCTAAGCCGTTATCAAGATATGCACCATAGAAGGTGTCAGCTGCCACACCACGTTTGATTGGGCGATCAAGCAAGATAGGGTCGCCTACACGTAGACCAAGTGCTTCTACTTGTGCCTTACGGTCTTCGCCATGCATCTGCAGTTCAAGGTAGATAGAAGTTGGCTTAATGCCTTGCTCACCTGAACGCTGACCTGGGGTAGAGAAGTGAATTGCACCAAGAGCCTCTACGGTACCGCCTTTAATTGATTTGTACGCGCCTTTATTTTCAGGGTCTTGGCAGAAAACCTGCACTTCATGGCCGATAAGCGTTGTAGGTAGGAAAGAGTCAGTGTTGATCCAAACCTTACCATCGTTATCAATTTTACGTACTTGCATGCGAATTTTATCCGCGTGACCTACGATCATAACGCTAGTTAGATCGTCACGTCCTGGATGAGAATCAAATACGATACTCGCAGTGCCTTTAAATTGATGAATAGCCCAATCTTGTGGCATAAAAGATTCAACCTCAGGCTTTATCACACCGTAGCTCATAGCGGCTTCAAAGCCAATTGGCGATGGTGCAGCTACAACCTTTGACATAAATTCAAACTGCTGTTGAGGCATAGGTTGAGTCCAAGGTTGGCCTTTATTGCTTTCTGTAGTCATGATTCACTCGTATATCCATTTAATATGCGGGCTAAATTAATAGTTATAGTCATCAAATTCAAGTGATTTGATATTATTTACCCCTTTACGATGAACCTTTATGCATAAAAAACCGCATAATTGCAGTATTTATCACTAAGTTTAAAATTAAATGCAGAATAATAACCCGGCGTATTATCTAAAGCGTTTCACCATATATTGGATTGTTGTAAGGCACTGATATAAGCTTTGCTACAACATAGTATTCACTGTCAAAATACGGATATAGGTAATAGATTGTCCAATGCACCGAAGAGAATCCAATCTATTGAGCGCACATTCGCAATTGGAGGAGTCACCTTTAGACAACCTTTAAATTATTACTTCAAGCCTTGGGTGAATTTGCTATGCTCATCTCGATAGATAGCCATTAACCCATCTATGTCACAGTCACTAGCGCCATTACCTTTCATAGATTTTAGAGTATCTTCTACTTGTTCAGGGCTTCTCAAATCACCATCTTTATAGTTATCTTTACTAAACAAATTAAATGATTCTCTTACCCATTGGCTACATAAGCTAGTGCCTTCAATTCTTGCTGAACCACTTTCTTTGTCACTTGCTATGTCTTCTACTTCACTAGAATGATTTTCATAGCTTGAAGCCTCTAATGATTGTGAAAAAGTAGGGGTGACAATACTCATAGTTATGTTAAGGCCGTCTTGAATATCGGTATTTCGGTCAAAGCTCAGATTAGTGATAATTCCATAAATATAACCGTTCTCATTTGGAGTATAGGTACTCGCGCTAGCTTGACCGCTTACCGCTGAAATGTCTGGTAAATGCAGGTATACAGGTAATCCCATATTCCAAGCCTCTTTTAGGAGGTCAGCCGTGACACTCACGTTATGAGTACTCATTCTAGCCGTATTTGACACTTTAGCGGTGAGTTGGTATTCAACGTTACTCTTTTTGAAACCATCAGCGACAGTGTCACCATTAAACATTCTATGCTCAGTTAAAGAGCCTGAGTATTGTACTTGGTAGCCTGTAACGGTATCAAATTCTACACGTGTTTCTACTAGGTTTTTGAGTACCTCTTCTTCAATTTCAAAGTAATTATCTACCCATGCGAGATGACCATTTACTAGCTCTTCATCGGTTTGCTTACTGTCTTGCTTCTGAGGCTTGTTGCCGTACTTACCGACAGATTTAATTACTAGGTATGGATTCTTATCTGACAAATTCATCTTGTCGTATAGCAACGTTGTAACTAGCTTTTGAGCTAGCATCTTGCCAAGGTTATCATTCATAATGTTTATTCCTCGTCTAATTCTGTAAAACCATTTTCGTGTATTATAAGCGTAGGGTTGAAATCAATGTTGTATCTGCCTGAATCTTTTGCGGCAAATGGTGCGGGTTGGAATATGCTATTGTTTGCAGAAGGGTTAGTTTGATGCAGTTTCGTATGTTCCCGCTCAGGTAACTCACTGATTAAATCAATTGCTGTCAGCAATCCACCCAATACAGGCAACGCTCTGACACCTAGCTTTACCGTACCTTTACTTATAGCTTTTCCCACTCCCTTGGTAGGAGTCTTACCACCTGAAGAAGGCTTGCCACCTTTACCTACTCCTAGCATCTCACGAAGAGCTTTTACTGTAGATAGCACTTTCATTGCTGTTAAATGCCCAAGGATTACCCCGAAAATCTTCTCAGTAATCGATAATTGCTCATTGAAATCTTTTACTCCGTCACCGTCAAAAAAGCCCCAACCCATAAGCAAAGCCTTGAACTCGATTATCTTCAAAGTTATCTCTGTGATACCGTCGCTCATGGTGGTTACTACAGCATAGAAAATGCGGCCTATAGTGTTGAAAACGGGGGCTAACTGTTGAGCTAAACCTCCAACACTAGCGATGAGCTTGTTAGTTCCTTCAATGAAGCCCTGAAACATTTCATCGCCACCTGCGCCCATAAATTGGCCGCTTTCTTCAGTGATTGTATTCTTTAGCTTGCCTAGAGATACTCGACTATTATCAAAAGCGTCTGACATATTGCCGTTAGCTTTAGCAACTCGTTCAAAGAATTTAGGTAAGGCACTAGCAGAAATTAGCTCACCTTTCTCTAACATAGTGTTAAGCTGTTGTGTTGTAACTCCCAACCCCTCTGCAAAGAGCTTGGTTGCGCCTGACATTCTTTCGCCTAACTGACCACGTAATTCTTCTGCTGAGATTTTGCCTTTCGATAACATCTGTGTAATGGCACGGGTTACCCCTTTAATATCGTCTTGGGTCGCGCCCATAGCAGAAGAGCGTCTTACGACAGCGCCATAGCCCATTTGCATTTGCTCTTCACTCATACCGCCTGCATCAGGGTTAGAGGCTACAAAGTTAGCGTAGTCTTTACCAAGCGAGGCAAGGTTAGCCCCTGTTTGGTTTGCTAGGTCACGGGTAAATGCCAACCTCGAATTTAGTTGTGCTGTGGAATCTGACACCATCGCCATAGATTTCTGCATGGCTAAATAGTTGTTGCCTTCATTGAAGACAGTACTCGCTGTCTGAGCGATAGCAGTTAAGGCTATACTTACTTTTAGAGCACTCTTTGCCATGTTAGAGAAAGAGCTGTTTACACCTTTCTCCATACCTTTTACGTGACGTTCAACTTTATCAGCGTCTCTCGGCACATCCTTATTTACAAATTTATTCCACGAATCAGCGTCTATGCCAATTCCTATGGTTACACCATTTTGAATGTAATTATCTGTACTCATAACTTACCCCTTATAGAAATCTGTATTCTGGCTTAGATATAAAACGTTCTTGGTAGCACTTCTGAAAAGTACCTTGCATAAGTAAGCATGTGATTGTGTCGTGCTCGAATAACTTCTCTAATACTATCCAAAACTTTTGAGCACAGAGTGCTAGCTCTTCGTCTAAGCTTTCTGGTTGAATAAGCATCTGGCAGAAACGCTCTAGTAATACTTCTTGGTGGCCTTCTGGTAATTCAATAACCAATTCTGTAAACAATCCAAATAGGAAAGCGTCTTTAGGGGTAGCCATAATCTCTAAGAATTGCTTTGTGGTTTCATGGTTAGCTTTTAATAGAGCTGTAATTTCTTCTGTTTTTTGTTTTGCTAATACTTCGTTAATCATATTCTTATAATCCTTGTAATTCTTCTTCTACGTCATTTCGTAGATTCATTAATACGAATGCTTCAGATAAACGCTTCATTGTTAAAGCGTCACTGATAGCGTTTTCTAATTCTTGTAATTTATTTTCTAGCTTCTGCTTCTGGTTCATCATTTATTACCATCTAGTACTTGTTGGTATTTGTGTGCCATTCCTAGCATTTTCTTTAAATACTTATCGCTATATTGGTGCGACACTGCATTGTGTAGTAACTTATCAACCGCGTCATTCACAGTAAGCGATAATCCTTCGTCTTTAATACGTTGCTTTATAATATTTATCACTGTATTGGTGAGAATGATATCTTCAGATTTACCGTTAATTTTTGGTGAAGCCTGTTTACCTAAAATCTTAGTAGGCTTGTTTAGCAATGCGTCTATAATAATCGTCTCGATGTATGACTTAATTCTTATTGGTCTTTTATCTAAGTCAGTATAATGAGCTAGAGCTTCATAGCTCTGTAAATTAATCTTCATTCGTAAAGCCTCTACCGCCCATAATAAGGCTCTCAACATGCACAGGGGCTGTGTTATACTGGATACCCAGCTTTTCTAAGAATAACTTCACAGGGGCGAAATTGTTTGTTCTCCTGTAGAGTTGATACCAGCGTAATAAATTTTCACGTTCGGATTGTGTAATAGTTGCTTTTGTATAAGGGATATTAAATTCTTTTAGCGGGGTAGTTAAATCGTAATGAGTCATTTTTTTGTCTCCTATTTTTGTTTTTCAGATAATAAAAAAAGGCCACCCCCTAGAGAGATGACCAATTTAGAAGGGGGATAAATTATTTTAATCTTTCTTGGAAAGCTTTTTTTCTAGCTTCTGTAGAGGCTTTAGATTTCTGCATACGCTCTTTCAGCGTGGTAGCTTTTTTCTCTTCTTCTAGCTCGATATCTTCATAACCGTTTACCGCGTTTATGTCTCTAAGCATTTGTTCGAAATCAGCAACACCATCTTTAATTTCAGCTTTAGATTTTTCAATAGAATCTTGTGAAGCCTTGATAGAAAGCTTTGAAGCTTTGATATTGTTAATACCTTTTAAAAGCTGAGCTAAATTGTCACCTTCAACCTTTTGCTTAGGTTGCAGATATAAGCCTACATCTGATTTATTAATGTTTGTAATGTAAGCCATATTATTGCACCGCTTGTTTAACGATAGCACTTAGAAGACGTGGTAGAGCTACACCTTCAGCTTTAGCGACAGCTTCTAGCTTTTCTAAATCACTACGTTCAACCGTCACATGCTTGCTTACAGTTGGAGATTTTGCAGATTTAACAGCTTTTAATAGAGATTGATTCATAATTGATTTTCCTTGTGTTGATATCCCAACTCACTGAGCGTATTAAGCCAGTTGTCAGGTAAAAATGAGTAGTTAATGCAGTGTCCATTATCAAAGTATGGAATCACCTTTACGTATACGAAGCCTGAAAAGTTAGCTTTATCAGCAAATACTATTTTATTTACTTTCTCTTCTAGAGTTAATTCAGTAGAAAGCTCTATCTCTTCTTCTGGCTCTTCAAATGATTCACCTAGAAATAAAAGCTCTTTAGTACTTATGCCTAGCTTTTTAGCTTTAGCTTGAAATGCTTTCTTTTCTTCTGAAGTCATCCTTACAGATAATACAGTCGAGGTATTCGAATCAGTCATAACAATGAGCCGTTAATACTGTGAAGATATTCAGAGTATGCTCTCTAGAATACTTTTTCATATTCTTAAGCATCTTAATAAAGCGTTCACGCTCTTCTAGGTCAGATTCATATTCAAAATGGTCTATACAAATAGCCGCCATAACTTCTAAGATTTGAGCGTACTCCACTAAATCTGATTCTGTCAGGTATTCGTTATTCTTTAGTGACTCTTTCCAACCGCTGTATTTATCTTTCACAGGGCTGAATAATTTATTTTCGTAATCCATAGGGTTACCCTCTCGGTTGGTAGTAGAAATAAGAAAAAGCTTATCTAGTTAACAGAAGAGGTAAGAAATCTGCTAGATAAACTTTGTATTATTTCAACTTAAATAAAGGAATAAGTAACGCTTCTAAAATAGTAAAGTAAGAACAATAAGGAGATGAAAAAACCTTTTACTAATAACTGGCGTTGTTAGGTAACTAACCTAGTTTTTTTATTGCTAACCATTGGAGTGGTATATATTCAACTTAAATGTATTACCCTTAAAACTTAAAGACTACTAAACCGATAAGATAAACAGGGTAATATTGAAATAACATATGATAAGTAAGTTATTCCGTTTATTTTTGAAGCCTTATGACTAATAATGCTTAATGATAGAGACTAGGATGAGATAATCTCTATAAATTAAGTACTATCAAAGATATATATTGAGCTAGATTTGTAGAAGTACCTTCCAAGGAATTTCCACTACCATTTTTAATAAATGATGCGGTGCAATACCGCTGTAGTATGTGAAAGAAGCTTTTTTACTTTCTTCTCCCACTATTAGTATTGTACCATACTGTTACGGACTTGTAAAGCCCTGAATACAATTATTTTACATTTCTTTAACATTTATGCAACATTTTAATTGTTGCTGTATTTTTGTAGCGTCTTCTTAGTATTTTCAGTGATATTCTTTACGAAAGTGAAGTCCTTCATGAATTGTTCTTTGCTGATTTCCCGTCCTGCTACTGTTACCGTATCTGTGTCAATCTTCTCTAGCTTAACCTTACTCATGAACGCATAAGATTCAGGTACAATGCAGGTATAGTTTTTACGTTTATCGAATTTAAAGTGTCTCTGAAATTTTATGGATTGTATTTTCTCTCTACTTGTTACTGCTTTTCGATGTTGCTTAGGGGTATGTAAATTCATTTAATTATCTCCTGTTTGTAGGGGTTATGTAGCGTTTCACTTATTGATGATGATATTCGGGGCTATTGTGCGCCCCTCAGGGGGTATAGGAGGCTCTATAACCGTGCTGTGAGCCGTCTTAGGGGTTAACTTGATAGATTGCTAAGGGTGACGCTGTAGGGGGCTAATTTAGGGGGTATTACTGAGCATCTAATACATTGCGTAATCAGATTGTTTGTAGCCTATTAAAGCCTTTTGAGCTGTAGCGTAATCTTTCTTCTTCTGAGCCTTAAGCTTCTTAACTAAAGGTTTGTATTTTTCAATCATATCTTTTGTTGGCTTACAGGTTAGCTCTCCTAGTTTATGTTTTTGTTGGTAGTTCAAATTCTTCTCCTTCTGTTTAGATTTCTGGTTGTAGGTTTAAGGTAATGAGTAGGTCTTTGTTTGGTTTAACTCCCATTCGCTTAGGTGTGTCTTCTGCAAGCATGTAATGCCCATTCACTGACAGCTCATCTTTACGTAAGAACTCTCTTAACGCCTGTAGAGGGTGAGGTAAATCTAGTTTGCGTATGTAGTCGAACGGGTATAAACCTTTCTTCTCTTCACCCGTAGGGCTTGTGGCTGTGTATCGTTTAAGGCTATTTGAAATATTCAAAAATTCTTCTCCTATAGTTAGTAGTTAGGTAAGTAGATATCTGTTAGACAACCTACAGTTAAATAAAAAGGGTTATTCCCAATCGTAAGAGGTCTCAGCTACAAGAATGTTACTATCGTTGTACTCTCTCACTTTAGATACTAAAGGCATAACATAAAGGAGTTGGTTCTTTGTTGTACCTTCTAGACGAACTAGATTGCGCTTCTCCAGCGTTTTAATAGAATTGCTGATAGTCTTAAGGGAAATGCCTAGAAGCTTCTCCATGTCTCTCTGAGAGACTCTAACAGGGGTAGCTATCCTCTTATCTAGGTTGCCGTTTAAATTCTGGAAAGCTTGTTCTTTAGAAGCTTCAGACGCTAGGTATTGATATAGAAACTTGGTTGCAAAACTTAAGCCGTCTAAATGCTCGTGTGTTAGTAATGCAGTATTGAATTGAAATGTACTCATGATTTGTAATCCTTAAAGTTAGTTTGAGTTATCACCATGTATACTATTGTACACTTTTCTAACATCCACGTCAAGCTTTTTGTTGTACTTTTTACTACAATAAAGAAATAATTACTACAATAACCAAAGGAGTTACACTAAGAACCAAGCCCAAACGACACGAAATAACTACAAAGTAAGCTATTTTTAGCTAGAAAGTAGTGCTATAAGTAATTGAAATAGAAGGGAAATAAAATTAAATATTAAATAAATGAAAATAAATTTGACAGATACTGAAAAAGACGTTATACTAAGAGCTATCGACCCCACTCTAGAGGCTATAGGAAAAGTAACTATGTCGGTCTCTGGTTTATCCCTCCTCTCTCCATTCGTAAACCTATAACGATATCCATACAGCTAACCTAGGTAGCTACATGATACCTACAACCATACAGTACCCACACAAACACATAAGAGAATCTAACTACCTCACCTACTGTATAGCTGTCTATGTAGTTCTATCTGTATGGGGGGATGATTCTCATCTGGTTACCCCCTACTAGGGTTACAGCTTTATCTATGAATCTATACGGGGTAGGTACATTAGGTAGGTATACTGTGTAGCTGTTACATAGATGATAAAGCATAACCTCATAGAAGAGAGAAGCATAACCATATCAACTAAATGACTACCTGTAACAGGGGACTATAGAGATAGAAGTATTATGCCCCACTAGATAGTGAGAACTGTATAGGCTCTATAGCACTACTATAAAGATAGATATCCCTCTACAGCTATACTAGTCATCTATCTAGCTAGCTATAACCAAGTAAGTGAATAGAAGGTAATCCACATAAACATATTCATTATAGATAACTCTATCTATCTATACAGTATCTATCCATCTATACAGTATCTATCTATACCCACCCCTATAGTTATAGAAGAGTATGCCCCATTGTATAACAATCTATACAACATCTTTAACCCTCCTCTATAGAAGCCTCTGTAAGCCCTTCTATACCGTAAGCCTACCTAATACTCCACTTACCACCTAACACCTCTAATAACCCCCTCTATACTCCTTGTATACCCCCTCCCGCTATACAGTTAAACCGTTGTAGTAGCTGTGTAGTGTAGCTGTGTAGAAATACTGTATAGATATCTGGCTGTATAAGTAAGTACTGTATAGATTCTTACTTGTATACTTCTCTGTATACGCCTAGGTGCTAAACACTCCCCTACAGCCCCACATCTAAATCTACATAAAAATGAAATACAGATACCTATTTAGAACTCTCCTAATATGGCTATGTAGTAATCTATGTAACATTTCTGTAACAGTGTCTGTGTAGTTGGTGTAGTAGTTATAACCCCTTAGAGTATGCCCACTATAGTAGGGGTAAAGGTTACTATGCAGATATCACTTAGACAACTATGGGGATAACTAAGTAGATAAGAACATAAGTAATTATAAAGGTAGCTGTATCAATGACTTAGCCTGTGGATAACTAAGTAGGGTAACTGCATAGGTTGGTTGTGGGGGTTGGTTGTAGGTGGGTATAGTAGGTTGGCTGTATCGTTTTATGTTTTATTGGTATGTGTAGTAAGCTGTTTAGGTTTTCTAAAAAGGTAAATGTTACAGGTATGTTAACTAAAAAGATATCAAGGAGTTATCAAGGGGCTTTGTAACATTTTGTATACATTTTATAACAATTGAGGTGACAGGGTTACACTGTAGACCGCTAGGTCAAAGTTAGCCCTGTTTGTGCGGTCGATTATCTTATATCAAGATGAGCACACTAGCAATACCAAGTAAATGTATTGTGATAGAGCTACAGATAGCTACCTGAGACGCTGTAGGAGGGCTGTTGCAGGGTATAGCGGTACATTGCCCTACCTAATGGTGCTATCGTTTAATCTAGGTAGGCTGTGAGAGCTTCTAGGGATAAAGCTATAGATAGCTACCTGTGACGCTGTAGGAGGGCTGTTGCGCTTTACTGGTACATTGCCTTGCCTAATAGTGCTATCGTTTAATCTAGGTAGGCTGTGAGAGCTAATAGGGGTAGTTATCGACTCCCATTGATAAGAGAGAACAATCACAAAGTAGCTCATCTGTGTATTATGGGTACAGTAAGCCCACAGAGTGCTATAGCACTACGTGAGACGTGTTTAATCTGATAGGGGTACAATTGGGTTAAGCTATGACGGTAAGCGTCACAGGGACGCTCTGAAGAGGTGCTAGGCTTTATTTCCTCCTCTTTTTATTAATTAAATCTCTAGCCGTGTTGATAGCTATCATATTAGTGTTGTTACCATTAAATTTATCAGGGTGATATCTTACCGCATAACTTTTGTATATCTTTTGAAACGCTTTTAGTGTTATCTGCCCTGATAATGCTTCCTCTTTTGTTATACCAAATAGATGGAAAGCTTCTAGAAGAGTAGTAGGTTTCTTTAAGTCAGGTAGATATTCTTTCTTAGTGCCAGTGAAAGCTTTCTCTAAGATATCAAAGTAAGTGTTAACTTTTAGCATTAAAATATCATCTCCTTTATTTTTATCAGGGTGGTACTTTATAGCTAACTTCTTCTTACGTTTGCATACTTCTTTCCATGTGATAGTTGCCTCCTCTTCTTCTGTGATTGAGAAGAAATTTAAAGCCTCCTGTACTTCACATAAATCTTCTTCTGGCTCTTCAATTTTCGTATTCTCTTTACGATTAAATCTAAAGGTTAAGTTTTGAAAACGGTCGAACATTTCACTAGTGGTATACTTTTTCGCTTCTTCATCAAGCCTAGCTCGTTCTTCGTTTAACTTCTTCTGAGTCTCAGCTTGGGATTTCTTCAGCTTCTCTAGCAATTCTTCGAAGGTTGGCTCTGGTTCTGGCTCAATCGTTGGCTCTTCTTCTGGCTCAATCGTTGGCTCTTCAGCTTTACCGAACACCTCAGTAAACAGTGCCTTAATAATTCTCCATCGTTTACGGCTATTGTCGAATGCTTCTTTATTGCTTGGGTAATCAATGCTAGCCATCTCACCGTTGATAGTGAAGGTAATGTGCTTGCTAGCTTTATCGTAATCGACTGTGATTGCGTAAACGCTTTTGTTTGTTACTTTGTTGTACTGTTTGATTGCTGTCAGTAGGTAATCTTGGCGGGTTGGTCGCTTGGCTTTAGGCATTTCATTATCTCCTCATTGTTGTTGTTGGTACACCTCCTCGGTGCGTAATTTTGGGTTAGCCTCTTGGCTTGTGTTGGGTATTATGTAGGAATCACTTAGACAAGTCAAGATAAAAGTGTTGCATCAAGGGATGTAATGGGGTAGCACATACAAAAAAACCCCACTATCAAGTGAGGATATGCAGAAAGGTTAATCCTTTATTCTACTAATGTGATACCCAGCTCTAAAGGCTCAGTAAGAAAGTTGCTCGTAAGCTTCTTTAACCATATCCTTAATGGTATGCTCGTAGAAATCTGAAATGATAAACACGGCACTATTATCGCAATAACCTAAATCAAAATAAGCTTTATTTTCTTCATGGCAAACAGATAAAGAATTAATGTGTAGCTTAGTGTCCGTCTTAAATATAACGGTCTCTGTGATGTACCATAGTAAATCAGAAAGTGAATCTGTCTTAATAGTAATGCTCATCTCGCCTAGGTCGGTTACATTTTTGTTCAGTGTAGTATTCATAATTATTTTCTCCTGTGTTATTAATAAAGTTTGTATCGTTTGTCGATGTAGCTATAGTACGTATTAACCTGTAACAGTGCCAATGACTCATATCTATACCTGTTATGTCTGAAGCGTATAACACTATGTAGTAGGTATAAAAAAGCCCCCTATGAAGGAGGCTAGACAGCATTGGTTAATCATTTATGAAATCGTCTATTACAGGCTCATCCACCCTGTTAACTTCTTCGTACAGCTCACTCATTGAACCACCATCCATTGATAGCTTGCTTATCACTTCGCCATTCTTGAAATAAATGCTGTAGGTGCGCTTTGTAGAGTTAATAACAACCTTGGTAAGTACTGACAGTAATTTATTATTAACGTCCTCTCTTGCCTTGGCTGTATTCAGTGCCATTCCTTCAAGGTTGGTGAGAGTGTTATCACTGGCTAGCTTTGCCTTATAATTAAGGGCTGTAAGCCTCTCTACCACGTTATCGAGTTGTTCCTGCTTAGTTGCTACATTACTCAGCATCTGCCCTTGTAGGTTGCTTGGTAGCTTTCCTAGAGCGTCTAAGCTGTTTTGTATCTCTTCTTCAATGGATGTCCTCAATAAGTGAAGCTGTTGTAAATCATCTTCATCTATGCCCGTATCGCTAAATTTAACGTGCGCTATTGAGCGTAGTAGCACGTCTGTGAATTCAAACATCCTGAAGGTAGGCTCACTGCAACGGTTACTATCTAGTACTCGTACAGTACAAAGTCCACGTACATGCCCTTTACCTGCCACTGATTTAACACTGATAGCTTTTCCACAGTTAGAGCATATCGCTAATCCACGTAGAGGATTGTTGAATTGTTTAGTACGTCCACCTTTGATTACTCGCTTACTAGATATCTTTTGCAGTAGCTCAAAAGTGTCTTTATCGGTTAAAGGTGGAAAGAAATTCTCAACCTCAGTAAACGGCCTGCTGTAGTGTCCTACTGGTAAACCTTGGGCTTGTCTTATTTCCTTCTCTTGAAGGGTAAACGGCCTTGTCATCTTGTAAGAGCCGTACATAGAAATGTTAGTAAAAAATATCCTAACATTAGCAGTATCAAAAGTAGCAATACTTGGTGGTGTCTCTGTGAATTCTTCTCGTATGGTGTCAGTGATGGTGTTTTGCCCCATACCTTGTAGACGTAAAGCAATAATACGTCTAGCTATATCTGCATAACGGTTAAGTACGTATTTATCACCTTGCACATCAATCCACCAAGGTAAATAACGGCTCTGTATCATCTCTTCACCGTTAACTATGGCCTGCTTCTTCTTCTTAAAAGTGGAGGTTATACGCTCACTCTTCTGCTTAGATTCATCATTACTCAATTTAAGAGCAATCATCAGTTGGATATCTGCACCGAAATCGTACTCGCCTTTGTTCGAGAATGTAGCGTTTAACTTAACTATGTGAATGTCTACATGCTCTAAAATCTCTCCTATTACCTTACGAGCTTGTCTAGGGTCTAACCGACTTAATCGGTCAGTTTCAGCAATAACTAGTACTGTCCCTTCTGGATAATGGCTTTTCTTAAGATTAGATATCAACTCACCTAACTCACCGTCAAGGTGTGTACCCTTAAAGGCACTTTGCCCTAGGTCGTTATAGTGGTCGATTATTTCCCAACCGTGTTTAGTGCAAGCCTCTTGTATTAGCGCATCTTGTCGCCTCTCACTATCACCCATAGATTGACGCTTTGTAGAGAATCGTATGTAACTTATTGCCTTGGTATTACTCATAATAAAAAACTCCGAAATAGACTTATCTATCACGGAGTATTGAATATTCATCTATGGAGGTCAACCTTAAACAACCATCACCAACTAGAAATAGTTTGTTGTACGAAACGTAAACGAGTCGGCCACACGGAGTACTTTTAGGCTTGAGGCTCGATACCTTGATAGTGTTTTCTGTAGAACTTCTCTTTAGCTGAGAGAGATGTATACCGTCTAGCACTAGCTTCTATATCAGCGTCTTGAGGTAGAGGTGAAGGGTTGCCGTATACGTCTGTACGATTGTTGTTGAAGTTGATATTAAAATCTCTTTCCCATACTGCGCTACCATCTTCTACCTTTGCTTCAATGATAATTTGTAGCTCTTCTGGTAAGGTTGGTAGCTCAGTAAGGTTGTAAGTGGTATACATGTAATTGAAGCCGTTCACTTTACCGTAAAGCATATCGTAATCTGTACCTAGCTTGTAATCGTGCCAGCGTTGTTTACGTGCTAGTACTGGCTTAAAATCTTGGTTATATCTCATAGAAAAAATCTCTCTACCTGCTTGAGAGTCATCTTAGTAAATGCTTCTCGTTGTCTAGGGCTAACATTCCAAGCTTTCAGGATTTGTGTCTCTGCATAATCTAGCGTCATCCCTTGCCATAGCTTGTAAGATAGTGACGGCTCTAATAACTCTACATCAAGGAATACGTTGTTAGATATATCGTAAACGCTCATAGAAGGGGTTAAACGTTGCTCTGCTAGGCGCTGTAGCTCTATCGTCATAGCGCTTACATAGTTAGGGTTATTGCTTGCTACGTTAATACTGATAGTGTCATGAGAGGGGTGAAAGTTGCTAGGTTGTATAACTCTGAAATTGAATGTACCCATTGTAGTTGTAAAGGAGTGGGGGCTACTCATCTAAAAATCTCCTCACTGTATTGTAATCTTTACCAATAAATACGCTTAATGCTACTTGTTTGATGCCTACGCTTTCTAGAAAGTGAAGCTCTTCAGTAGTGATAACACTACCCTTTGTAATAAGCTTGCTAGCTAATTCATCTTTATTAATCATTGTTTGTTTATCCTTATACTTGGTCGGCATAAGGTGATACCCACAATACTAGAAATACTGTCTCGCAGTAACCTGCCCCTATCACTGCACAGTATTAGTTGTGCTGTTGAATTAAACAAAACCACAGTGCATGGTTTATTAGCGACCTTACATGCATTGGGTTACGTCACAAAAGAGCAGCACGGATACAGCCTAGGATTGAGATTTCGTGAACTATCTAAACCGCTAGAGCAGAAAGATGAAAAGATCCGTCAACAATTCAATCCATTACTCCAAAAAATGGCTCAATTAAGTAACAATACCGCGTACTTAGCCGTGCAAAGTGGTATTCAAGAATACTTATATATCGACGCTATCGAGCAATCCAACCCGCTGACTATCCATAGCCCTCGTGGAAACAGAGAAGGACTCACAACCTCAGCCATAGGTAAGGTTTTCTTAGCCCTTAATGACGATTTAAAGCGCACCCTTCGCCGCTTAGATAAAATGCCTGATTCACTAGAAAATGAACTTAAAATCGTCAAACAACAGGGTTTCGCCCTCGATCTTGAGCGAGCAGAGCGGGGATTAAATTGCCTAGCTATCCCTTTGTATGCTGATGGAAAATTAGCCGCAGTTGCTGGAATAAGTGGTTCCGCAACACAACTGACTCCAGCCAAATTACGTCATTTTGCCCAGCTATTCCTACGTAGCTGACAATAGAATATTCGACATTATCGAATGCTAAGGAGTTATTTAGGTGATCTCTTTATATCTACAAGCAATCAGATAAGCTCAGTCTCAATATTAAATACACAAATTTATGTGAGGTATACATGTCTGTCGCGCTTATTACCGGTGCTAATCGTGGTCTAGGGCTAGAGTTTGTTCAACAATATCTTAGCAAGGGGTGGCGCGTATTAGCCGCTTGCCGAGACCCTGAAAATGCGACTTCCCTAAACAAGCTTGCTCAAAATGGCAACGTTGAAATACTGCAACTTGATGTAACAGATGAGACCAGTATCAATCAATTAGGCGCCGTACTTACAGGGCAAGCCATTGACCATCTAGTCCTTAACGCTGGTGTGCTGGGTACGGAATGTTCCACTTTGGGAAATATGACACAAGTGAACTGGTTAGAGGTACTAAACATTAATACTGTTGCTCCTGCCCTGCTTATTCAAATGCTGTACAACAACGTTGCCAGCAGCGAGCACAAAACTATCGTGGGTATCTCAAGTCGCGTTGCTAGCATTGGTGACAATGGCTCAGGCAATATGTATAGCTATCGCACCTCAAAAGCCGCGCTTAATCAGATCTTAGTATCGGCAGCGCGCAACCTGAGCCAGTACGGGATAAAAACCCTTGCGGTCCATCCGGGCTGGGTAAAAACAGATATGGGTGGAGAAGATGCGACCTTCACCCCGCAACAAAGTGTCAGTGGTATCATCCATCAAGCGCAGAGCTTAACCCTAGAGCAATCAGGCAGTTTCAAGGTATTTGATGGCTCTAACATTGAATGGTAATCAATCCGTTGTGGCAAGTCGTTAACCGCTTTAACCATCACTAATACATCTATCCTAGCACCCTATTCCAAGGGTGTTTTTTTATGCCTTCACTTATCTTCGAGCAGGTTAGCGCGTCACTAAACCGCGAAATTATAAAGATTAAAAGTGTGCGATTGATCGCTCAAAAGGAGTGTAACAGCTTGTTTCATGTATCTTTGGGTATTAGGTAAGTATAAAAGTGAGTACGCGGTAAGGTGTGTTATCCATTTTATTAACACCCTACAACTCACGGTTCGATAAACTAAAATGGAAGTTTATTACTTTTCGAACCGATTCTTAGGTTCGGGTAATATGAAAGCAACAGATTTTTTGAGTACAAGGATTTACAAAATAATCTTCATTCTAATCGTAGTCTTGATCTCAAATCATGCATTAAGTGCTGAATATCATTCCTATAAGATGAAAGGTAGCAATAGATATACCCTAGTTATTAATGGTGACATAAATAACCATGAGTATCATAAGTTTAAAAAATATATATCTACTACTAACCTCGATATCTCTACTGTTGTTTTGCAATCTAATGGTGGTTATTTTGAAGAAGCGTTAAAAATATCTGATTTTATCCACAAAAAACACTGGCATACACTAGTAGAAACCTATTGTAACTCCAGCTGCGTCTATTTATTTTTAGCTGGTAAGCAACCAACCATGCGAAAAATAGCGAACATTAATATTCATAGCCCTTATACCGGAACACTGGGCGTAAATCACAAGCAGGATAAAAAACACTCCAAGTTTTATATTCATCTCTTAACAAAGTTAACCAATTATATAAAAAATAAGAAATTAGCTAAGTTAGTACTCGAAAAGATGTATGACACCCCATCGACCAGCAAATTCGCACTAAACAGTATCAACCAGAAAAATAACCACTGGCATGTTATCAATCATAGCCTTCTCTTTGGATAAACTAGATTAGTGTTATAGCAGAGGATTTAACTTTCTCGATAATCCATTGCAGGATATCCTTATTGACTAGGTTTCTATTGGCGACAATCAAGTACAGATCGACACTACCCATAACATCTGACACGTAAAATTCATTCTCATCTAGGCTTGCAGCACGCTCTTTTGACACAATGCCTACATACTTAGAGTTTCTAATAATTTCATAAAATGAAATCACGCTATCAATAAGATAATCGCCACTTTTGGGGTTAGCTACGAATTTTTCGTTGTAATCATCTAGCCACTTTAGCTTGACCAATCTTTCATCGCTAATATTAATGTTAGATGTATGGTGTTTTTTAGAATAAACAAACACTAACTCAAATGAAGATAACTTCTGACAGGTATAGCGTCTATCTTTTATTGGTACCTTATCAATAAATAGGTCGAGTTCTCCAATCAACAAGTCCGAATAGACTTTCTCTCTTGCTGGGTAGTTGTTCACCTCTCTAAAAGAAAAGTTTTCTCCAAGCAGTTCTTCATCATGTAATAATTTGAAAAATATATCACTATGCAATTGAATTGGCTTCAATAACTTAACTTGAGGGGAGCTTTTCCTAAATAACTCATACTCATGGTTAATATTAAATAGATTATCTACAATACTATAATATAGAGCGCGACCTTCAGTTGTAGGTGTGTTTTTTATACCATCTTTAATGAATAGCTTTTTACCACAATCTTCTTCAAGGGCGGTAATTGCTCTAGAGAGCGTAGCAATAGAAGTTCCTGCCTTTTGGGCTGAATCTCTAAAGCTGTCACCCTCATAAATATATTTAAATAGAACGAGTTCTTTTAACATAATGGTAATAATACCGTTTAATATAATCTATTAATTAGAATACCATCACTCATGTGCCTTAATTTCACTAAATATCATAAAAAAGTGGTAAGTAGCGAAAGCAATGAACTTTGGTTTACGTATAAATAAAATGCATGTTAGTTCAGAAACAATAAACGCCCTATAAATAAATATAGGGCGTCAATATCAAGTTAATTATGGACGGTATTTACGCTTTGTTAAGGTAATCGTCCATTATCTTAGATTTATTATCTAGATAGTCTTTGAGACCATTGGCGCGAAGCAAACATGCAGGGCAGTCTCCGCAACCCGCACCAACAATGCCGTTATAACAGGTTAAACTTTCATTTTTTACTAGCTCAAGAGACGCATAGTGATCAGCCATTGCCCACGTTTCAGCCTTGTTTAACCACATCAATGGCGTTTTGATCTCTAATTGATAATCCATACCCAGAGCTAAAGCCGAGTTCATCGACTTAACAAACTCATCACGACAATCGGGATAACCAGAAAAGTCTGTTTCGCATACGCCTGTAATCAAGGTCTTAGCCCCAACTTGATATGCGTAGATACCGGCCAAAGTAAGAAACAAGATATTGCGCCCTGGAACAAAAGAATTTGGTAATCCGTTATCCTGCAATTCATGGGACACCGCAATATCATCACGAGTTAGTGAACTGGCAGCCAACTCATTTAGCAGTGTCACATCCATCACTTTATGTGCTTTTACACCCAGTTTTTTAGCAACAGCCTTAGCAACTTCAATCTCTTGGCGATGGCGCTGACCATAATCATAAGTAATCGCATGTACTTCATCGTACTGTTGCAAGGCCTGAACCAGGCATGTAGTCGAATCTTGACCACCGCTGAAAATCACGACAGCTTTATTCATTAGTTAATCCTGTTATCTTTGATGTGGCAAATGTAGCAAAAGTCACCAGCTTATTCGAGAAGCTAATTGTTTCCTGGGAGGTCTTTTTGCTGCAACTTGGCATTTTTTAATGTTCTATGTAGCAGTTGACTATAGATTGGTTGACCACCCAACATTTGGGCTACCATTACAGCCCCTAGGCAAGTAATAATCAAAGGCAATATCAAATAATAGTTATTGGTCATCTCTATAACCAACAGGATACCCGTTATCGGTGCGCGAACGGTAGCTGCGAACAGCGCCCCCATACCAGCAATCGCGAACATACCCGGCTCTAAGCCTGGGATTGGGAAATAGCTTTGGATAATCAAACCAAAGCTATATCCGAATAAGGTGCCTAGCGCCAACATCGGGGCAAAGATACCGCCTGGCGCACCGGAACCAAAACAGATAAGCGTAGTGATAACTCGGCCAATAAACAGTAGAGCCAGCATTGAAATAGAAAAGCTACCATTAGTAATCTCTGGGATAAGCTCAATACCACCACCCGTTAATTCTGGGAGGTAAAGCAACAGCAAGCCAAACGTACCACCAATTACCGAACCGGTAATAAGATAACGTTTGCGGTCATTCTTATGCAGGGCTGCGAACTTATCTTGTGAAAACGTGATCAATCTATTGAAACAAACACCGATACAACCGAACAATCCACCGAGCAATAAAAACAACCATAAAGAGTTGAGTTCAGGCGTGCTGTATTGCGGCATTGTGATTACCGCTTCTTGCCCCATAATAGAGCGAAATACAATATTTGATAAAATAGCCGAGATAATAACAGCGCGGATAGAGATCAAAGAATAACGAAACTGAGGGCGCATCTCTTCAACCACAAACATGATACCGGCAAGGGGTGCATTAAATGCCGCCGCAAGACCACCGGCTGCGCCAGATGCCAACAATGAATGACGAGTATCATCATCTTTAATTCTGAAAATGTCAGTAACCATACGACCAACGGCACCGGCCATCTGTACAGTTGGACCTTCTCGGCCTAATACCATACCAGAGCCCAATGCACCCATACCGCCAATAAATTTCACTGGTATCACGCGCCACCAGCGCACTGGACGGATATTGTCCATTGCACCTTCAATTTCTGGAATACCTGAGCCAGCAGCTTCTTTAGCAAATCTGTTTACTAAGAAGTAACCCACAAAAGCAAGACCGCCACTGATAAGGATAGCCGCTAACCATAACGGCAAGGCGCTACTTAATTCGCTCTTCAACCAATCGGTTCGAGTCTCAGAAACAAAATGAACAGCAACCTGAAAATAGGTGCCAACAAGCCCAGCAATAATACCGACGATTGCAGCTAAAATAAGTACAGGAAAGCGAGTTGTCCCACGAGCGATAAACTGATTAATAGCATCTTTCGGTACACGTGATAACGCAGATTTTATCAATACTTCTCGCTTGGTCATTGTTGAACTCTCTTAGATAAACATCTTATATGAAATAGTAGCGTTGCTGATTGTAACCATCAGATTTTCATTGTCTCTAGCAAGCGAACCGAAACGCTTTTGATGACTTGTTGCTTTATCATCAGTTCCAATCGCTATATTTATAGAATAGTCGCTACATATATGATGCGTGCTTTTATTAGTGCAATCACACTTCTCAACATTCGAGTAGCCACTTCAAATTCTATGAATCATGACAATTTTTAGGTCAACTTAGGGAAAACAGCAAAGTTATCCATGTAATTTAATGAAGTGATGCATTCAAAAAGAACAACCGGATAAAATTTCGCTCAGGTTGATTATACGCTTAGGTTGGTGAAGCGCTCATGACTAATCATGCAAATTAGATTTTCATTAATGACGTTCTAGCAAGTTGATCACCCTTGATCTAAACCAATAAAACACATCAAAAACAAACACTTACAGACATTCTGATTTATTGACTAAAAATCTCACCTCAGATCGAACGTGCATACAAGCACGATCGTAAATTGTTATTCAATTTACAAAAAATTATATCTGTCCTCGACAATCTTCCTACATAGAAAACCTAAGTAATCATAAAAAGGCCACTTAGGGAGAATTTCTCCCTAAGTGGCCTTTTTATTAAGAAACGACTTATGCCTTACGAATTCTCGCAGGTAAAGATTGACGTACTGCCCCACCAACAGCCCAATCTAATACCACGCCTTTTCCTTTACGGGTAGGGTCTATCAAACCAACGTCATTGATGTTCACACCATCCATGCTTCGCATATTGATCGGCTGTTGCTTATCACCTATCCAGTGTGAACGCTGGCCTAACTCAGTGTGTCCAAAACCATGCTCAAATCCAAGGGTACCTCTTTTGATACCATCGACTAACATTGCCACAGCAGTCACGCTAGCGGTTGGCGTTTCAACCACAAAGCGATCCCCAGTTTCGATTCCCTGAGCCTGCGCATCTTGCGGGTGAATATATACTGGATTCTCACCTTTGATGGAGTTCATTCTTGGTGATAAATTTGAGATGGAACTATGAATATTGGATTTGAAATTGGTTAGACTAAATGGCCAATTTTGGGAATCAAATTTCTCCTCTAAAGGTGTGCCATCCGCTAGGCGCTGTGGATACCAGGTTGGACAGCCACTATATAGCTCACCTGTCATCGTATTTCGTGACGTACCCATTTTCTCGTTCCAGATAGCGACTGGGCGAGTCCATTTGTGATTAAGCTGATCTTTTTTATAGGCTTGTGTCGCATTCTCAAAACGACCGCCTCTAGATAACACAAACGCAACTCGTGATAGCTCTTCTGGTGACAATGCTTTCTTCATAGCTGGTAGTAGACGCTCTAAACCAGACCAAGCAATATCCTCCGCGCTAACATCCGGTACTCCGCCTTTAGCAAACGCAAGATTTGCGGCAGAACGAAGATAGAAGTCTTCCGCACTGTTCAGGTCATGCCATTGGCCTTTACTGTCTTGGATCGCCTCTTTACCAAAGCCACCAAGATCCATCTTCTTAGCCACATCAATCAGGAAGTTCTCTAAACAGATCGACCTGCCATCTGCAGTTTTGGCCGTTTTAGGTTCAACAATAGGCCAACGCGCCGTAATAGTCTTAGTCGGCACATCATGCCATGGCGACGTGGTGCCCCAACTTTCATAGGTCACTGTATCTGGAACAATATAATCAGATAGGGTTGTGGTTTCATTAATAAAGGCATCAACAGATACAATCAAACCCAACTGCTTAGGATCTTTTAACTTATCTTCAAGCAATGCCTTAAGTCCTGGAACCCCATACATTGGGTTTGCCATATGATTAATCCATGCCTTAACACGATACGGATAACCATCAATTGCAGCAGAAAGGTGCTCGGTCAGTAAAGGCGCAGATATAGGATACCAAGGTGCGCGAGTCGGATATGGGGATTCACCTGCGGCAACACGGCGCTTATATTCACTTGATTTTTGATATGGGAATTTGTTTCGAGATAAAAACACACCTTTTGGTGCAACTTTACCTTTGAATTTAGTGAAATCGTAACGAGGTCCAGCACCAGATGTTGGATAACCACCTGGCTTTGCCATCACGCCACCTTTCATATTTATATTACCGATCATCGCATTAAGCATCACGATTGCATAAGTCGTATAGAAACCATTGGTATGCATAGTGCCACCGTGGGTATCAATCGACGCCCGAGTGCCGTGGCTTGTAAAGCGTGTCGCAAGCTCAATAATTTTCTCAACCGAGATATCGCATTGCGCGCTATAGAAATCTAAATCAAACCGAAACGCCTCTTCTTTTAGGCGCTGCATTGAACTCTTAACCACAACCTGTTGTGAACCAAGCGTAATTGAACGCTCCACAAACAGCTGCGCTTCATCATTTTGAGTATGCAGAGAAAATGCATCCGTGTTCGCATTTACAACCACATAAGGGTCAGAGTCAGTATGCGGCTGTCCTACAAACGGCATTTCCATATCTGACGCTCTTAAAAAGCTACCATTTCTTGGATGTGATTCGTCGCTGATCACAAGATGCGTAGCATTACACCAATGCGCTGTGCCTGCTTGTTGCATCGCGTTGACACCTGGTTGAGCCAGGAAGGTTTTATTATACCGCTTCGATTGGATAATCCACTGAATCATCGCCAGTGCTAACGCAGAATCACTGCCAGGCTTAATTGGTAACCAGTGATTGTTATCGCCCGCAGCTAAGCTAGAAGAACCAGCAGGCAAGCTAGGTGTGATTATCGTATATTCTAATCCACCCTCAGTACGGGCCTTAGCCAGTTGGCGAGCCTGACGCTTGAATGGATTACCCGCTTGCGCTGGTGACATACCAATAAAGATGGCGTACTCAGTATTAGACAGATCTGGCTTCAAGTGAGCGAATTTGCTCAGATCATTCATAAATGCACCGCTACCAGCACGGAAAGAATAGCCACAATAAGAACCATGGTGTCCAAAATTGCGCGTACCATAGCTATTAAAGGCAAAGCGTTTAAACAGGTCATCTCGCCCTTCACTACCGGCGTTGGTCATCAATAACTGGTTTGATTTTGGGCCAAATTCTGGGTTTTGCGGGTCTAATGGCGTGTTAATATCTCTGATGTCACGTAGCCCTTCAACATGCCCTTCACCAAATAGGTCGCCACCTTCAACTACTTCTTCTAATAGTTGTTCATAGCTAATTGGCTGCCACTTTCCTTCTCCACGTTTACCCGCTCTTTTTAACGGCTGAGTGATACGATATGGGCTATTTCTTATCTCTAACATCGCATTACCACGCGCACACGCCGTTGAACGCCCTTCAAGACCTGACTCACCCGCCAGTCCTAAGTAGGCATCTTTAACCGGGGTCTCAAATGGGATCTGCTCAATATGTGATAAAGGGTGGTATGGATTACCACTGATACGCAGAATCTCATCACTGCGGTTGTCAATGCGAACCCTTAAACCACATAAAGTCCAACAGCCAAAACACATTGATGGTGCTACGCGCTGATTAGGATTTGGTATCAAATTACCATTACTATTTACTTTGTATTCTGTTTCTAGAGAATTACCATGATGAATGTGCTTGGTCTTTTCTCCAGATGTTCCTTCAGTAACACCTTTAACCATATGCTTGGCTGTATTAGCATAACCTACCGCAAAAGCTCCAACGCCTCCAACAGCAAGACCCGATTTCAAAAGCTGACGTCGTTTATTATCCATGACCAAGTCCTATTTATGGTTAATTTTAATGTGAGAAGAAGCCGTTTGAACCAGCGCAGTACTCGCGATCGCAAGCGCTATCCACAGGCCTAGCATGCCGATAATGCCCAGTAGTCCATTGCTACCCAAAGACAGGCTGTATGGATAAGGCCCAACATCATACTTAGGTATCGTTTGCACCTCGATTAAGGTTACCCAACGCGTAATCCAGCAAGCTAGCAGTGCCAATAGCGCCAAACATATCACTTTGCTATTGGTAATTTCTCCACGCAATAAGGCGATTGATGCCAGTGACATACTAAACAGAGTTAGTCCCCACAAGATGATCCAACCAAGCCATGTTGGGTCTTCAAATAGCGCTAAATTCCCGTTATTTAGTGCCCAAATAAAGGTCAATACCCCCGCCAATAGACCGCTAGATATCGAGGTGTGCTTTAGCAATCTCACGTCAGTCATAGTCATTGTGTTCTCCTGTTGTGAGCGAGGAATCAATAACCACATGACTAACGTAAACCCAATTGCGCCCAAAAAGGCAGTAATAAACCACAACATTGGTGAAGCCAACTGATGCCACAAAGGCTGCGCCGCAACCACTGAAATCTCAGCACCGGTGTAAAGGGCAATAGATAACCCGGCAATACAACTAAAAATCGAAGCCGTTAAAAGTTGGGTGTGAGTCGTTGCCCATTGGCCAAACGTTAATCTAGAAAGCAACCTTAGTGCTTTACTATTATGCTGTTTGAATTGCATCAAATCATGGCGTAGATAGAGCCAAGCTGTAATCACTGCAAGCGCCGAAAAACATGGCAAAAATAGTGATCCTAGGGACATCCATGACCAAGTTGTTAAATGGGTATAGAAATGCCAAGCACGGCCTGGTTGATGTAAGTCAGCGGTCAGTGCTAGAGGGCCGACAATCGCACTGATGGCCATAGTCAACACCAATGCTGCGCGCAATCGATGACTGGTATGCTTGTTAAACAACAGCGCAATTAAAAACAAGATAGCTGCGGCATACGCTGAGCCAATATAAAGAAAATATTGAGCAGCCCACGGCAGCCAAGCGATAGCCTGTGCTGGTACTAGAACTTCGGTGATGTTCATGCTTTCTCACCTTGCGGAGCGTAGATTGCCGCCTGCCCATCGATATGGCTGGTAAAGCGTTCAGCCATACCAATATAAAATACATGCGGGATAGTTTTTGCCTCTGGCTTTAGCACCTTGATATCGTGTTGATGCTCTGCCATCAGCTGACTTATGTGACTATTAGGGTCATTAATATCACCAATAATGCGCGCCCCACCAGTACAGGTTTCGACACAAGCAGGAAGCAAACCATCTTCTAATCTATGGGCGCAAAACGTGCATTTATCTGCGGTAAGGGTTTCTTCATTTATAAAGCGAGCATCATACGGACACGCTTGCACACAATAGGCGCACGCTACACAACGCTTGTTATCAACCATCACTATCCCATCATCACGCTGAAAGGTCGCTTGTACAGGACAGACTTTTACACAAGGCGGGTTATCACAATGATTACATAAGCGCGGCAACATAAACGATTTAACTTCTTGATGTTGGGTTGAGCCATCATCTAAAGTCACTTCATATTGTTTGACGGTAGTACGGAATTGACCGATAGGAGTCTGGTTTTCAATACTGCATCCAACAGTGCAGGCTTGGCACCCAATACATTTACGTAGGTCGATAAGCATCGCATAACGCTTACCCGTTTGGCCTTTACGATCGGGTTGATTGTTATTGCGTACAATCGGGTTAGCCATTGCAGTGCTCATTCCTGCGACAGGAATAATAGCCGCTCCGGCCACAACCGCATTCAAGAAACGCCGTTTGGTAGTATCCATTCTTTACCTACTTCAATTATTGGAATAGGTTATTATTATGGGATTTGCCCTCTCTATCAGATATAGTGGTTTTCCACATACTCAGTGCAATATTGATCTGAAACAATACTGACCTCAGGCTCTTGCCAAGAGGTTTTGCGCCAAAGAAGCCCTTAAATGAACAGTAAACTCACTCATATTTGCATCAAGACTTTTCTTTTAGTCACCACCATACTCGCTTGCTCTATAGCAAGGGCTGACAAGCCCGATGTTGATATTGGCGTACTCACTATCCGTGGCAACCTGCACGCAGAGCACCGCTGGCAACCTACCGTTGACTACTTAAATAACAAGATACCTGAGGTTAACTTTGTTCTTCATCCGTTGGATCAGTACCAATTGACCAAAGCGGTAAAAGAGAAAACAATGGATTTTGTGTTAACTAACCCCGGGCAAGCAGTCCGATTAGGACGACAATATGCGTTGTCATGGATAGCGACATTGACCACTCGTCTGCCTAATAAAACCAACTACGGTATCGGTTCTGCGCTAGTGGTGAGAGCCAATTCCCCTTATAAAACCCTTGCCGATATTGCAGGCAAACCTATAGGCGCCGTATCAGAGCAAGCGTTTGGTGGCTATCTGACATTGAAGTATCAGCTATTGCAACAACACATCAATCTCGATTACTTTTTTAGCGATGTTCAATTTATAGGCTTTCCAGTTGATACCAGCTTGTACCAGCTACGAGACGGTATAATTCAAGCCTCAGTCGTTCCGGTCTGCTTACTGGAAAACATGCATAAAGAAGGCCTACTTAATATTGATGATTTTAGGGTTATCAATAAAAAACCGAATGCGCTGTTCCACTGCCAAGTCTCCACAGAGTTATATCCCAATTGGTCGCTAGCAAAAACAGAGAAAGGCTCGGTAAGCCTCGCCAAAGCTATCTCAACTGCAATGCTGGCGATGCCCCCTGATTCTCCAGCAGCGATTGCAGCCAGCGCGTCGGGGTGGACCTCGCCCATCAGTCAGTTATCTGTAGATAAGCTCTATCAAGGGTTATCTATCCACCCTTTACAAGAACCACTATGGAAAGAAACATTGCGTTGGTTAACCTTGAATCAACTCTGGGCTTGGTCAATATTTCTATTTATCGTGATACTAAATATCTATCATTTCTATCTGGAATATCGATTTAGCAAAAGCAAGGCGGCCCTTGAACAAACCGCAAATCGCCTCAAAGAGAAGAGCGAAATGTTAGAGCACTCCCAACGAATGACTATGGTTCAAGAACTTGGAAGTAGCCTAGCACACGAAATAAACCAGCCACTGGCCGCAATCCGAAACTACAGTGAGGGCGGGTTGATAAGGCTTACTAAAAATAAACCTACTGCAGAAATCATACCTGTATTTGAAAAGATTCAAGCTCAGGTCGAGCGGGCTGACAGCATCATAAATCGTTTGCGCCGCCTAATTAAAAATAGAGATGTTGAGAAAGAAAACTGCGATATTTCGGCCATAATTCAAGAGACTATTGAGTTATTGAACTACCGCTTACAGCGCTCAAATGTCAATCTGACCTTCAGCCAAGCTGGTACCAATACCCCGCTAGTGGGCGACCCTATAGGCCTACAACAAGTGCTGGTTAACGTTATTAATAATGCAATCGACAGCTGCCTTGAATACCAAGTTCAGCCTAGCGCTGAATACCAAGCTTTGATTTCAATCCAACTCAACTATTTGAACGACCGCGTCCAAATCTATGTGCTCGATAATGGGTGCGGTACTGACCTTAAAGATCCCGTGCAAGCATTTGTCAGTACCAAAAAAAATGGACTGGGACTGGGTCTTGCCATCTGCCGTGATGTGATTGAATTCCATCACGGTGAATTGAGCATTAATAACCACCCGCCGCACGGGTGTATAATCCTCATTTCTCTGCCACATACTACTTTGACAAAAACTCAATAGGGACATCACATGTTAAACATCGCACAGACACTCCCGGTGTATGTTGTAGACGATGATGAATCGGTTCGTGATTCACTGCTATTTATGTTGGAAGGGCATGATTTTGACGTTAAGAGCTACGCTGATGGGCAGCAGTTTTTGGATTCAGTTGATATCCAAAGGGCTGGCTGCGTTATTCTCGATAGCCGAATGCCTAAATTACGAGGTCAACAAGTACACCAGGTCCTCAAACAGGCCAATAGTCCACTGGCAGTGATCTTCCTAACCGGTCACGGTGATGTGCCAATGGCGGTTGATTCACTAAAAGCGGGAGCCGTACATTTTTTCCAAAAACCGGTCAATGGTGCCGCTCTAATTGAAGCAATCAATGATTGTATTAGGGTATCTCAAGACAACCTTGATGCCCTTATGATCAAAGCGATATTTGATACCCTAACAGCCCGTGAAAGAGATATTCTGCAGCTCATTGTTGAGGGCAAACGCAATCTAAAAATTGCAGATGAACTCTGCATTGCAACGCGCACCGTTGAGGTACACCGAGCCAGCTTAATGAAAAAGCTCAACGCCAAAACCGTCGCAGAATTGACATACGCGTATGGACGTTACGTCGCGCACTCCCCCAACAATACATAGCAAAATGTGATAAACCGTATTTTAGCGAAATTATTCTGTTAAAGTCGCATTATTGGTTGTTGATCTAAGTAATACTGATAGTAATATCGACACTAAATATCCATGTGATCAAGGACCCTATCGATGGACAAAACAACACGTACCCTAAAACAAAGTAAACACATCGCACTTGTCGCTCACGACAACTACAAAACCGAGTTGGTGCGATGGACCAACGAAAATAAACAGACCCTTCAGCAACATAAACTTTATGCTACCGGAACCACCGGCCACTTGCTTCAAAAACAAACCGGGCTTGATGTATCACCTTTGATTAGTGGTCCAATGGGTGGAGACCAACAACTTGGTGCGCTTATTGCCGAAGGAAAAATCGATGTACTGGTGTTCTTTTGGGATCCTCTAAATGCCGTACCTCATGACCCTGACGTAAAAGCACTACTGCGCATTGCCAGCGTGTGGAACATCCCAGTTGCGGCCAACCGTGCTACAGCAAACTTTCTGTTCAACTCGTCATTGATTAATGAAGAAGTAAAAATCGAAATTCCGGATTATGAGGCATACCTAAAAGAGCGCATCTAAGCCTCTATATCATTTGCCTATCTGTTATAATCGAGAAAAAACAGAGCCACCTCCGTGTGGCTCTACTTTTAGGAAAAGAAGATGAAAAGACTCGTACTATACGTCAAAGACAAATGCCCACACTGTAAAGACGCCCAGCGTTACCTTGACTCGAAAGGTTACAAATACAGATTAACCAACGCCAAAATGCAGCGAGGAAGAAAAGAACTGGACGCTATTGGGGCTCGTTCACTGCCTGTATTAAAGGTTGGTGACCAAATAATGATAGGTTGGAACCCGAAAAACTTTGAAAGAATGTATCAAGATAAATAACCCTAAATACATTTCTAATCTCTATTTAACTACTATTTGTACAAGCTAGCACCAAACTGATCTACGCCTGATTTTCTACCTCTGTGTTGTGTTACTGGCTTAAAAGCTGCGGCAAAAATGATGTGCCGGATCTTGGCATTTGAGCATCAAAGAAATGACATGCCGTGGCACCTATATCCGCCAAGGTGCCTCGCTCACCAAGGTCAATGCCATTCGCTTGTGAGTAGTGAACTAATAGTGGTACCTTTTCACGAGTGTGATTCGCATGTCCAATAAAAGGGTCATTACCATGATCCGCAGTCACCACTAAAATATCTTGTGGATTCATGCGCTCCATAATCCGCTCAATACCACTATCGGCACACTCTAGCACCTCCCAATACAACTCGGGGTCCTGGCGATGCCCAGAAATGTCTGTCTCTTGCACGTTGATACAGAAAAAGCCGTGTTGATTACTTTGGATCTGTTCAAGGCTAATATCTAAGATAGTTTGCGTATCCACCAGCTTTTCAAAGCTGTTACCAGTAGCGTTATGTACAATATCTGCAACCTTACCTATCAAGGTCGTCGATATACCCACTTCACTCAACATTTGAGGTGTTTGCTGACTATGGTCAACACCAAAACCTAAATGAGCTACCTGAAACCCATGCTGTTTAAGCAAAGGTACAAACTCTTCAATTAGGTAGCTAAAACCTAAGCCACCATTTGCTTTTAGATGTGAGCGCCGCGTCACATCCATCGACAGCATTATCTGGTCTTCATATCCCCTATCGCACAAATATTTGAGCGAGAGTGCACGCTTACTATCTGGGTAGTAACTGTTTTTGCCAACGGTATCGAATTGCACGTAACAGCCTTGGTCAAGCATCCATAGGATATGATCTATATTGTCTCTTAAGTCACAATGCCCCACCGTCACCTTGCTCATATCTACGCCTTGTAACTGCAAAAGCTGTAACTGCTCTTTACCCATTGAGCTCATTGATTGGTGTGTTGAAATTGGGTGCCCCGTTTCAAGATGGGCAATGGCCGCCGCAACAAATACCTGTTGCTCTGTTTGGCTAAAGAAGTTTTCACTACTGCCTATTTCCCCAATTAGGCTGGCCTTTAAACTGGAACCTTCAATACCCAGCTCAATCTCGTCAATCATCACCTTGGCTATCTGTTGCGCGCTCATTTGATATAACTGGTTTGGAAAAAATCCTTCTATGTAAAACCCAGTCGACATTAAAACGTTGATCCCGGTATCTGAGATTAAACTTTCAATAAATTGAGGATTTCTCCCCATAAAAGAATTAGTCACCTCTACGATATTACGTACCCCATGCGTTTGAACCGCACGCATCTCTTCACACAGCAAGTCGTATTGATCTAATCGGCAATCGATATCATTCTTTTGTTGTGATAAGTCAATATGCAAGTGCTCATGGCAATAGGTATAACCCGTAGAGTCAATTATCATGCGTAGTGCTCCTCTCCAGAGGCTTGAATCAAGGAGAATATATTTGCCAACATGAAGCTTTCTTCGGTCTGCGGTACTTCAATAAGCCCCATTCCAGCTAAAGTCTTATGATGCAAAGCAAGGGTTTGGGGGTATTGATAATCCACTACGATTTCATCAATAATGTCTTTGTCTAAACCCTCATCTACCGCTTGCCCACTCCACACCCTATCGGCTGCACGCGCAAAGTGAGTGATTGCCATCTGATATTGTTCATTATCCCTAGCAATACTGAGTGCCTCATCAATAATCGCTATCACTTTAAGGCTACCTTGGTAGGCGCGTTGGGTAATGACCCCTGCGGTTAGCAGTATTTCCAATCGTTGTTCCATCTCTCTACCTTAACTTTAGTTATATGGTCTATGACCTTTTGTGGTTAAGCTTTATTGGTAATAAATCCTGTTAAACATATTTGATGCCTAGTCTAATAACTGGGCACCACATCGCCCCTTACTACAGCCAATTGGTGGTTAAGTAGTGATGTTCTATTTAGCAACTTTCTCAATAACGTTTTAATATGGGCTGCATCCCCGTTTACTAAAATAACCGCTTCAGAGGCATCTCGACATGCAGGTAAATCAGAAAGCGAACACTCGGCTAATCCATACTTGTCCATATCAATGGCTTCTGGTAGCCATACCACTGCATCAATATCACCATTCATTAAGTGGGTTAAACTATCGCCGTAATGGATCTCGACAATGTTGACGTTTTTGTGCTTAAAAAATTGGTCAGTGAGTATTTTTTGATCCGGTGAATCAAGGTCAACACCAACAGATTTAATATCGTTAAACCCACCGACTCTATAGATCAAACGATGCTCATGTGAGTACGAACCCGGACCAAGTTCAAGGGCTGTCACCAAGCCTTTGGCCAGCTCTTTTGCCGCTAACTTAGACATGATGGCTAAATCATAGGTGCCGTTGGTCAAACATTCAGCTCGCACACTTGCGCCTCTCATATGCGCAAAATAGATTGGAAGTGGACCAAACTGTGTCTTTAAGGCGCTAGCTAAGCCTTCATAGTGGCGGGTATAGGGAAGCGGCATAGCGCATACCAGGTTATTTATACCCGCACATTTAACTAACTCATTGTACTCAAGCTGGCTAATGAACGTGCCGTTTCGACCTTGACGAGATAAAGTCACCGCACCTCTATGCTCTATCGTGGTTAGAGCTTTTTGTACGAACCCAACTGAAACTGCCAACTCTTCTGACAAAGAATCGATAGTCCTCAGGCGATCGCCTTCCACCGTTGTAAGTAGATATTGCGCAATACTCATGATTGCGGAGCCTTCTTTACTAATATATTCCACGACAACTCTTATCTTCAAAATTCTGAAGATATAATATCATTAAAATATTCTAAGGAAAGTCATAACCACAAAAAGTGTGAGCTTGTTGTAAATTAAAGGGCTCATCTATAGGCAAAGTTTGCGCTTGGTCACCCTCGCTTTATAGATAATCTACATACAAAAAAAGAGCACGTAGCGGAGGATTTTATCAGTCAGTTTAGGGGAAGAACCATACCGCATGCGTTGGGTTGCATAACGTGGGGAGTATCTGAATTAGGCTATGCCTATACCACTTACATTATGATATAGGCATAGCTTTTCAAGAAACAGGTATCGCGCTTTACCTGCTAAATTTTAACGCGTTACTTTTTCTTGATGGCGTAGTCGCCCTCAAGCAATTCAGTGGCAAATGTTGATGGGTGATGGTCATAACTAATGATCACTTCTTGTTTAGCGCGCGTCATTGCCACATAAAAAAGTCGACGCTCTTCTGCAAACGGGAACTCTTCATTGCTTGATTTCAAGGCCGCATCTAAGTGAGGGGCGCGCTCTTTCATTGGAAATAGGTTTTCATCTACACCAACTATTAATACTACATCTGCTTCCTTACCTTTACTTGCGTGGCAGGTCATAAAGGTAAATTGAAGATTGCTATATTGCTCTTGCCACTCATCTAATAACTCTGGCTGCTGCTTATGAGTTCGCCCAAGGACCAATACACTCAGTGGCTTGGCTGAATTATTTACCCTAGCCAAACACTTCTCTAAGCGTCTTTGAGCAATAACTGTCACCGCCTTTTGTTTCTGCTCATGCTGCGCATGTAGCTCTTTGGCTAACTGCGCTGGATTCTGAGTAATAAACTCACCGGCAACATCGGCAATCTGAGAGTTAAAACGATAGGTGGTATCCAACACATGGGTGGTGGAAAACGGGAAACGACTACCAAACTCAGTGGTCAAGTTTACATCTGAGCCTGCAAACTGGTAGATAGACTGCCAATCATCACCCACGGCAAACAGTGAACGCCTGCCTTTATCGCTTGATTGATTAACCAAGGCTTCCAAGAGCGTTAGTCTTGCTGGAGAAATGTCTTGATACTCATCAACCATCAAGTAGCGCCACCGTGATTTAAATTTGTTTTTAACGACATACTGGGTCGCTTTTTCAATCATCAGATGGAAATCCAACTGGTTCTGATCTTTCAGGTACTCCTTCCACGCTAGGTAGCACGGCCACGCCAGTTGTAGCTCACTATTAAGTCGAGAATATTCAGGGTGATTTATCATCTGCTGTTGAATGGCTTTCTTAGACGTATTCATCACCATCAATTGCTCAATTTGATGATTCAACCATGCCAGAAGCTTAGGGTTTTCTGACTGATTTAACAGCTCTTCATCACCATGTAGGTAAGCAATCGGCCACATGGATAAATGCTTCTGCCAACGCTTAAAGTTGGTTGCATTAACCCAGTGCTCTTTTAGCCATACCGAGCACCATTGCTGTTTTTGCTTGTGTTCAGTTGCCAGAGAGCTAATCGTCGGTGCTTGCCCTTCAACCTCGGTAATAATCTGCATCGCCATTTTGTGGAAGGTACTCACATTTACCTTCTGCGCAGTAATGCCTATTTTGTTGGTTAAACGATCAGAGATCTCTTGCGCTGCTTCACGACCAAACGCAAGCAGCGCCATTTCATCCGCTTGTCCTTGGTGACTTTGCAATAAATAGGCTACACGAGCCATCAACACACTGGTTTTACCGGTACCCGCGCCAGCTAGTACCAAGTTCTGATCATTGTTAAGCAGTACCGCTTTTTGCTGAGACGTATTTAATGGCGAGCTCTCTATCTGTGCAAATAGCACCTGCCAGTTTTGCATCTCATTTTGTAGCCAAATATCATTGCGCTCTTCAAGCAGGCTTGGGTTATCTTCTAACCAGTGCTGAATATCAACCATAGCTTCCGGCATTCTTTGCTTGGCGTCAGCCTCTGAGATCTCCATTTCTTCTAGATCAGCACGCACCATCTGCTGCCAACTCAATAGGTCAGAATAGGCTAAATAACAAGGTTGGCGGCGCAGTAGATCTAGCTTCTGCTGCCACTTAGGTATATACAAATTGAGCTGACGACACTGTAACCTATGCCATTTTTCATAATATTGGACTGCTGTACGAGCAAATAAGCGCGCAGACTTCCACGGCAAACCTTGGATTTGCCATGCTGATACAATCTGATCCTGCTCATAGCCATAGAAGGTAACACTACCCCATATTAGCCCGCGCTTTACAGATACCTTACCAGTCCATTCCGAGAACGGAATATGCGTCTTGCTCTCTTGGGCAGATAAGGTTAATTGATCACGCTCTAATAGAGCGTCGAAGTATTCGTTTTGAAGAAAAAACTTGGCAGCGGTTGTAGCTTGCAACTGCATAGGAAGTAACTCGTCCTTAAATTAATATCTCGTAAACCGAAGGTTTACCCAATAAGGTTCTCAGTTTACTACGATTAGCTCCGATTACCCATAATTGAATTTTTTATTCACTTACACTCGACAGAGGTGTAAAAGTTCACCACAATGTGCGTAACCGATTAATAAACCGTAATATTTCCATTGTCCATAGCTGCAAATTTTCGCCAATATCGAACCAATAAAACCATAAATTATAGTGCTCAAATTTTGATTACTATGCTTGGTGTTGTACTGCCTTGTTGGTATTTCGGTCAATATTCAGTTATCACCCCGCTGGTATTAGGGGTTATCGCCGCCGCACTTGCCGAAACGGATGACAATTTTTGGGGCCGACTAAAAGCCTTGCTGCTCACCTTTGGCTGTTTTGCATTGGCTAGCTTTTCAATAGAAATATTATTTCTTTATCCAATACTGTTTGCATTAGGGCTATTTGTATCGACATTTGGCTTTATCATGCTAGGCGCAATTGGAGCAAGATATGCGAGCATTGCGTTTGGCTCACTTCTGATAGCCATCTATACCATGTTGGGTGCCGACTTAAGCCCTAATATTTGGTATCAACCCGCCTTACTACTGACTGGTGCGGCATGGTATTACCTGTTATCCCTCATATGGCAGAGCTTTGTACCATTGCAAGCGATGCAAAATAGTCTTGCTGACACATTTGCTACCTTAGCCATCTATATTGATAGTAAGAGTCAGTTATTTCACCCAGTACAACGCCTCAACCCACAACCACTGAGAATTGAAGCGGCCAAACTCAACGCAAATACCGTTGCCGCATTGGAGCGGTGCCGTCAAACCCTATTAAAACGCTCCAATCGAGGTCACCTTGAGGGGACTTATGGACGCTATTTACACATCTATTTTGTGGTACAAGACATACACGAACGCTTAAGTTCAAGCCACTATCGCTACCAAGAGCTTTCCGACCACTTTGAGCGCTCAGATGTATTATTCCGATTCAAGTATCTACTACAAAATTATGCCAATGAATTCCGTAGTATCAGTCAAGCGCTACAACTGGGGGTGGAATATAGCAGAAACCCTGATACCAGCATCGCGCTAGATGAGCTTTATGTGTCCATTGAAGCCTTGCAAAAACAGAAAAATCCAGTGTGGAAGGAGTCGTTAAATCAGCTGCTATTTCTATTCAATAACCTACGTACTGTCGATAAACTATTGAACAACATAGACAAGCCCGAATCCATGCCTGCTGAGAGTTATCTTGACGATCGCTCAGCTCATACCATCAAGCAGATGTGGCACAACATTCATTCGTCGCTACGCGTCAAATCGCAACTGTTTCGCCATGCTGTGCGCATGTCCGTAGCTCTGACTGCAGGCTACGGGGTTATTCATATATTCGATATTGAACATGGATACTGGATACTATTAACTACCCTCTTTGTCTGTCAGCCCAACTTTAGCGCTACTAAGCAAAAGCTATTACATCGAATCGGTGGCACCTTTTTGGGGCTGATTGTCGGGGTGCTATTGCTTGGTTTGATCCCAGAAGTGGAGGGACAATTGTTTGCCATTGTGGTGAGTAGCGTTCTGTTTTTCGCATTTCGAATCCAAAACTACGCCTATGCCACCACTTTTATTACCATTTTGGTTCTATTTTTATTTTCCCAACTTGGCATTGGCTACGCGGTAATACTCCCAAGGTTATTCGACACCCTAGTGGGAAGTTGCCTTGCTGTGGCGGCGGTTTATTTTATTCTTCCCGACTGGCAGGCAAAGAAAATCCCACAATTTATGGCCGAGGCAATCCAAGCCAATAAAGAATATTTAGGTCAAATTATTGTGCAGTACCGACTCGGTAAAAATGATGATCTGGCGTATCGCATTGCGCGCCGCTCCGCACACAATAGTGATGCTCAGCTCAGTGTTGCGGTTAGTAGTATGCTAGCAGAACCCGATAAACACCAAGGCTCTAGTGACCTTAGTTTTCGCGTCATAACCCTCAATCATGCACTACTTAGTTATATTTCTGCGCTCGGGGCACACCGCACAAAATTGAACGATATAACAACACATAAACTGGTTATTGATGCATATCAGTCGATTCATGTTAAGCTCGAAGCTATTGAGCAAGTACTGCACAATGAAACCAATACCGAAACTGAGTTTGAAGAGAACCAAATCAGGCAACGGCTATCGCAATGGCGAGAAGATGATGGGTATTCCGCGCAGATGATCCTGCAACAGTTGGAGCTAATCCACCGCATGCTACCGGAACTCAAAGTGCTCGCTAAAGAACTATCGACGATACAAATAAAAACATAAGAGTAGAGAAAATTATGTACAAAAAAGTTTTGCTAACCGGACTAGCCCTAACTTTAGCTGCACCTAGCTTTGCAGACGTGACATTAGACTTTTCCGATCATGTAGACCTGCTGCTAGTTAATGGTGAAAAGCCAAACATTGAAGGCGGTTTCTTTTCTTCAGATAAAAAAGTAACCCTGCCCGATGGTGAAAATCAGATCGTCTTTCGCTATATCCCAACCTTTAAAAATGGCAAAGACCGCGAGCAATATACCTCAAATGTAGTTATCTCTAAGTTCACCGCCACAGATGCTGAGCTTCAATTTGAGTTCCCGAAATATAGAAACGTAAAAGATGCTGAACGCTTTGATAAAAGCCCAGATTGGAAGCTGATTGACTCTAATAAAACCAGCATCAACTTTGTTCAAGATACCCTTGTTCATCATGGTATGCAGATTGGGCGAGATTTCGAAGCTGAGGCTGTGCGGTATAACGCAACCCAAGGCATTGCCGCAGTAAGTACTGGTGTTGTATTAGCCGCGCCTGAGCAAGCAAGTACCACAGCACCAGCGGTAAAAAATGCCGATGCATCTACCGCTGAAGAGATGCTTCATTTCTGGTATAGCAAGGCAGACCCTAAGACCCAACAGCGCTTCAAAGACTATATCAATAAACAAAAATAGCCGATTGCTTTAACCTAAAAATAGCGATTTCATTAATGAAATCGCTTTTTTTATTCTTTAAATACCGATAGCGCGAGCTTAAGAATCGCGGTGACTTGCTGGCTACTTTCTCCTCGAAAAAGCTGACATTTTGCATAACGTATTTGGGTGTGAATATACTTTGCCACGAAAGCCGACGACATCTCCGTAGTAAGCTCTCCATTCGCCTTAGATTTCACTATCCAAGCTTCAAGTGCCGATATTATGTTTTGGTGAGTACGATTGATTTGAGCTAGGGTTAACTCGCCCAAAACTCGACGAGAATCAAGCATATTGGAAAATAGACACCCTTTAGGGTCCTGCTGGGTATCGGTTTGCGAGATGACATCCAACACTAGGTTATCCAGCTCTTGGCTAAAAGAGGTCTCGCGTTGTGATATTCCAAAGATCTTAGCCAAAACTCTCTGCTCATAGACAACCAATGCTTCACTCATTAACCCATCTTCGTTTCCGAATTCACGATATAAAGCCGGTTTTGATACTTTTGCCGTTTTACACAACTCATTAATAGAAAAACCTTCGATACCTTTTTGGCGATAATTTTGGATTACCACATCTAAAACGTATTCTCGGTTCAGTAACTTAGGCCGACCACGACCTACTTTCTCTACACTCTCGGACATATTCGTACCTCCCGGTACGTTATTGATTGACAGTAGCTCTCTACAGGAATATCGTACCACCCGGTATTTAAATGAGCAATAAATTACAAGCCTTGTCGTATACCACGTAGCACCGCTTTGATGTTCTATATTGCATATCAATATCAGTAAAATCGGGAAAATAGAGCTACGCTTTGTATATTCACAATTTTTTCATCTTCCTTGAGCCACTTTATAGTGGATTAATACCCTAATGTAGGAACTCAACTGGAAGTAAATTAGTGGATACATTTAGCCACCAATTTGTGAAATTAAGTGTGCACTTTTTAGCATATGCACTACAGGTTGATATGCTTATAGTTACGCTCGGGTAATCGTTACGCGTGGATGCCTATAACTCATCCCATTCACGCCGCTCTAGTTGGATTTTTTATGAACAAATATTTAAAAGGCTTTATCGTTGCTCTTATAATTTTAGGAGTTGCTAGCGGTCTAGCTTACTACTGGCATTACAGTGATTTACACCCTTCTACCGAAAACGCTTATGTTCACGGTAATGTCGTTTCTGTCGCACCACTGGTTAATGGTCGCGTCACCAAAATCTCAGTCGATGACTATCAGTTTGTACATATGGGCGACCACTTGGTAACCATAGACCCTGCCCCATATCAGCTAGCAGTAAAAGAGGCTCAAGCTGCATATCAAGCGGCTCTACAAACGAATAAATCACAAGAGTCGGGGGTAAACGCAGCTATTGCTTCTCTCAACGAAGCCAAAGCAAACCTTATCAACGCCCAAAAGAACTACCAGCGCACTCAAACCTTGGTAGCGAAAAAACTGGTACCAATTAAACAAGCAGACACCGATCGTACCCAACTTGCCGATGCTCAAGCACGTCTGCATGCCGCACAAGCTAATCTTCAACAAGCCATTGACGCCCAAGGCGGCAAAGGTGATGAATCAGCCATGGTTCAACAAGCTGCAGCAAGACTGGCTCAAGCTGAGCTTAACCTGAGTTATACCGAAATCAGTGCACCATTTGATGGTTATGTGGGCGATGTAAAAATACATTTAGGCACCTTTACCGCAACTGGTCAGCCGCTATTTCCTTTAGTGAAACAATACAGCCAGTGGGTTCAAGCAAACTTTAAAGAATCTCAAATGCCTCGCCTGCGTGAAGGCCAAAGCGTTGAGATTCGAATCGACATGTACCCTGATGAAGTGTGGCACGGTAAATTAGCCAAGATTTCTCCGGCCAGCGGTAGTGCCTTCTCGCTACTTCCTCCAGAAAATGCGACTGGCAACTGGGTAAAAATAGGGCAACGCTTCCCGATTAAGATAGAGATCACCGACGACCTATCGACTAAGCCACAACTTCGTATTGGTGCCAGTACTCAAGTTACTGTTGACACTACTGCTGGAGAATAATGGTGCACGAAATCACTCCATTTAAAAGATGGATGATCGTCATCGCGGTCATGACATCTGCCATTATGGTACTGTTGGATATGACCATTGCCAACGTTGCCCTACCCCAGATGCGTGGTTCTCTAGGGGCAACGTCGGACACCATTACTTGGGTATTAACCTCTTATACGATGGCCGAAGCGGTATTCATACCGTTAACCAGTTTCTTTGCCGGTAAATTAGGCGAGCGTAAACTGCTACTCGTCGCCGTGACAGGCTTTATCATCGCGTCTACCCTATGTGGTCAAGCCCAATCTATCGAAGCTATGGTGTTTTTCCGCGTAGTACAAGGGGCGTTTGGTGCGGTGGTCATCCCACTATCACAGTCACTACTTATTGCGGTATTCCCCCCTAACGAGCGCGCTAAGGCAATGTCAATATTTAGTATTGGTATCTTGCTTGGTCCAATACTCGGTCCAACGGTTGGAGGAATGATCACCCAAAATATGGATTGGCGTTGGGTTTTCTACGTCAACGTTCCGGTGGGCATTTTTTGTCTGTTAATGATCTACTTTTTTGTTCATATATCCAACCGCCAAGTTGCAAAGATAGATTGGCCAACCATTATATCTATGGCGGTAGGTATCGGTTTACTGCAATTGGTGCTTGACCAAGGTAACCAGAAAGACTGGTTTGAGTCACGCATGATCCAAGCAAGCCTGATTATTGCCTTGAGCGGGATAGCCTATTTTGTTTATCGGAGCTTTAAGACCAAAAGCCCCGTTGCCCCCATATGGATGATCAGTAACCGCAACCTTGCTCTCGGATCCACCATGATGGCAGTGTTTGTTAGTGCGTTATTTGGGTTAACGGCGCAACTACCTATGATGCTTGAGGGCGTTCTAAACTACCCAGTAGATACCACAGGTTTTTTGATGGCACCACGGGGAATTGCAGCGGCGATAACCTTGATCATTACCGCTAAGTTTATGAATAACTCTAGGCTCAAGGGTTCTGTGGGGCTTGGTGCGGTTTTATGCGGCATCGCTGGGCTTATGATGTCACAGTACTCGGAGAACATCGATTTCTTCTGGATTGTGGTGCCTAGTCTTATCCAAGGTTGTGGTATGGGCTTGGTATTTAGTGGATTATCTTCCATTGCATACACCACCTTAGCCCCAGAGCAAGGTGTAGCGGGGGCGAGTATTTTCAACCTGTTTAGAACCATTGGTAGCTCATTTGGTATCTCAATCGCAACTACCTTCCAGTTCCGTGATTCCCAACAGCAATGGAATGCGATGAGTCAATCGGTAACGCCATATAACCCTAATCTGCAGCAATGGTTGTCAGATACAGGTCGGACCCTAGGCGATCCGACAACCCAAACCCTACTGCAAGAGCAGGTACACAAGCAGTCAGAAATACTGGCATTTGTGCATACTTTCTCATTTATTACGATGTTGTTTCTATTGATCATTCCATTGCTATTCTTGGTCAATATCCCCAAAACAGCATCCGCGACTCCGCCCGCTGGGCACTAAACCGTCGTCGTCACAAAAAAGCGCAGCATATCTCAGATATGCTGCGCTTTTTATTCGAATCTTTACCGCCTTGGCGGTTATCCCAGTCGCGTATTATTTAATGCGTAATTACAAATACGATAAAAATAGAAGAAATAACCGATACCAAAGGTCAATATAGTGATGAAAAACCACAGAATCACATGGCCTAGATTACCAAACAGGTCAATATCACACACCATTTTTTGCTCTGTACCATCGGCATTCACCACATAAGTACGATTAATCACAAACTTTGCAAATGAATAAGGGAAAAATAACAGCGCAATCCCAAAGGTAATAATGGTCGCAAAAATCCACAAAATCATGTGCCCTAAAATATCCATCACTGCTATATCGGCTCGTAACTTCATCATCGCCTCTTAAAAATAAAATCAAATAAGTTCAATACGTTAGTTAGCATCTAATAATTCTGCCCACAACCGCTGATTAGGGTCTTGTGACTGAACCCACTTAGCATCTACACGTGCATTCAAATACACCTGCAGTCCATCAAATGCTTGAAACGCAGCAATGCCACCTAGATGTTGGTGTTGCTCAAAAAACGCATCTTCGCTCTGTTCAAGTTTGGTTAGGTTATCAATTCCGCGCGCCATTGCCCAGCCGATGGTTTGGCCCGATACCACAACCTTGTTAATCTTGACGGTATGTACCGCTTCGGAATTTATCTTGCTAAGGGGGCGTTGCTGCTCTTTGAAGATGATGCGTCGCTCAGTTTCTTGCTGTTCAATCTCTTCTAAAATCTCATTCACTTGGGAACGAGTGACTGAGGTATAAATGCGCGCAATCTTTAATGCATAGTCAAAGCGAGCCTGTCCTAAAATTGCCACTAAGCCCTCAAATAGGGACTTATTTAACGATTCTGCACGCTGAAAAAATTCTATGGCCGCATCGAAGTTTAAGAATTTTTTTCCTTCAAATTCATAGGCATAACTATCATCAACGATCTCTAGAGGAATTCCATTGGCGCTGAGCGGCCAGCCCTCAAACTCAATACGTTGCTTAGCAATTTCATACATAGCCCACGCACTCTCGGTAAACCCTTTAAATGCGGTTCCTTCAAGCTGGGTTTGTTGCAGCTCTTGTTTAGTCCAATTAACCCCAATCCCAAGATGTTTAGCGTAACGCTTCATGAGTGCGTTCTTCAGCTGCAAGCGCAAATTCCAAATGGAATCGGTGGCACTGCCACCTGCCAACTTATGACATTCATCGCACGCTGGGATAGCAAGCGGAATATGGGTTGTGTAATCAGCGTCATGTATCGGGAAATTTAATTCTCGATAGCTAGGCTCACCACAAAACCAGCAGCAATGGCGAAGATTAAAAGGGATATCGATAGAGGCGTAATTCAACATATTTGAGTGTTCAATGGAAAAATTCTCAAGCAGACTATCACGTTAAATTTCGACTGTTAATGGCTACACCACATCACAGCCGCTGATTGTTATTTAATTCAACAACCTCAGTTATCGCCTCAAACAGCGCCTGTTCTAAAATCGGCTTAACCAACACTTGATTTGCACCGGCTTGTCGGAAGGCATGTGCAGTTTCATCAAAGCCATCAGCCGTACAAGCAATTATTGGAACAGACAATCCAAGATGCTGCCGAATAATCTGAGTGGCATCGACACCATCTAGATTTGGCATTTGGTTATCCATCAAAATCAGATCAAAGGTTTTGGCTTTTAAGATCTCAACAGCTTGTAATCCATCCATTACCCACTCAATGTGCATTCCTTTCTTATGACACATAGATTGAATCACAAAGGCGTTGGTTTTATTGTCTTCAACCAATAATACATTTAGCCCGTTATAGCATGCAAAGTCAGGCAACTCAGGCGGCGCAACTTGTGATTTTTTCACTATCCGCTCTATAGGGATCTGGACAGTAAATTCACTGCCTTTATCCGGTTCACTATTCAGCTGAATCGTGCCACTGAACTGTTTTACCAGACTATCCACAATACTAAGCCCAAGACCACTACCACCGAACTTGCGACTAATATTGCTATCGGCTTGGGTAAAAGAATAAAAAACCGCCTTTTGATGTGGCTTGGAGATCCCTATCCCGGTATCCTTGACTTGCATATACAGTTGACCACGATTCACACCATCATCGCTTAACCTTATAGTGACGTTAACTTCACCTTGCGGGGTGAACTTAATCGCGTTGCTAACCAGATTTAGCAATATTTGAGTTAAGCGTAGCGGATCACTCTTTACTACCACATCCCGCTCAAACTCTTCATGCAGAGTAAATATCAGATCCTTTTGACCACAGCTAGGTTTGGCAAAAGCGCTAATATTCTCTACTATCGAATGCAGTGAAAACTCAACCCGTTCTAGTACCATTGCGCCTTTATCTATCCGCGAGAAATCAAGGATGTCGTTCAATAACTCCAACAGATGTTGACTGCTTTGAAGTAGAACTTCTGTTTGCTGTTTTTCAGCTTGAGTTGTGACCTGCTGCTTGAGTAGTTGCGCCATACCGAGGATACCATTAAGGGGAGTCCGGATCTCATGGCTGACCTTGGCTATAAATTCAGCGCGTGCTAATGCATTGCGCTCCGCCTCTTTTCTGGCTAACTCGCTCTGACGTTCCGCTTCAATATATTGGGTAATATTCTGCCCTTGAACAACGAGTACCGGCTTAGTATTTTCTACCAAAATCGGTGATACGCTCCAACTATAAATCACGCCATCTATTGAGGTATCCGTCTTGGCTTGTGCCTTTTCACTAAACGCCTGTTTACAGATTTTCAGCAAAGCGGCTCGAAGTGAGGTCAAGTCATCATCAAAGGCGTGCTTCGCCGCTGGATTTGCCGATACGATATCTAGATGTTCATCCACTAAGATGGTTGGTAACAAAGAGAACTCGAACAGATTGCGAAGGGAGTGGTCCTTCTCTTTTTCTCTACGAATACTGGCCTCTAAAGTTTGGCCCAATCGGTCGAACTCGATAAAGTTTGAACCGATAAATTGAATATTTTTCTTTGTACTATCAAAGCTATCTGCCAGATGCATTACTCCGGTGATCTCTTTTTCTATACGTCGATTTACAGAGCGCGTAAACCAGATGGCAAGTAACGACATCGTCAACAGTAATACAATCAGAGATGTCGCCATACGGTACTCCACTCCCTCAAGTTGCAGGGTATCTTGAATAAAAAGAGCCGTAATCGGAGTATCTACACCATCTATTTGCAGGGTTATTTCGCGAACAATATTGTGTTGGGTTGAGTTGATACTGGGCAACACTAAGCCTTGTGGTTGCGGTTTGGTTGGAAGTGCTTGACCCGATTGCGCAATAACAACCCCATCTTCCTCAAGCATTATCTGTTTGATGTTGGCATCACTACTCAATTGCTGAAGAAACGAAACGTTATTATCGAGCACCAAACCAATAAAATAATAACCAACAACCTCACCGGTGTAGGAATCAACGACTACCACTCGCCTCAGCATCAAGTGCTTTAAACCAAGCTTGGAAGTCACATTCAAAAAGTACCATTTATTATTGAAATGAACCTGCTTAGCCAAAGCCAATAGCTGGGTACTTGAGATACCAAAGAATTCATTCTTGCCATCTTCCCAAGTCAACTTTCCATATTGATATAGAAAGCGTAAATCAGGCGAATTGTTAGGAGCGAATTCCTCAACCTCACGCATAAAGCTATCAATTGCCCGCAGGTTCAAGGCTTGAAAGCTATCAATCAAGGTGCGTGATTTAGAGGTAATATCTTGGCTCACTTGCACAGATTGCAAATGATTCTCCATCAGCTGCTTTACTATCTGTGAGGTTTGGTCAAAATTACGTTCAACCTCAGTGCTAAAGGTGGTGGTGTTGAGATGATAGTTATAGACAAAAAAGACACCAATCACGGCGGCCCATATAACCCAAGCAATACGGATTATTTGTGTAGTAAGTGATAACTTTTTGGCTTTATGATTCATAAATTATTGATTTGAATAACGAAAGGCGCGACGTTCAAGACCGGTTATATACGCAGAAGAATTCTGTTTAGATATCAACCTGTAATCCCCTGAATACACCTGCGGTACAGGCTGTCCCTCTAAATCTAGCTTGATTGCCTCAGCCATCGCAATCCCCGTATCATCGGTCATTCGCATAACCGTAAAATCAAGCCTGCCCTGCTTTATTGCCTTTAATTCAGATGCCCCGCCGCCCCAGCCATTTACAACAACACCCGATCTGTGTAGATCACCTAAAGCGTCTACTACACCAAACGCTACATCGGTTGAACTTGCATACACAAAATCCAATTCAGGCTGTTGTTTAAACATAGATTGGGTTGCCGTGTAGGCCGACGCCTTGTTTGCTTGCGTGTAATACGCCCGCTTGAGTGTGTATTTGTCTGCCTGTTGCATCTGCTTGATGAAGGTATCTCCCCGCGCTTCACTAATATAACCAGGAGAGAAATAAACCAAGCCATAGTTAGCTGAATTTGGGAATAAGAATTGATAGTGCTGTGCCAACATTTGGCTACCCAGTACATGGTCAAAACCGACATACATTAGGGGGCGATGCTCTTGCCATGATTTTATTGGCGTAGTGATATTCAACAAAATAAGCTTGGTCTTTTGCTCATTTAACACCCGATAAGCAAATTTTCGATGCTCACTGGTATCTAGGGTAAAAATCAGATAATCCGATTCATTCTTTAATACCTGCAAAAGGCTACGGCTCTGCTGTTTGTGATCTAGGTTTGGGCGCGTTGAATACTGATTGATCTCATAGGCAATCCCAAGTTCTTGTAAACGCAATTTCAGGGCTTTGATATTACGCCACCAATAATCGGATAATTGCGTACCAGGATAAACAACATCGATTCGAATTGGCTTATTAGGTGAGGTTTGGATAGGGACAGCCGTAGTATAAACCCGCTCTGCCATTTGCGCAGTGAGTTTGGCTTGAGTTGGGTGTGCAGTTAGATACGCTTGATAATCCCAGTAATCACGAAAATTAAGGCTCTGTTTGGCGCACATCGGTAGCGAGACAACACAACCGACAATAAGCAGTAGTATTGCTCGCCATTTCATGCAGCATCCTCGGGGAGGCTAACTAGCCCCTGAATTAATAGCTCTTTGAATTTTTTCGGTTGTTGTTTAATGAAATACTCCAATTTCATCGCTGTAGATTTGTCAAACCCTGACTCAAACCACTCAAGAACAAGTGGGCCTTTGCCACGTAATGCCTTGGCTCCCTTGCCGCTTTGATGCTGAGCAAAGCGGCGGTCTACATCATTAGTACAACCACAATATAGAGCGTTAAGCTTAGTTCGAATTAAGTAAACGCTCCATTCACTGTGCAACTTTTGCGTCATTAACGTTGTTCTTTATTGAAGTAAGGCTTTAATCTCAGCCAACTCTTGGGTTAGCTGCGCAACTTGCGACTCTAACGCCTCAATTCGCTCGGTTGTTGCGGTTTTGGGTGTAGATACGCTGTGATGTTCGGTGGCGGCTGTAACATCCACCGCGCCACAAAATAGGTGCTGATAACGAGACTCTCGTTTTCCCGGCTCCCGTGGCAATTTGACCACTAAGCCAGACTCGGCCATTTTCTCTAACGTTGCTTCTACCTCTTTTACATCAGCAAAGCTAGCTAAGCGATTAGTTCGAGTACGCAACTCACCGGGAGTTTGGGCGCCGCGCAATAGCATGACACACACAATAGCTCGCTGCTCGGTAGACAATTGTAAGTCACCAAATTCTGTGTTGCAGAAGCGGTGCTTATATTTAGCTGTGCGACTATTAAAGGCACTTTCATCGCTTGCAAGGTGTCTCTCAATCAAAGCGTTTACCACATCCAATACCTCTGCATCGCTCAACTCCATAACCGGATCGCGGTTACTTTTCTGATTACATGCGGTAGTTAAGCTATTCAGGCTTAACGGATAATAATCTGGAGTCGTGATCTCTTTCTCAATCAGGCAGCCTACAATTCTGGCTTCAAGTGCAGATAGTTCAACTAGCATAGTGAATTTCCATTTTCATAATAATGTCAAAATTGTATGCAACTATCGGCTTGGTTGCGATACCACAGCTCAAGAAATCAGGCTGATCGTCGCGCTTTTGTGCAATCATCTATTAAAAAGGTGCGCTAAGTGGGTAATGCTTGAATTTTACCCTGTTCGTTTGCACGAGCTTGTGGTTTAATTTATTTAGTTAAATTAAGTTGTTAAAGGAATTAAAATGAACAACGTTTATGAAATCGTGAACCTAGCTCGACGTAAAAATAAGTTAAAGCGTGAAATCACTGATAATGAAAAGAAAATCCGTGATAACAACAAGCGTGTTGACTTACTAGAAAACCTAGTTGACTACATCAAGGCTGACATGACCCATGATGAAATCATTATGATCATCAAAAACATGAAAGCAGATTATGAAGACCGTGTAGATGACCACATGATTAAATGTGCTGAAATATCGAAAACTCGTCGTGATATCAGCCGTAAAATCCGCGATCTTACCGAAGTAGACAAGCAAGCTCATAGCAAAAAATAGTCTCGACACCTATCTATAAAACGGAGCGACTTGCTCCGTTTTTTGTTTCCCTGCCCTTTACCTTAGTAACCCCTTTAACCTCCCCCAAAAACGCGTTACTCTTCGTCGAATCAAATGAAGTCAAGGGTACCCATATGCCTGTTGCGAGTAACCAACAGTACTATAATCAAGTATTTAAGAATCAGGAATTGGTTGGCGAGCAGCTTCAATCTACTGAATTTGAAGAGTGTACATTCACCGATTGTAACTTTTCTGAAACGACCTTTAAAAATTGCCGTTTTATCAGTTGTGAATTTAATGGGTGTAATCTGAGCCTACTAAGACTCACTAATAGCCGACTGACCGACATTCATTTTCAGCAATGTAAATTGGTTGGAGTGGATTGGACACTAGCCGATTGGCCTAGCTATCACCTAGATTTTGAATTGAACTTCAAACAATGTGTCCTCAACGACAACTCATTATTTGGTCTAACATTGCATAGCTTGAATCTCGTTGATTGTAAGGCCCATGATATGGACTTTAGAGAAGGCGATTTTAGTCATCTCACTATCACCTATTGTGATCTGACCCACGCACAATTCATGCGAACTAATCTGCAGCAAAGTGATTTTACTGAATCAAGAAACTACGCAATTAATCCTTTTGAAAACAACCTTAAAGGCGCAAAGTTTTCACGCTGGGAAGCGTTTAGCCTACTAGAAAGTATGGGTATTGAATTGGTCGATTAGTCCATATTTTCCAGATTATACCCCACGCAACTAACATCCAATGAGGCGCGCAATGAAATCCGATATGTACTCTAAATTTGCTCATGAATATGACCAAGCAACCGCAGATAACCTCTACAATGCGCATTTTGAACGCCCTATCTCACAATCATTACTTGGTGATGTTACCCAGCTCAATGTTTTGGATTTAGGCTGTGGCCCGGGCGCATATACAAAGTATCTTATCGATAAAGGTGCCAAGGCTATCACCTGTATCGACTATGCCAGCGAAATGGTCGAGCTTGTCAGCACTAAGTTTGGTCAGCGCATCACAGCATACCAACAAGACCTTTCTATCGGCTTACCCAAAGAACAACAACATAGCTTCGATGCCGTGATCTGCCCTCTAGTTATTCATTATATAAAAGACTTACACCCTCTGTTTAAAGATATTGCGCGGGTATTAAAGCCGGGTGGCAAATTTGTTTTTTCAACTCACCACCCTTTTGCAGATTTCGAGTCGACTAAAACCCATAACTACTTTGATACTGAGCTAATTGAACAGCAATGGAACACCATAGGCCAACCTGTCGCAGTGCGCTTCTATCGCCGACCGCTACAAGCTATCTTTGATGCAATTAGCGAAAGTGGATTAGTGGTCGCGAAAATCTCTGAGGGGCAAGCAAAACAGCAGCAGCAACAGGTATTTGGAGAGAGATACGACTACCTATCTAAAAACACCAATTTCTTGTTTATCAAATGCCTAAAACTAGCGGTATAACTGATGATAGTTGGGGATATGGCTTTCCCAAAAGGCGGGCGTACCTATATATTCCTGAACATAGCGGATAAACTCACTCACCAGCAATGTCTGCTTTCGATGCGGATAAACCGCATATATCCCTGTATCCATAGTCGACAGCCGATAATCGGTTAATAGTGGTACCAACCCGGTCTCATCAATAGGGCGATCAAGGTTAAACAAGTCAATTAGCGCATACCCTAAACCATCCTCAATCGCTCCCATCATGGTTCGCACATCACTGACCTTATAGTTTCCACGCATCTTAAAGGTCTTTAATTCCTCGCCATGGGGCTCCTCACTAGTGCGGATCTGATCTAAGGTTACGTCTCCATTGCTATAAACTACCGCCGGAAGGGAAACCAGCTGTGTGATAGTCTGCGGATGACCATATTTCTCAACAAAACTCCGGCTCGCTACCACCGCAAAATTGGTATTAGCTATCTTCTTAGCGATTAAATTAGATTCACTTAACTTCCCCACCCGAAACGCCACATCAAAGTGGTCAGCAATAATATCAGCGCGTTTGTCATCTAAGGACAAGGTCACCTGCACATTTGGATAAGCCGCAATAAACTTGCTAACCACAGGGCGTAGGTACTCCTGCCCGATAAATATTGGCGCAGTTATCCGCAATTGGCCTTTAGGCTCCAAGTGGTATGAATCAGCGATACTGTGAATTTGATGCAGCGTATCAACCAAGATATGAGTCTGGGACAGGATTTCTTCACCTGCAGAGGTCAAAGAAAACGAACGCGTTGAACGATTAAGAAGTTGCACTCCAAGACTCGTTTCGAGCTTTTTAATATGCTTTGAAAGAGACGAATTATCCATATCATGCAACGCGGCGGCCTTGCTAAATGAACCTTGCTGAACCACGTCTTTAAATAACAGCAGTTGATTGGTGATAGACATTATTAGAAACCTGAATGAAGACCTAATACAAACTTCATCTCTAGGGGCTAAAAAGTCAATAGATAGGTAGAAAATTGGCTTAGCCTACAACAGGCCAAGGCTAAGCCAAAACCATATTATCCTTTGAGTTGAGCTGGGGTCATTGCTTGAGTGATGTCATTGGTCATTACGAAATGCAACGTTCCTCCAGCTTTGAACTCAGAGAAGTCAAAGGTAAAGTTTTTATTGAGTTGTTTACCATTGATTGTGACTGAGCGAATATACTTATTATCTACACTATTGTTATCAGCAGTAATGGTAAATTCACCATCTCCCATTGGGATTTGCACCTTATCAAAGATAGGCCTTGCTATAGTTAGAACAGGGTCTGAGCCGCTAACTTGATAAAGACCCATTGCAGACATAACGTACCATGCGGACATCTGGCCAACATCTTCGTTACCACTAATATCCCCACGATCTGTCCCATAAAGCGTATTTTGAATTTGATCGACAACTTCTTGTGTATGCCATGGTTCACTGGTCCAGTTGTATAAGAATGGGATATGGTGCGAAGGCTCATTACCAAACACTACCTGTCCAATCATACCGGTCATATCGCCTGTTTTAGAACACTCATTCGGGTTCTCACTTTGGCATTCATTCGAGAACACTTCCTTAAGGTTACTTAAGAAACCGTCATTGCCTCCCATAACCTGTTTCAGTCCTTCAACATCTTCTGGCACAAACCATGTCCACTGCCATGCCGTCCCTTCGGTATAATCTCCGGTCTGGTGCACGGTTTTATAAGGGTGGAAAGTATCATCACTGGTACTTTTAGACCATTCTCCATCAGACCATATTGGACGCATAAAGCCAGTCATATTGTATTTTTCTTCCCAGTTTTCAGCTGGATTATCTGGATTAGAGGCATTCCAATATTTATGCCAGTATTGAGCGCGTCGCTGGTAGGTTTTGACCACGTCATCGTCATGTACAACCTTAGCGATATTTGCAATCGCATGGTCAAAGTTAGCCATTTCTAGGCCAAATGATACTGATTCAGTATTTCCATCCGCTCGACCAACAGCTGGTACAAAGCCGCACATAGAATCCTTAGCCGACGCTAATGGATCACACTCTTCCGTAGCAGGCGTACCGTCGACTAGCTGTGAGCCGTCGACATATTTGACTTGTTTATTATGTACCTTGTCATAAGTGCTTTGATTCCAACCAGAGTCAATCTTACTAACATCATCGAAGCTAACATAATTTGATGAACGCAGAGCCGCTTCTAATGCACTCGCTTTTTCCTCTTCACTAAACTGTTCTGGGAACTTAGTCAAGGCATCCGCAATAACTGCGACCGCAGGGTAACCAACCATGGTTCCGGTATAGTCACCATGTAATTCCCACTTAGGTAAGATCCCTCCTTCTTGATATTTTCTTATTAGATCTTTCGCTAGATCAACCGCATGCTTAGGCTCGATAATTGTTTTAAGCGGGTGCAATGCACGGAAAGTATCCCATAGCGAATACACACTAAACACCGGAGAGTTCAAGCTACCGTCTTTGACCTCTGAAAAATCACCGCGACGCATAGTACGGTATTGGCCATCAGAATCTTGGAATATATGCGGGGCGACGTTGGTATGGTATAACGCAGTATAGAAAGTGACTAATTCATCTTTGGTACCACCGGCAACCTTGATTTCATTTAATTTCTGATTCCATTCATCTTTTACATACGCAAGCGCTTCATCAAAGGTTCGTGTGCCATCAGTATCAAAGTTGTGCTCTGCGCCTTCAGGACTTGCATAAGAGATCCCAACTTTAGCATTAATAACATGCTGATTAACCGAATCTGAATTGGTATTAAAATCAAGGACTAAAGCACCATCATCAGGATGTCTCCAACTACTTCCTCCTTTTTCAAACTTAGGAGCATCTTTAAAATCATGGTCGAATTTCACATAGAAATAGGTTGTTTGATCGCGTGTTCCAAACGAACGTATAGTCTGTTGCACCCTAACAGTACGACTATCGACAACATCAATTTGGTGGGAAGAGCTACTTTTATTAAAGCTATTTAGCACAAGGCTAACTTTTTTATTTTCTCCATCTGGAAAGGTATATTGATGATAGCCAACCCGTTCCGTCGCGGTGAGCTTAACGTCGATATCACCCTCTTGGATCTTAACGTGATAATAACCAGGAGAAGCCTCCTCGGTAGATTTATCCATATGAGGCCGATAAGTCGCTATATGTGTCCCCTCTGGCATGCTTTCACTGGTAAAAGGGAGCATTTGGAAGTTATTTAAACCGCCAATACCTGTGCCGCTAAGCGCGGTATGTCCAAACCCCACTAAAGCGGTATAATTGTTGTGATAACCGGAACACACCGCCCACCAGTCTTGTCCTTCATCATCAGTGATAGGGGTCATCTGCACCATACCATTCGGTGCGATTGCTCCGGGATGCGTATGCCCAGTTTTTGCAGTACCTATAAATGGATCAACATATTGAGTCAGATCTTTAGTCTGCAATAGGGCTGAACCTTGAGTTTGAGCGGTAATCGTGTCGACTTTTGAGGGTTGATTGAGAGTTGGGGTGACTTGTATAGCATCGGGGGTTGAAGCCGTTCTGGTAGCATGCCCGCCACCATTATCATTACATGCCGTTAACCCACCAACGGCAATTAATATAGAAAATGATAGCAAGTTGAAATTATGTTTCATGTAAACTTCCTTTTATTTTTTTGTAAGGGGATTTAATATAAAATAATACAAATGGCCGATCTTCATTTTATTATTAGCCATTTGATTAGTTATACTTAGTCACTATTTCCATTTCTCAATACAAAAACATGCACTTAAATAATACAAGTGCATATCTTTTCTATATGTAGAATCAACAAACGTGAAATAAAACAGACTAACTTTCATTTACGTTATTTAAAAAACCTCAAATTTTTAGTGACTTAACTCTCAGTCCTCATTTAATTACAGGAAACATTACATTCCATTTTTAGCAATAAGAATGCGTTAATTTCTGTGATTTATGCATCGGTTTTATATTGGTTTTTGCCATAGTTTATATACAAACCTTATATCACCCCTATTAAAAACAGTAAGGACACTTCCATGCTAAGTAAGTTAATTAACTTAGACCTCATCAATATAAATATAAAATCGACAAATAAAAGAGATCTATTTGAAGAACTAGCTAAACCATTGTTCATTGGAAATAAAATAAAAGACCTAGACGTATTCTTACAAGGTATCAACGATCGAGAGTCACAATGCACCACAGCAACAGAAGGCATTGCCTACCCGCACTGTAAAAGTGACACAGTAATCACTCCTGCTATCTCTGTGGGTGTTGTTCCAAGTGGTATTGAATATGGTCAAGATGATGATGAGCCTAAACCGAAAGTTTTTTTTATGATCGCCTCTCCTGCGGACAGCGATTATCACATCGAAATATTAAAAGCTCTATTTGTCAAATTTGAGCCTGAATTCATTGCTAGTTTGTGCAACGCACACTCTGAGCAAGATGCATTAAATATAATAAAAAAGGATTAATATCGTGAGCACACAAACCTTATCTCGTCTCAAAGGACACTTATTATTTGGCACCTCTCATATGCTTCCATTCATCGTAGCTGGAGGGGTATTATTATCTATCGCTGTAATGTTATCGGGCAGAGGCGCAGTTCCAGACACCGGTATTTTAGCTGATATTTCTACTATCGGGATAAAGGGATTAGTCTTATTCCCTATCATTCTCGGTGGCTATATCGCTTACTCACTTGCAGACAAACCTGCGCTGGCACCCGCTATGATAGCTTCTGGTATCATGTCTGATATCGGTGGTGGATTTTTAGGCTGTATCGTAACTGGTTTCATTGCAGGCTATGTAGTTAGACAACTCAAAAAAATCCCAATCCCGGCGAATATGAAAGCGCTAGGTGGCTTTTTCCTATATCCTCTTGGTGGCACATTAATCACTGCTGGTATCGTACTTTGGGGTATTGGTGAGCCAATCAAACTTGCAATGGGCGCTATGAATACAGGCTTAGCAAGCATGGCCGGCACTGGTAAAATAGCACTTGGTGCTCTTTTAGGTGGTATGACTGCATTTGATATGGGTGGTCCAGTAAACAAAGTAGCAACCCTGTTTGCACAAACTCAAGTAAACACCCAACCTTGGTTGATGGGTGGCGTTGCAATTGCCATCTGTACTCCACCACTTGGTATGGCGCTTGCTACATTCTTATTTCCTAAAAAATTCAACACCGCTGAAAAAGAAGCAGGAAAAGCAGCTGTAATCATGGGTTCAATCGGTATCTCCGAAGGTGCTATCCCATTTGCGGCAAACGATCCACTACGCGTGCTTCCGGCAATTGTTGCTGGTGGTGTTGTAGGTAACGTAATTGGCTTTATGGCAAACGTACTATGTCACGCACCATGGGGTGGACTAATTGTACTGCCTGTTGTAGAAGGACGAATCTCGTATATCATAGGTATTATTGCTGGCTCATTAACCACCGCATTGATTGTTGGCCTATGGAAACCGCTAGTAACTGAAGAAGATGAAGATGTTCAACAACCTGCTACGGTTAAAGATAAGCCACTGGTTGCTACAAACTCTACCCACCCTGAAATTGTCGCAGTATCTTGTTGCCCATCAGGTGTTGCCCACACCTTTATGGCCGCCGCTGCTCTTGAAAAAGCGGCAAAAGCCGCGGGCATCAATATTAAAGTTGAAACCCAAGGTCAAGATGGTATTCAGAACCGCATCACAGCTGAAGATATCAGAAATGCTAAGAAAGTTATTTTGGCACACGATATTCAAGTAAAGGAATCCGAGCGCTTTGCAAGCCTAGAGCAGGTTGAGTGCTCTACCAAAGATGCAATCAAGAATGCCGCTGCATTACTCGCTTAATCTTCGAAATAAAGGGGATATTTAAGCCCAATAAAAAAGGCCACACATTGAAACTAATCATGTGTGGCCTTTTTATAAATTTATAATATTGGCTTTAGACCTCAACTTTGTATTTCAGATCTTGAGCTTCATCTCCGGTCATGCCTCGAAACCCCCAGCAATGGGCGGCTTGCTCTTTTATGGTAATCTCAACATCGATAGGCCTAATGCCAAGTTGCTGCTCTAGGTTTAGAAATAAACTCTTGATCAGACGCTTTTTGGTGTTTTCATTACGCCCCTGCATCATATTAACTTCAATAACTGTATAGGCATCAGAGCGACCATCAGGGTAATAGAAATCTTCTTTATCTAACGGAATAAAACGATGAGCACGCTTGTCATCGGGCAAGCCTAATGCCTCTTTCATAGAGCGATGAATGAGATCTGACATCTTCGCTTTAATTGGGTTTAGGTTCTGTTTAATCCCATAAATAACTATCACAATGCTTCCTTAATAATATGTGCCTTTAGCTTAGACTAAGGCGATTCAATCCCTAATTTCATTCAGCATACTCCTGCTCTCATCACTTATTCAAGCCAATGATTTAATTAAGTATTATTAAGATCTTGATGCATATGACTCACTGCATAGCAAGTGTGTGCTTTTGATTCATATATAACCCTCGAAAAAGGAGTATATGTTTTCGCTGCATTAATCCTCGCTGCATCTTGATACTATTGACAGTAAAAATCGCCGATATTGCATATCAAGGAGCCTCGATGTCATCTGAAATACCCTCAAATAAACAACAACGCACTACCTACAAATTTATCAGCGACATCGAAGGTTGGACAGGCATCGACAACCAAGTCCAAACCGACCGCCAAGACGGATGGGACGGATTTGGCAAAGTGGTATTAGAACCTACCGCTTACTACGGAAAGATTGACCGTAATTTCGGACAATTCAATGACGCCTTAATGGATTTCGACCCTGAACCTTTCAAAGGGCTTATTCTCGGCGCCACAATACCTGAGTTACAAGCTGCGATGAATGATGGTCAACTCACATCCGTTACCCTAACTAAATTCTACCTGTGGCGTATCGGACACTACGATATTGATAAACTGAACTCAGTGATGGCGCTTAATCCTAACGCCCTATTCTTGGCTCATGCCGCCGATGAACAGCGTAAACAACAAAGCTCTATTCCCGCTCTACTTGGTATCCCAGTGTTACTCAAAGACAACATTGCTACCGATGATGAGATGCATACCACAGGTGGAATGGCCGCACTTCTTGATTGGCAACCTGACCACGATGCACATATTGTGACTCGCTTGCGTGAGGCTGGAGCGGTAATATTAGGTAAAGCAAACCTATCTGAGAACGCAAACTACTTCACATCAGATCACCCAAATGGGTTTAGCAACCTTGGCGGACAAACTCGTAACCCTTATGGATTCTACAGCGTATTAGGCTCAAGCTCTGGTTCTGCTGTTGCTGCTGGTGCTGAATTTGCCGCAATTACCATTGGCACCGAGACCCAAGGCTCGATCAATGCACCTGCTGAAATGTCGTCAGTGGTTGGCTTTAAACCAAGCATTGGGCTGGTTTCACGTGACAATATTATTCCATTGGGAATGTCGCAAGATTGCGCAGGCCCAATGGCGAAATCCGTTATAGATGCCGCGATTACCTGTAATGTTTTGGTAGACGCAGACCGTAGAGACCCGCTCTATACTGAGGTCAAAGATCTACCTACTTTAGATTATACGGACTGCCTAAATCCAGAATATTATCAAGGCATTAAAGTTGGCATCTACCAACAAGAAAGCAGCCTACACCACACAACATGGCTAGCTGACATTAAAACAGCATTAGAACAATCAGGTATTGCATACGAGATTGTCACCACGTTGCCAACAACTGAAGATGCGCCAGAGCTGGATCTTAATGCTGAATTTAAGCATCAATTTGCACAACTCGCCACTGCGCAAAAACTACCTGTCGCAAGCGTTGCAGAGTTGGTTGAATTTAACAGCAAAGCACCACTTAGCCGCGCTGTATGGGGACAAGACCTTATCCAAAGCGCTGCTGAATCGCCAGTTTTAGCCACTAAGTGCCTAGAACAAGCAGAGCAAAAACGAAAAGCGTGGCAAGATGCAGTAAGTGATTATTTTAATGACCACAATTTTGATGTGCTAGTAACCGAAAACACCCTATCTTACATCTACGCTCCAGCTGGAGTACCATCGGTTTCAGTTCCATTTGGTTACGAAACTCAAGACCGCTCGATTGCCTGCCCATGGATAGAGTATTTCGAAGGCGTCGAATCAGCTATAGGAGCACCTGTATCTGCTCATGTTATGGCAGCCCGCTTTGATGATGGCAAAACATTAGCGATTGCAAGAGCCATTGAACTGGGCAGAAAATCCATGGTATCACGTCAACACCAAGCGCCAGATTTAGCCGCTACTCTATTAATCAATGAACAGGCGGGAGCGTTCTCAGTACATGATGCTCAGCAAGAAAAAGCAGCGAAATAGAGAAAATAAAGCGTTAAATGTACCTAAATGAGTGCATCCTCAATGAAACCCAACCTTGATTAAGGTTGGGTTTCTTTTTAATCAGCGAACAGAACTCAGTTACTCCTACCTGTAAATAACCCAGTTGTGATCTCACTTTTACCACATGATTGTTGAACCAAACATCCGCCAGCATTAGCATCGCCCGCTCATAACCCCGAACACTGGAGGATAAGATGATTGTATTGCAAAGCACTTGGGAAAAAGGGCGAAAGACGCGCTAATCACATTAGTCAGCCCCCTATCCTAATTGCTGATTATTTATCTGAACTATAAAAATTCAAATTAATCAACCACGTAACGAGTACGTGGGACTAGGATAAAAAACAATGAAAGATTTAGATTTACTGATTCAACTACACATTACTCAAACTCGCCAAGGCCCAGGGAGTCAGCAAGACACCCTACTTGCCGCGCAACTGGCCAATCTAGGTGCTAATACTGCGCTTAAAATCGCTGACATCGGTTGCGGAACAGGCGCCGCCAGCATAGATCTGGCTAGCAATCTAAACTGTGACATCACCTCAGTAGATTTTCTGCCAGAGTTTATACAGCAGCTTAAAAGCCGTGCAAATCATGCTGGTGTTAATCATAAGATCACACCTTTAGTTGCAGATATGGCTGAGTTGCCGTTTGAGAATGATAGCTTTGACGTGATCTGGTCAGAGGGTGCGGTGTATAACATTGGCTTTGAAACTGGCATTCGAGACTGGAAAAAGTATCTAAAACCATACGGGAAACTCATTGTCTCTGAGCTCACTTGGCTCACCGATGAACGCCCTGATGAAATTAATGAACACTGGAATCGTGAGTACCCAGAGGTTGCAACCGCAGGTGAAAAAATACGCTTACTAGAGCAACATGGCTATAAACTTCTCGGTTATTTCCCGTTAGATGAGGCCAGCTGGATAGAGCAATATTACGCTCCATTACAGGCTCGATATCAGTCGATAAAAGCGGATTATCCACACCGCTTACCGGCAATTCAACGCCTGATCGACGAAAATGAACAAGAAATCGCACTGTATAACAAATATAAGCAATTCGTTAGTTATGGCGTATTCATAGCGCAAAAAGTCGATTAATTCCCCATCAACACTTACCCCAGCTAGGTTGTAGCTGGGGTGTTTTCTCTGACACTCAATACTTAAAAATCATAGAGTTTAGCCGGGTTATCTACCAATACCTGCTTAACCAGTTGTGGTGTTGGCGCTTGTTCAGCTAATAAATCCAATACTGCCACATCATTGGGCATATCTCGTTTATTTATATATTCACTAGGGTGCGGCCAATCTGATCCCCACAATACCCTTTCACTGCACGCTTCAACAAAGGCGCGCCCGATGGCTATATTGTCACTGTAGCTAGGCGCCCCAACTATCGAGTTTTGATAAGCCGAAGAGATCTTAACCCACGCCCGACCTGCTTGCATAAGCTCAGTTAACACCGTAAAAGCGGGATGGTTAACCCCTTGATCCGCAGGAAGCTGTCCTCGATGATCAAACACCAATTGGCACTCAAGCTGGCCAAATAGCGACTGGTTTTCAACAATAAGATCCGCACTCATCCAAAAGCAGATATGCCAGCCTAAAACCGATAGCTCTCTGGCGCATTTCTTAATAAAAACCGCGTCAAAATCATCTGCAGTATTTATCGCAAATCGAATGCCACGCACCCCCAAACGATGTAGACCTAACAACTCCTCTCTAGGTGGAAGGCGCTCAATGGCAATCACTGCGCGGGCCTTATCACCCAGGTGCGCCAAGGCGTCTAAAGTACAACAATTATCAAAACCATATGCCGACGGGGTTACAATGACACTGCGCTCAAAACCAAGTCGCTTTTTCAGTAATTTATATGCCGAGACTGGCGCTGGAGGAATATTAGTGGTGTCGCGCTTACGATACTCAAAGCTTACCGGATCAAAGATATGATGGTGGCTATCACATGCACCTTCAGGCACTGACAGAGTAGGAAGGCTTCGCCCCGAACAAAACGGGATCTGCGCAGGAATGGTGTGGGTCATTAACGATGTCCTTATCTTGAGCCGATTGACCTTTGGTGATTGAACTTTACTCAACAGTTCAACAAGCCCTAACAATATGCAAGTCACTATTCAATCTATTGTGTGAGCATTCCTAAATCCGGTCAATTTACACATTCAATAAAAGGGCTCAACATCACTGAAGAGCCCTTTAACCTGGTATACGGTTAATCTTCTAGCTCTTTGAGCTTAGTGCTACCGCCATATACCTTTTCACGTAATTTCTGGATGATCGAGTAGAAACCAGGAATGAACAGTGTCCCCGCGAGCAATACGCACAGCAAACCACCGATCAAAGATATGCCCAACGAGTTCTGACTAATATGCCCCGCACCACTAGCAAAAACCAGCGGTAAAATACCCAAGATAAACGACCATGACGTCATGTTTACCGCGCGAAAACGCAGTTTACCGCCTTTCACTGAAGCCTCATCAATTGGCAGTTCATTTTGTTCCCGTTCATTTTTAGCAAATTCAACAATCAAAATTGCATTTTTTGCGGCCAAGGCTATCAGCAGAACTAAGCCTATTTGAGCATATAAGTTGAGCGGTATTCCGGCCAAGTTCAAGGCTAAGAATGAACCAAGGGTTGCAACTGGCACCACCAATATTATGGCAATGGGCACCGTCCAACTCTCATACTGAGCGACCATAAACAGATAGATAAATACCAGAGCCAAAGCGAAAGCAAAGATAGCCTGATTACCCGCCAGCTTTTCCTGATAGGCCATTCCAGTCCATTCATATTGATAGCCTTGAGGTAGCATTTCAGCCGCCACTCGCTCCATTGCAGCGATAGCATCCCCACTTGAGTAACCCGGCGCAGGTTGCCCCTGAATGACCGCAGAACGATACATGTTATAGCGCCATGCTACGTCAGGCTCAAATACCTGCTCGTAGCTCACTAACGTACTCAAAGGCACCATAGCGCCACTTTGACTACGCACAAAAAAGCGCGTCAAATCGTCGATAGACGAGCGATACTCACTATCAGCTTGCATAGTAACGCGGAAATTTTTGCCAAGCATAGTGAAGTCGTTGACGTATATCGAACCAAGATTGCCTTGTAACGTAGTAAATATCTCGGTCAGAGAAATCCCTAATTGTTTGGCTTTTTCTCGGTCAATATCCACATAATAATGGGGAACATTGGCTCGAAATGTACTGAACGTATGTGAAATTTCGGGTTGTTTATTGGCTTCAACAATGAAGTCATTCATCAACTGCGCCAGGTCTGTACGACTGCGCCCCAAAGTATCTTCAAGGACAAACTCAAAACCAGAAGCCGCTCCCATTCCTGGTACCGCTGGCGGACCAAGGGCAAATACCACCGCATCAGGCAATTGCGCCGCGGCAAATGCGTTAATGCGCTGCGAAATGGCAAACGAAGAATGCTCCCCCTCCAATGCGGCCCTATCATCCCAAGATTTGAGCTTAATAAACAACGATGCACCATTTGACGCGGCGGCACCCGTCATAAATGAATAGCCACTGGCTAGGGTAACCCCATCCACGCCTGGTTCGTTTTCAATAATACCCACCAAGCGCTCGGCGACATCTTCGGTGCGTTGTAGCGATGCAGAATCGGGCAACTGCACATTAACCAATAAGATGCCTTTATCCTCTTGAGGAACAAACGCGGTCGAGGTTGTGTTACCAAAATAGGTCACTGCGGCCAGCGCGACGGCGAAAAAGCCCAGCAAAATAATTGATTTTTTAACCAATAAACCCGCCGCTTTACCATAGCCTGAAGTGACACGGTCTAAGCCGCGATTAAAGGCTTTAAACCAACTGGCGGTATTGCCTCCGCCTTGCTTTAAAACTAAAGAACACAGTGCTGGAGATAAGGTCAGAGCATTTATCGACGAGATCACTACAGACATACAGATAGTCAGTGCAAACTGTCGATACATGATTCCGGTAATCCCGGGTAACATCGCCACTGGAATAAACACCGCCAGCAAAACCAAGGTCGAGGTGATGATAGGCCCTGTGACCTCCTTCATAGCCTGCAACGTTGCCTGACGCGGAGTAAGCTGTGGATTGTTGCGCATTATGGTATCGACGTTCTCAATCACCAATATCGCATCATCAACCACGATTCCGATAGCAAGGATCAGTCCAAACAAGGTAACGGTGTTAATGGTAAAGCCGGTCGTCTGCATGATGGCAAAAGTACCAATCAAGGATACCGGAATCGCCACCACAGGGATCAAGGTTGCGCGAGTACTACCCAAAAACAGATAGGTCACTGCTATAACTAATAGAATCGCTTCAATAAGGGTCTTAACTACCCCTTTTATAGATTCCTCAACGAAAATAGTCGTATCGTAGCTGGTCTCATATTTCATGCCATCAGGGAAGTTCACACTGAGGCGGTCAAGTATGTCCATCACCGCTTGTCCGCTCTCTAGTGCATTGGCACCCGATTGCAAAGACAGGGTGACAATTGAGGCATCTTGACCACGGAACTTACCATTGCCGTCATAAAACTTTTTACCTAGCTCAACTCGAGCAACGTCGCGCAGATACACCGCAGAGCCGTCGTTGTCTGCACGTAACATGACATTTTCAAACTCTTCAACGCTTGATAAGCGCCCCTTGGTTACTAAGTTAAAGGTCACGTCCGTCGCTTCATCATACGGCGGAGCGCCTACTTTGCCCGCAGCAACCTGAATATTTTGTTCCGCCAGTGCAGCGTATACATCGGAGGTAGTTAAACCAAGATTGGCAAGCTTTTCGGGATCAAGCCATACCCGCATCGCAAACTCACCACCCCCGATGACACTAACTTCACTGATGCCTTTGGCTCTTGCTAGTTGGTCTTTAACGTTGAGGTTGATGTAGTTAATCAAGAACTGGTCATCATAGCGACCGTCTGGCGCATAGAAGTTCAATACCATTAATAGGTCAGGCGAGCGCTTCTTTACTGTAACCCCAACAGCCCGCACTTCCGGTGGTAGCTTTGACTCAATCTGAGTAACTCGGTTCTGAACATTGACCTGAGCCATATCCGGATCGGTGCCAACTTCAAAGGTAACATTAAGATTGTACGACCCGTCATTAGCACTCTTAGAAGACATGTAGATCATGCCTTCTACCCCGTTGACCGAGGTTTCAATAGGGTCGGCTATCGCTTGTTCAACGGTTTCAGCGCTTGCACCGGTATAAACAGCGGTCACACTGACCGATGGCGGGCTGATCGTTGGATATTCAGATACCGGTAAAACGGCCAACGCAATTGCGCCTGCAAGGGACAAAATAATAGAGATAACCAGCGCAAACTTAGGACGCTGGATAAAGAAACGACTTAACATATCGGTTACTCCGCCGCGTCAGGTGTATGAGACTGGACGGTTATTCCATTTCGAACCCGTTGCAAACCACTCACGATCACCTTATCGTTTTCCCCAAGACCTGTGCTAATAATCACCCCGTCTTCGGTTTGCACCCCAAGGTCAATATTACGACGCTCAGCCACGTTACCTTCCGTAACCAGCATCACAAAATCACCCGCAATATCGGTCTGTACTGCGCGGCGCGGCACGACAATTGCTGGTTGAGTTGCAACAGCGGAGATTTCAACCTTAATATGTTGCCCAGGAAGTAAAGTATACTGAGGATTAGGCACTGATGCGCGCACTGAAATCGTGCCAGTTTGCAAGTCAATTCGATTGCCTACAAAGTCCAACTGACCAGTATGAGAGTGGCGTTTATCGTTTTCCAACAATAGGTTAACCTGAACTGCATTGCGACTTGATTTACCATCACCTTGAAAATTCTCCGCCCCCATCTCTAGCCGCTCACGCTCACTAAGCTGGAAGGTTGCATGAACCGGATCTAGACTAACCAAGGTCGTCAATGTCCCCGAAGAAGGTGACAATAGGTCACCGATACTCACCTTGCTATCCGAGATACGCCCCGAAAAAGGTGCGCTAATTTGAGTGTGTGACAGGTTAACCTCAGCTAGTTGTAGCTGTGCTTGTGAAGCGGCAACTTGGGCTGTAGCCCCAAGCTGTTCTGCATGGCGAGTATCGTATTCAGATTTAGAGATACTACCTTTAGGTAATAATGTTTTGGCCCGTTGAAACTCACTATCTGCTCGTTTAAGGTTAGCTTTAGCTTGGGCTAAAGCGGCCTTGGCACTCGCTACTTGAGCCTCAAATGAAGATGGCTCTATGGTATATAGCAATTGCCCCTTTTCGACCAATTGCCCCTCGTTAAAGTGGCGCTGCTTCAAATAACCGGTTACTTGTGCGGTAATATCAGCGTCTTCTAGCGCAGACACCCTTCCTACATAAGCCTTACTTGGCTGATAATCAATAATCGTTACTGGCTCAAACACTACCTTAGGAACCATACCACCACTCTTTTGCGCAGTAGGCTCGCCACATCCAACTAATAACATCGTGCTAGCTAAGCCAGCTGCCAGTAACATCTTGTTCATTTAACTACCCGCTTTCATGTTCGAGCACCGCAATACAATCAATCGCAATGCGCCCGAATTCATTCACAATAAGAGTGGCAGTTTATGCAGGTTATTCCGTTACCTTAACTAGCAAAGTGTTACTAAATGTAATAACTCATAGATAAGGAAAGTAAGCCAAACAAAAAAAACAAAAATCCAAATAAATTAACCCTAATCAAGGCAATAAATCATCAATTTCGCCTGTGTTGCAACAACGCTTTTCCGAAGGCTTACACTCGCTATTTTTGCAGGTCTTGCACCAACTCTAACCAATCACCTATCTCTTGCTTAAAGTGTGCTTCCTGAGTTTGTGATACCGTCGATAATATCGCTAAAATATTCTGATTGGCGGTTTCTCGATTGCGCTCCAATTTTCCAAGCAATTGATCTGAATAATCTTTTTCTGGATCATTAAGTAATTTTGTAAATTGCTGTTGATAGAAAAACGGGTCATCCTTGCGCGCAAACAAGGTCTTAATCCTATCTCGCGTCGCCAGCCGGTAACTTGCCCAATCGTGGTGGGTTATTTCAATATTATCAGCCCAACGCTGCGCGATTTGATGTTGTTCAGTGGAGATATCCCCCAGCCATCGGCGCAGGTTTTTATCAATTCGTTGTTTATATAGATCACGAATATCTGACTCGTTCATCGACGAATATTTTTCCATGTATTGTTGATGTTGCGCCTCAAGATTCTCAATAAATTCAGAACGCTGCTCATCGGTAAGGCTGCGAGACAATAAATAAAGGTCAGGAGTCAGGTGCTTGGCAAGCGCCTTAATATGGATTCGAAAGAGTTGTTGCTGCTGGGAAATAAAGGAAGAATCTATGCTTGATAGATCAGCATCAAACAGGGTTTGAAGCTGTTGTTGATATTTGGGTAACTCACTGCGCTTATGCCAACTGGCAAAGCCTTTCAACTGCTCGTCTAATAACGCCTCTTGTTCGCTATTTAAGCTGACATACTCTTCTACATAATCGACAACAATCCAGTCTAGATTGCGATACACCAATTTTGCAGTACAGGCACTGAGCGTGATACACGCAACCACTATTAATATTAAACGCGATGAAAGCACCATAGCCACTCCCTAAAACCTTGTATTCAAAGTATATACAAAGAGTGGAATGATGCTCACAACACGCAATAACTATTAACCAAATAGCTATTAACCAAATAACTACTGCCTTTGTTCAGGGTCTATGGCACACCATGACCTTTTGATGCACACCAAACGCGATACCATTGCTCATTAGTCAGTTCGAGCTCTAAGGCCGAAATAGCAGCCTGCACGCGTTCGATTTTACCTGAGCCAATAATCGGTAGTGGGTTTGAAGGTAGTTTACGTACCCAAGCGTAGATAACCTGGTCAATACTCGCGGCGCCAATCTCGTGTTTAATTAGCTCTAATTCATCACGTACTCGTTGTGATTGTTGGTCATTGGCTGAGAAAATCGCTCCGCCACCTAAACATGACCACGCCATCGGACGGGTACGTACGGTTTGCATGAGGTCTAACGTGCCATCATGGGCAGCGTCAAAGTTAAGGGGGTTGATCTCTACTTGATTGGTTACAAGGGGTGAATCAAGGCGCGATTGCAGTAATTCAAAACCACGTGGTGTAAAGTTTGATACGCCAAAGTGATTTACCTTTCCTTGAGCCTTAAGCTGCATAAATGCTTCAGCTACCTCATCAGCATTCATCAAAACGTCTGCGCGATGCAGTAACAACACATCAATGTTATCTACTTGAAGATTACGTAACGAGTTCTCCGCCGATGCTATAATATGTTGCTTACTTGAATTGTAATGATTGACCTTACGCTCGGGGGTTTTATCTCCACACAGCATAATGTTGCACTTAGTCACGATCTGAATCTGATCTGTGATGCTCTTCTCTAGTGCAATCGCTTCACCAAACAAACGGTCACATTCATAGTTGCCATAGATATCTGCATGGTCAACTGTAGTAATGCCCAATTCAATGTGTTGCTTTAAGAACGTAAGTCGCTGCTGAGGTGTCATTCCCCAATCGACTAAGCGCCAATACCCTTGTACCAGTTCTGAAAACTGAGGTCCATTTGGCGCCATTGTGACTTGCTTAACCATGTTTACCCTACTTATTATTTGAAAATTTTATTTGAATTATATTTTTATCACTGTGCCAACTGGCTTGTGTGTTTGCACTCTGATTTACCCAAATCAATATTCTTGGGGTGAGTGCGCTGTGCTTAGCAATCAAGGCTATGACTTGTTTATCAACCTCTTCAGGTGAGTGATACAATAGCTGTTGCTGCACATTGATCTGCTTACCAGCCAGTTCAATGTTATCTAATACAAAGCCGTCACGCCTTAATCCCAGTTGCATCTGATTAAATGCACTTAAACTAAACGAGGTATAAATGGTCAGGCTTTTACCCCATACCAACCACTCACCAAACACCTTGCTTTGATAAACAGTCACCTCATCACTGCAATACATTGGCTTTGCAGCGTCTTCACTGCATTCATACCAATCTGCACTTGCAAAAAAATCACTCTCTGACCACGGCTTAAACCCGACCGAGGTATATGAGTAAAGCCAATCGGGATTCAACGAAGCCATGCTAGGGGCGCTAAAACAACACACACTAAAGACAATAATTAGACGTCGTAACATGCATGGCTCTCGTAAAAACAGGTTTGGCAAAAGTACAAGGTTACAACCTAGATTAGTAGCGCCGGATTCACAAAATTAAACATCCCTCAAAATGAGACATGGCCTCACTTTATAAAACATTCTCGCCATTTAGGTGTAAATGTGGCCGTCGCGTAAGATGATTTAGAGTCAAAAAAATCAATTTCCACCTCTACAGTTAATGATCATCATTCCAAAATCACTCGCTGATATTTGAGCAAATTCAATCTGTTATACATGATCTATCGAGACCAAAAATATAACGTAGAAGAAACTTATGCACTATTCAAAAATCACCTTATTGGCGGCGGCAATAGCCTCAAGTACCTCGGTATTCGCAAGCCCAAATTTATCGATTTCAACCACTACCACCAGCCGTGACTTTCCAATATCGGCCACCCAACCCTTGGTTGTCAGCCTCAGCAAAGATCAATACCTATTCAAAGTTACTGGTATTGAGGGCGACTGTAGCGCGCCTGATTCACAGAAAATCCGCTTCAATCGCCCATTGGCACTTAATTGCAACCAAGACACCGAACTTCCTTTTAATATTCGTTTTAGCGGTGACTATGCAATTACCTATGACCAAGTGGCGCACACCATATCCGTAAAGCGTGAGCCTAAAAAAAGCGCCAAACAAGAGTTTGTTCGTCCTATTCCAAAGGTGGCATGTGAAACCTTTACCGATATGCCAGTTACAATTGACGTTGCAAGTACCTTCAAAGACGGCACTAAGCTTATTGAATCCTTTAGTGGCCAAACTGCGGTGGTTAACAATGGTGCCATTACTATCAACCCGAGTCGCGACAATGGCGGTATCTTATTGCTGGAACGTGCCAATTCAACCCACGATATCGACAAAGCCCTAGATTGGCGCAATGCCAATATCTATTTCGTGATGGTAGATAGATTCAAAAATGGAGATATGAGTAACGATAATAGCTATGGGCGTCAAAAAGACGGCAAACAAGAGATTGGCACCTTTCATGGCGGTGACCTGAAAGGCATTATCGATAAGCTAGATTACATCCATTCACTCGGAACAGATGCTATCTGGTTGTCTCCTATCGTTGAACAAGTTCATGGTTTTGTTGGCGGTGGAGATAAAGGCTCATTTCCTTTCTATGCCTACCACGGCTACTGGGCACGAGACTTTACCAAGATTGACCAAAATTTCGGTAATGACGAGGACCTGAAAACACTGGTTTCTGAGGCGCATAAGCGCGGTATCAAGGTGATGCTCGATGCAGTCGTCAACCACCCAGGTTATGCTACCTTAGCCGATATCCAATTTGACAATATTCCGGTACTCGCCGCGCAAGCTGACGGTCAAGACCTGACCAAGTGGCAACCAAAATCTGGAAAGAACTGGCACAGCTCGCATGACCTCATCGATTACAGCAGTAACGGCTGGGCACAATGGTGGGGCTCAGATTGGGTTCGCAGTGGCCTTCCGGGGTACGATAAACCAGGTAGCAGCGATAAAACCTTAACCCTTGCCGGATTACCCGACTTTAAAACGGAATCATCCAAATTTGTCAGCCCGCCGCAATGGTTATTAGATAACCCAGGTACTCACGTAGTGGCAAAGTCGGATTATCGAGTTGCAGATTATCTGGTTGAGTGGCAAGCCGATTGGGTAAAACGCTTTGGAATCGATGCCTTTCGCGTCGATACAGTTAAGCACGTTGAGGGTGAAGTGTGGCTAGACCTAAAACAGACTGCATCTAAGCGCCTGAGTGAATGGCAAACACAAAACAACCGCCCGCAGCAGCCATTTTGGATGATGGGCGAAGTTTGGGGTCACTCGGCGTATCGTTCTCCGTATGCAGATGAAGGCTTTGATGCGCTCATCAATTTTGATATGCAAAAGCAGCTAGACCGCGGAGCCGCTTGCTTCTCGCAAATGGAAAAAACCTACACCAATTACAGTACTGAGATCCAAAATAACGCAGGATACACTCCGGTAAGTTATATGTCCTCTCACGATACAGAGCTATTTTTCTCTCGCTTTAAGTCATTTGAGATGCAACGCGATGCTGCTAATGCGCTGTTACTCTCTCCGGGAGCAATACAGATCTATTATGGTGATGAAGTAGCGCGAGATATTGGCCCATATGCGGATGATTTCCACCAAGGTACGCGCTCAGATATGCTGTGGAAACTGGACGCCGAGCGCAAGGCGTTATTGAATCACTGGCAGGTACTAGGGCAATTCCGTCAACGCCATCCAGCGATTGGTGGCGGTGTACATACCGATATACCGCAAGCAAAAGGCTATGCCTTCTCACGCACCCTAGATGACGATGCGGTAGTGGTCTACTTTTCAGGAAAGTAACTATTTATAGAGTAACTATTTATAAATAGTTAAAAGCCCTATTAGACAACCTAATAGGGCTTAATTTTTAGATATTTGCTAATAAAGCAGACGCCATTTCTTAAGCAAAGAGCCTAAGATTGAGGGTTTTGCTCCGCATTAATGGCAGCATAGGTGTGCAGTAACTCAGTTAAGGTTTTCACCCAACCAAAGGCATCCTTAGGCGAATTTAGCACGATCTTCTCAACCTGCTCACAATGGGTTTCTAGGGTTATCGCCTGCTCTAGATTGAAAGAGATAGCGTAAAAATGCCACAACACCAAGCGTGTCATTCTTTGACTATTTTGTGTGGCATGTTCAGAATCATCAAAGGCTTGTTGAATTTCGCTAAGTGCGATTGCGGTCATACGCAGGGTCGCATCAAGGCGAGCCGACATCATTCTCTCTTCGCTATCTACCTCTTCATGATCAAAGGTAAACAGTTCGCTCATCGCGTCTTGTGGCACCATTTTACTGATCATGCGCGCCGCAAACTCTTCCAGTTCATGGCGAGGCATAGTAACAAGGCAATCAAAGGTGTAATCACGCAGCATAATAAATCGCTCTAATTAGCTATTAAATTGAATCGGCATTCTAAGGGGTCTGGCCACATTTACCAATATTTACCAATATTTACCAATATTTATCGATATTATACCGCCAGTAACCATTCTATAGATATTGCTGTTAACGGATATTTATTGCTTAGAAAGAAGAATCGCTTGTTGTTTGCTAACCGCTGTACGCAATGCCACATCCACATCTTTTTCTATATTGTGCATCCAATTTCTGCCACACGGCTGCTTTGGTTTACGTGTATTTGAACTGTAACGACTGGTAATGATTTGTGGGTAACTCACGGCGACATTATCGTTGTTTATTTCAAGTTTTACTTGGCACTTACTTAATTGAACCGACAGTGAATTTTTGGTCTGTTCCGTTTGCTCCCAACCGCGCAGATACAGAAGATCAATCAACTTTAGCTTGAGATCAAGAACATCGACACTGCCTTGGGTAAATCCATAATTACTGACGTGTAATTTGGTCTCTTGTTTAGACATCGCGCTAAAAGACGCAACACAAGCCAATAATATAAATAACTTTTTCATAATCACTACTTTAAAAACCATGCAATACAATCATCACATTCATCCTGCAATAACATCCAATATTTGAACCGTACAAAATAAACGCGTAAAAAAGGGATCTTACTATAGATCCCCATAATCATTAATGATTTTCAGCTAAATAACTTAGAGTTTATCAACTGTAGCCCACACAGCGGCTAAGGTATCGTGACCGAAGGCGGCGCTGCGATCGGGAGACCAACCATAAAGCTCATCGGCGTGGCTAATATGGTCTTTAAACGGCATCTCCAGCGTATAGGATAAACACTTGAACTGCTCAGCCACCCAGTTTGACCCTACGGTAAGGTTTGCTTGACCCGCTTGGTCTTTATCGTAACCAATGGCATCTTGAAACTCTGGGGTAATGGTTAGTAACGCTTGCTTAAAGTGAGCTTCCAAATCAGCAATTCGCTTATTATACGAAGGTATACCTTCGCTGCCCGCAACAAAGTTATATGGAATAGCCTCATCACCGTGGATATCTAGAAACATATCCACCCCTGTTTGCAGCATGCGCTCTCTGACCAAAAACACCTCAGGGCTGCGCTCCATCGAGGGCGTTTGCCATTCACGATTCAGGTTAACCCCTATCGCATTGTGACGCAGATGACCACGAATACTGCCATCTGGATTCATGTTCGGTACTACTCGAATCACTACGCTATCGAGCAGTGAGCGCCCTACGGTGTCGGTTTCATCAAGTAGGCGTTGCAGTAGGCCTTCAATAAACCATTCCGCCATTGTTTCACCGGGGTGCTGACGTCCAATAACCCAGATATTTTTCTTGTTATCGCTTGGCTCACCAATCGTCAACAGGCTGATATCATTGTTATCAAGGGTATGACCGAGTGTTTCTAATTTGCATGCCGGATGGGTTTGCGCGCTGTGTAATAGGTCTTGATGGCGATCGTATGAATAAGGGGCAAAATACGCAAAGTACATCGAATCGTGTTCAGGGATAATATCGAACACCAGCTTATCACCATCAAACTGTGCGGGAATACGAAACCACTCTTCTCGGTCGTAAGACGCCACAACATCGTAGTCCTTCCAGCCTTCAGGGTAAGCCGACGTTGCTAACTCTTCAATGGTAAAATGGTGTGCTTGCTGCGCTTCACTCTCCATTCGAAAATGAAACCATTGCGAGATATTGGTTTGATTATCCGCAGGAATAGTCAATTGAATATCTTGGGGTGAGTCCGCTGAAACAACCTGTATATTACCGCTCTCAAAGTTACTGAAAATTCTCATGTTGCTAGGTATCCCTTGCTTGATTTTCGGTTAGATTAACACATATTATTTTTGTTAAATGGGTTAGATTCTAAAACAAAGAGGTACCGCTAAATAGTTTCAACTTCTCGATACCCTGAACATCTAGCCCACACTAGGGTGCCTAATAGCCACTGTTTTGGGCATCTTGCTGCTTGATAGCCTTATGTCCATCTTCCGATACGCCTTGTTTCCAGTAGCTACTAATATAAATGTGTTGTTTGTTAACCCCTCTGTCGTTTCTAAAATAACCACGCAGGGCTCGCATAGCATCAAACTCACTAGCCACCCACACAAACGGAGTCCCATCTAACCAAGTCAAAGACTCCACTTTATCTAATAAAGGCTCATCTTCGACAAGCCAGTAAATCTTAACCCCCAACGGCGCGCTAAGCGTTTGAATATCATCAGCACTTGCTACCTTAATAACCGCATAACCGTTAGCATCAGCAGGTAGAGTGCGTATCTTGGCTGACAGAGCCGGCAAAGCTGTCATATCGGCAACCATGAAGAACCAATCCGCAGTTGTATCTATCTCGGCGATCGCTCCAGGACCAACAATACTGATGCTATCACCCACCTTGGCATTATCAGCCCAGCGAGTAGCATAGCCGCAGTGCTGCTCTTCACTAACATGACGAACAAAATCCACCTCAATACTGGCTTGCTCTGCCAAAAAGCGACGCACCGTATAGGTACGCATGACTGGGCGCTCCCCTTCGGTCATTTCCTCAATAGTATTACCCGCAGAATCGAACAGAAGCTTAATATAACTGCCTTCACAATCACTAGGAAAAGCGGCTAACGCCTCACCTTTAAGTAAGATACGCTGCATGTTAGGAGAGACGCGTTCGCTGCTTACAACCGTAACGCGCTTAGGGCTAGGTTTTTTTCTGCTCATAATTGACTCTCAAATATTAGTGACTTATTCAGATTAGCAGAGAATTTGTGACAAGCCTTGCATTAAAAAAGCTATTGTTTTTATACATTTACGTAAATTTACACTTTTTGAAACAATAACTTAATTGTTTTATGAGAAAATGTGCGGCATTGAGAATAGCAATCATTGAGGAAAACATGTCTCTCGAGCTTACCCAGAACCCACCAGCAGAACATCCCATTTCGAGCCTATCAAAGCCAACCATATTGTTGCATTGGGCGGTCGCCGTTTCATTTTTATTCACATTTTTTGTTGGCGTATATCTGGTTGATTTACCAAGGGGGCCAGAGAAATTTGAGCTTATCGGATTACACAAATCCATGGGGGTACTGGTGCTAGTGGTGGCTTTACTGCGTATTGTTTGGCGACTTAAAGAAGGCAAATTAAAACCAGCCTCGACGCTCTCAGCATTACAACAAAAAGCCGCGAGTGCCGTACATGGATTATTGCTACTTGCGACTATTGCCATGCCAATATCAGGCGCAGTAATGAGCGTTGCCGGTGGTCGTGGATTGGATTTTTTCAGCGTTAATCTGATTGCTAAGGGTGATAAAATGGAAGGCCTACAGAGCGTTGCACATAGCCTACATGTCAACGCACCGTATCTAATATACGCAATTCTAGCGCTGCATTTACTCGCGGTGCTAAAGCATCACCTAATCGATAAAGATAACACTCTAACTCGAATGCTAGGCAAAGACTAAACCAAAAAAATACCCAGCCAATTGGCTGGGTATTTAATGTTTGCGGTGTCGTTCTTTGGGTTAGATAGCCCAACCACCAGCATAGAAAGCAACTAATGCGATAGTAATCAGTATCACACCAGTGTTAAGTTTCTTCCACTCGCCAGCAACAATGCGGCCAACCAGTAGGCACATGAAACCAAGCATGATGCCAGTCACTATGTTACCCGTCAGTACAATAAATACCGCACATACAAGACCAGATAGTGCATCGATAGAATCATCAAAGTCGAGTTTGCGAACATTACCAAGCATCAGCAGACCAACATACATAAGCGCAGGAGCGGTTGCGTAAGCAGGAACAAGGTAGCTAATAGGTGCTACGAACAATAGTAGTAGGAATAAGAAACCCACAACCGCCGCTGTTAAACCAGTTTTACCACCTGCCGCAGTACCGGCAGCTGATTCAATATAAACCGCCGCTGGCGCGCCACCAACAGCACCCGAAACGATGCTACTGATTGAATCTGAAGTTAAAGCCTTACCACCATCGATGATATTACCCTTTTTATCCAGAAGGTTTGCTTGACCCGCTACCGCACGGATAGTACCGGTTGCATCAAAAATCGCAGTCATAACTAACGCAAGCACACTCGGCAATACGATTGGGTTTAATGCCCCCATCACATCCATTGCACCGATAAGTGAATGCTCACCACCAAAGCTCGGTAATGCAAACACACCTTGATAGGTCACGCTAGGATCAAAGATCAAACCAAAGATAGAGATAGCAACAATAACCAGCAGAATGCCGCCTGGTACGCCACGCTTTTCTAATCCGAAGATTGCAGCAAGGCCAAGAACTGACATCAACACAGGGAATGAAGTGAATTCACCAAGGGTAACAGGAAGGCCTGCCACTGGGTTTTTAATAACCAGACCGACACCACTTGCTGCAATAAGCAATAGGAATAGACCAATACCAATACCAGTACCATGCGCAATGCCTGAAGGCAGGTTGGTTAAAATCCATTGGCGAACACCAGTAACTGTAATCGCGGTGAACACCACACCCATAAGGAATACAGCACCTAACGCTACCGGAATCGATACACCTTGACCAAGAACAAGACTGAATGCAGTAAATGCGGTTAATGAAATCGCACAACCAATTGCCATTGGCAATTTAGCCCAAAAGCCCATAAGTAGCGAACCAAACGCGGCCACCAAACAGGTTGAGATAAAGATTGCACCCTGATCAAAGCCTGCTGTTCCCAACATGCTTGGAACAACGATTACGGAATAAACCATAGCTAAGAAGGTAGTTAAGCCGGCAATAATCTCACGGCGAACATTACTGCCACGCTCTGAAATCATAAAGTATTTATCTAACCAGCCACTTGGCTGAGTTGAGGTATTGTCGGACATGTTTGTTCCTTTATCTAATTTGGTAAAGACCACTGAGTAAAATGTACATTTATCGACACACCTACACGGTATTTGACGACAAAATAATAAAAAGTCACGTCACAATGGTACTTATGGACGCTAAATCACATCAAAATGATGGGGAAATTTAGGGGCAGAAACATACAGCTAAACGATTGCGTAAGCAATAGTAAGAAACCAAATTTCCATGTTTGAAACGATAATAGGACAGTCCGACACAAGGTGCCTACTAAAAATCATGCCTTTAATGGCGCAACGAGAATTGAAACAGTAGGAAGTAGATCCATATAAGTTAAAATTCAATCACTTTCGGACATTTATTGATCAAAAAAGCTGACCATTTAGGTCAGCTTGATTTGTCATCTATGGCTTGGTGCTATAGGAGGATTAGTGCAGGGGAGTGAAGCTTTGAACTGCCATTTCAGTGACGTCTGGGGTATCTAAACTTTCACCGCGAGCCTCTAGCTTCTTCACATAATTAATGAGTGAATCGGTATAAAGAAGTCCAGTATCTTCGCGACGAGTTTGATCTTCATATACAGGAACAAATGAATCATAATGGTCGCCACCTTGAGCAATAAAGTCATTGGTAACGACGACATATGTGCCATCTAGTTCAATTGAGTGCCACTCAGTAAATGAGCCGTCGTCATTCTTACGACGCGCTTCAACGTTAGAGATGCGCTGCCCTTTTACTTCGTTCATATCAACATCGAAGCGTAAGTTAGCCGCAGCAGGAAAAGCACCACTAGAATTATTAGCGACCACGTTATCTAACGCATCTTCTACGGTATTTATGATCTCTTGCCCAGTCATATCAAGATTCACTAAAAAGTTGGTAAACGGCAATACATTGAATACATGGCCTACTGAAACATCTCCTTGAACAATAGTCGTGCGTACACCACCACTATTTTGAATTCCAATATCTGAACGAATCGACATATCTACAAACGCTTCAGATACTACGTTTGCCATAATGCTACCGTGTTGATTCATAAATTCACGCTCTGGGCTTCCTTCTACGCATAAAGCCCCTGATGAATGGTTTGAGCCAGGGGTGCGTTCATTACACAGTAGAGAGTCACTGTGGCCGATGTTTTCTTGCATCTTTTCATCTACTTGGTCGCTATAGAAGGCCAGTTTATCTGAGGTTGATTGATCTTTTATCACTGAACTTAATTCATTCTTTTGTGCGATATACTGCGAAATAGTGGCAAGCTCTTGGGCAGTATGCACAGCATCAGGTGTATCGTCTGAATCAAAATCAGGGTGGATAAACTCATCTCCTAACAATAAGTGTGGCGTTCCGGCACATTGGGTTACGTTGCCAAGGGGATCAAAGCTAACGTTGAGCTCTCCTAAGATAAGGGCATTTTCCCAAGCCTGAACAATACAAACATCATTGCCATCTGCATTTTCAACAACCGTCGGGTATTCTCCTTGCGCGGTGCCAAATCCAATTTCAGTATGCAAGCTGTTATCACCAAGTAAGGTATGGCTGTCTCCACCTACAATGACATCGACACCATTTAGTTGCTTGGCCATCGCAATATCATTGCTATACATATAATGGGTCAGCAATACCACTTTATCGACCCCTTTTGCTTTCAGGATATCGATATAACGTTGTGATGTTTCAACTTCATCCAAAAACTTGGTATCCGCCGATGGTGATGAAGACGCTTGAGTCTTACTCGATATGTCGATACCAATTACACCAACCTGTTGACCTGCAACATCGAAGATCTGGTACGGTTCGTACATACCGTAAATTGGGTTGGTCGAAGGCACTTCGATATTGGCCGCTAGTACTTCAGTACCACAGGCGTCTTCACCGTTTTTAATCGCATCTATCAATTTTGCTAACTGCTCGTTTCCATCATCGAACTCATGGTTGCCAAGGGCAAACGCATCAAAGCACACTTGATTCATCATTAATGCATCAGGTAACTCATCACGGAACAAGCTGTAATACATAGTGCCAGTAATCGCATCACCAGCATGTAACCTAAGAGTGTTGTCATTTTGCAACTCATTAAACTTGGTGACTAAGCGCGGAAAGCCGCCAATTTCAACTTTAGTGTCCACACCACCTAGATTCAGGCTTACTGGGCCTGTAGCATCAATCTTTGAGTGATGGTCATTAATATGAAGGATACGAAGGTTAAGGGATTCTCTTTCTTGGGCTGCATTATCTGAACTAGAAGAATTACATCCAGCCAAACCAACAACAATAGCTGCTGTTAAAAATTTAATTTTCATCTTAGGTTTCCATTTTTTATTGCGACGATAGGGAATCAATATGAAAACGCATGCTAATCATTAAAAATGAACCTAATGCTACAGTTATGTTTATTTTTTAATATCACAGAACAAACACAACCTTAGCGCCAACTTTATTTGCTTCAGATATTAACCTTTCATTTAATTATAATTACACTCTACCTATAAACCCCCTATAAAACGAGATCTGCATCACAGTAAAATAAACATAATATACTGATTAATAGAGAATATTTAATTTTAATGACAATTAAAATATAGAATATCCGTCATGTAATATCATAGAGTTGAACTGTAATTATTGGTAATTAAACTCCACACCGAAAATAACACAAACCTAATCAAAGGAAACTCATGAATAAGTTCAAAGCAGCTTTGACATTACCTTGCATATTACTATCAGGTCATGTTAGCGCAGACATTATTATCTCTAAGGTTGTTGAAGGTTCTGGATATAACAAAGCCATTGAAATAGCCAACATTGGTAATCAGACAGTAAGCCTTGCGGGTTATATGCTGCAAAAAGAAACTAACTTTAACGGTGATTGGCAAAGTGATTATCTATTAGGCGATATCACTCTTGCTCCTTTTCAAACCTATGTTATCGGCCATGCCAACTCCAGCGTTGATGAACAGCTCAAAGCCAAATTTGATGTCACAAATAGCACCATTACCAACTTCAATGGTGATGACCCACTGCGCCTACTATTAAATGATGAAGTAGTCGATATGTTTGGCCCTAATGTGGGAAGTGGAGACTTTAATAAAGACATCACCCTTGTTCGTTGTAATTATATGGCGTCACCCGTTTGGGATCTCTCTGATTGGATAACACTTCCTAAAGACAGCTGGGAGACACTTGGCACAATCTCACAGACCTGTGATGCATCTACTCCCCCTGAAGTGCCTGATGGAATAACCACAACTATCATGAACCTTCAAGGTGAAGGCATGTGGTCACCCTATACTGACCCAAGTAACGGTCAATATGAGTCAGAAGAAATATTTGAAGTCACTGGAGTAGTCACCCACATCCAGAGCTCCAATCTCGACAACGACCTATTAACCGGCTTCTTTATTCAAGACCAGCATGGTGACAATAACGCAGCAACTTCTGATGGCATATTTGTCAATGGCAGCCCTTTAGGGCTTGCTATCGGTGATGAAGTAGTTGTGACAGGTAAAGTGCTAGAGCACTATTCATGGACACAGATAAATGCCGCTCGGGTTGAAAAAACCGGCACTCAAGGGATTGTGCTGCCAGCAACAACTATCGTGCCAATCGCTAGCGACCAGAGCTTTGAACAAACCCTTGAGCGCTATGAAGGAATGTTGGTGCGGGTTAACAATGCAACCGACATGCATGTTGCTCGCACCTTTGGCTTTGATTACAGCGCATATCGCAACAACATGGTGCTAAGTCACCAATCTGTAAACTACCATCCAAACCAATTCAACACTCCCCTATCACAAGGTGCTCAACAGGTAGATGCTAGCAACGCTGATCGCCGCTTATTTGTTGAATCACCATCAAAAGCTGCCAATGGGGTCATTCCTTGGTACCCAGATTTCGCCCAAGACAACGGCACAGGGACAACCGACGACTACATCCGCGTTGGTGCAGAGCTAAACGAACAAGGCTTAACGGGCTTACTTGGCTATTCTTATTCTGAATACCGCCTATATGTAATTAGTGAAGCAAACAGTGCCACCTTTGTTGAAAACACTCGCCCAACTACCCCTACCTTAAAAGCAGGCGAGTTAGTGGTCTCTAGCTTTAACGTAGAGAACTTTTTCACCTCACCATTTGGTGGACGAAATAACCCACTAAATCAAAATCGTGGTGCAGAGAGTCTTGATGACTACAACACTCAATTGAACAAAATAGTATCCGCTCTGATCGCAATTAATGCTGATATATATGGTCTTATCGAGATTGAAAATAACGGCTTTGATGAACAATCTGCGATCTATACTCTGGTTGAGGAAATCAACCGTCATCTAGAAAGCGAAGACCAGTATCAAATCGCAATGCCAGCGCAGATTGAAGGCGAAGGTTATGTCGGTACAGATGCGATTACCAACAAGATCATTTATCGCCCAAGCGTTGTAGAGCTGAACGACATACATATTATTGAGATGCCTCAACAGCATGTCGCTCTTGATTCTGGCAGTTACAAAAGTGCCTACCAGCGTGATGCTTTCACCGCATCTTTTAAAATCGAAAATGCTGATGAACAACTCGTGATCTCCACTAACCACTTTAAATCAAAAGGCTCAACATGTTGGGAAGATGAACAGTCAGACCATCAACAAAATGATGTCAATATGCAGGGTAGTTGTGAGAATTTCCGCGTATCCGCTGCATACCACCTGGCTAACGAATTGGAGAAAATTGATGGCTACAAGGTATTGATGGGCGACCTAAATAGCTATGGATTGGAGGATCCGATGCTGGTTCTAACAGAGCGCGAACAGGCGCCACAGGACTATCAAATCTGGGCGGCTCGCAATACCTATATTGGCGGAAATCAAGATACAGGCACGCTGCTACATGGCGATGAAGGGGCTATCATTGAACAATCATTTGGCTATCTAGATATTGTTGAAGCAATGAAGCCGCATACCTATAGCTACTCTTTCAATGATACGGTTGGAACCTTGGACTACGTGCTAGTAGATACAGACCTAACTCAATATGTCGTTGATGCACAGGTTTGGCCAATCAACGCGGTGGAATCAACTCTGTTTGAATATTCGACTCAATACAGTGGCGAGCTGACTAAATATACTGACCCATATCGTTCATCTGATCATGACCCTGCTATCGTCGTGTTCAAGTTCAATAGCAATGATATCGATGATGAAAATGTCGATGGGAATGAACCTGAGAATGACCACGGAAATGAGGGTGAAAATGAATCCCAAGATGGGCAAGAGTCTGAATCTGCAGGTGGTAGTTTAGACCTGATACTTCTGATGTTAATTCTAAGTGGTTTCTCTATGCGACACCTTAGAAGAAACAATAAGTAAAAAATGAGATCAAGCCGACTGCAATATACAGTCGGCTTTTTTGTCAGTTAACCTATTCTATTGCCCAAAATACTGAGTAAACAAATCAGTATTTAAACCTGAGTTAACCGGTAACAACATTGGGTTTTTACTATGGATCTGCTTGGACAGCTGTTGCAAGCTATCGAAATCCTTATCATTAGTGCCACCTGAACTGGTTATCATCTGTACATAATAAGGTACGTTGTTAGGCACATAAACAACTTGTATTGCCTTGCCGTTATTGGCTTTCGGGTTGTTATCGTGGGCATAGCCAAAGGTGTGGGTTAGCTCGTGTAGCAATAATGGTGCGTTCTTATTCAAGCGCGCGGAGCTTATTTCACCAGGATTTAAGAACACCTCTGGATGCCCCATTTCACCCCATGCATTGCCACCCGAACTCATCTCTTTACCATCGGCTCCAATCTTGTTAGAAAAAGCCTCTAGTTTGTAGGTATTATGCGCCAAACCTTGACGATTTAATGCAACTTTAGCAAAGTCGTCGTAATTGGATGGTACGTTTACCGCCTCATCGATTCCACCTTTAAAGGTTCGAACATCTAAATCTGCGGTCTCTTGATTAAACTGCTTTACGAATCGAGGGGAGTTAACCACAAACGCAACCCGTCCCCAGATTTTCGCTACTTGCTGCTTGTATTTTTTATTCCACTTATCTAATTGAATATTTGGGATTTTCGAGGCTTTCAGCTCCTTCGAGCTGCTATCAAAGGTAAGGTGGGTATCTTGAAGAAGGTTGTGTTTATGAGTTGCAACAGCCATTGCATCTTGAGGCGCGTGGGCCATCACATAGTTTATATCGGCCTCATCTAAACCTAATTTACGTAAACTGGCTTTTTCTTGGCTAGGGGTGAGGGCTTGTGTATCACTTTTACCACCTGCATTAGCACATCCACTTAACGAAAACGCCACTAATACCGCGAGCGTTAGCCCTTTCTTTGCTTGAGTCATTTAAACGCTCCCTACCTAATTAAATACGCTGCCAACCCCACGCCATGCGCAAAGTTAAGTAATTAAGGGTAAGTATGCACTTTGATACGCCTCAGCCAAAACAAACTATGTTTTCAACCTAGCGTGATCCAGATCACTGATCATCCCAGAACCTGCAAAGCAAATATCTGGGATGCGCTCATGTAATCAGGTTATTTTAACCTTCTGTAAATCAGGATAATCCCTGACAATACCGTTATTTTAAAGCTGACCTCTGAGATTTTATGAAGCGTTGCAAAGCCGCCGCTCTGAGTCACTAGCGCGCCTTGCGACTGCAACTCAACGATCTGCGGTACAAAATAAAAACAGAATAGAAGACCAGTAGTAACCATAACGAACATGCTCAACAAGGCCCACCAATCGGTCTTGACCGTTACAAATTGGTATACCTCATACACCAATGACAAAACGCACAATAGTGCCAAGGGGTAAGATAGACGCACAAACACCTCAGTCATCAGCAAGCCTTCTTGAAACCTGCTCAGCAACGGCTCACTCAAAAATAGGGCCGAATTAAAGATAACGGGTGCAACTACCGCTCCGGCAAACAGAGAAAAACCAACCACCACGGTCAAAAAAAGGATATACGTTTTTGATAAAAAGCGAACAAATGAGTTCATAATACGCTTCATCTCCCCTTAAAAATCAAACTCATCTGCGATATCTATTCCCTTGGTTGCCAAATAAGCAAACAGTGACTCAACCGTATTATTAATAATGCGCTCGGCAGGATAATCAACCTCAGTAATCAGCTCTATGGCTTTATCAAAGCGTCCAAGATCCCAAGCATTATGTGCATCAGAGCCGATGCTAAGTGGCGCATCATATTTCTTAGCAAGCTGTGCAATCTTCAAGCAATTCGAATAGCACCCCTTGCGCGAGAATAAAAAGGAGCTGTTGTTTATCTCCAGAGCAACATTTTCTTGAGCGGCAGTCTTTACTATCTCTTCGATATGAATCGGAAACCTTACATTGCCAGGGTGAGTCACAACGTGCACCTTGCCACTTTTGATTACGTTCTTCATTGCTAAGGTATTGGCATCGATATCACGCGGGGCAAATACAGGGGGATGGAATCCGGTAAGGATAATATCTAAGGTGCTACGGACGGACTCTTCAATATCAATATTGCCGTCAAGATCTTTAATATTACTCTCAATACCACGCAAGATCCCAACGCCATCAGCCATACGAGGAAAGGTTAAGCTGTTTACAAAATGCCATACATGGGGTGCATCTTCCATATCAGGACCATGGTCGGTATTTGCAAATAATCGAATACCCTGTTTTGGCGCTTGGCGTACATAATCATGAATGGTGCTGTATGCGTGGTCACTAGCCAGTGTATGTGTATGTAAATCTACCTCTAATCTATATGTCATAACCTGCTTTCCTCTGAAAATCGACCCGAATCATAGATAGTGAGCCTTCGCCCTACATCAACCCTATTCTTGACGATTCCCTCTCTGACATCAATCACAATTCAGATAATATTCAACAACATAAAAAAAGCCCAAGCTAAAAAGCTTGGGCAAATACAACAAAATGAACAAACATATTACTCTTCAATCAAGCTCTGAATCCTTAACAGATCTTGTTCAAGCAGTGGCTCATACATTGCGCCATGTTGAGCCATTGCAGTTGGCAAAGTCGATGTCATCAACAGACCAACAACAATTGCCAAATATATTAAAACTTGTTTTCTACTCAATCTCACTGCTTCACCTATCTAAACAGCTGCTCAGTAGTCAGATATTTAGTTGTATAGGCAAGTCCATCTGCACGGGTTATTCTTTCGCCAACGGCGATAGATTAGAATTGATAGGCGACACCTAGAGTCCAGATGCTATCGTTTTCAACCGGTACGTTGTTTTGGTATAGCTCCATTTCTCCAGTGTTGAAGTAGGTATACTTCACATACGGTGTCCAGTCGTCAATCTGAGCCGACAACACGACTTCATGCTCATTGGTGCGATAGCGGTCTTGAGCAAAATAACCCGTGTTGCCTTGATGAATATACCCACTCGAGCCATCACTATTTTCATGGGTATAGGTATAATCTAAGCTAAACATGCCAAACGTCATCGACGTTCCCGCAATAAATTGGTTGGTATTGATGGCGGTATCGGTGATGTTTTCAAATATATCGCCCGAGCGATTGTAGCCATAGCCGCCGAAGATATTAAAATTGTCGGTGATGTTATATTGCAAGATAGCCTCAACCAGTAGCTCTTCACCGGTTTCCCATTTACCTAACTCACCATAAACATTTAGCTCAAGCTGTTCAGATAAACCAAAGTTGTAGCCGTAACCTGCCGCCAACCAGCCTTGATCATCAAAGCCGATATAAACATAGCCATCTTCAGAGGTTTCAATAGTAGCGCCCGCCTCGGTGGAATATACGCCATTATCAGCCGCATTAGAGGCGACATTTTGCTCCAAATACACCTCAACTGGCGCCGCAGTTGCCACCGTAGCGGTAGTTGCGAATACCATGCCAATTGAAGCCGCTAAATATTTAAGTTTTTGCATTATGATCTCCCGTTTAGAAACAGTGATGAGCACTTAGCTCAGGACACGGGAGATTATCAAGTAAGGTTAAGTTGGGATAAATACGCTCAACTTTGCTTTAAACATAAATTTAATTTATATGTTGGCGAATATTCTCTGAATCTGTTCACGCTTTTTCTTGTGGAATGGGTCCTTGATATAGCGACGATGAAAGATCATATTGTAGCGAAGATTACGCAGTGGAAACGGAAATTCGTGGATAACAAGGCCTAAAGGTGGAGCCCATTTCTCCGCTAAAGAACGATTCGAACTTGCCACGTAATCCGTGGTAGAGGCAAGCATTAACATGCTTGAAATTGACTTGGTTTCAATCTTGACCCGGCGACTAGGTAGTGGGTTATCCGATAGATAGTCGATTGTATTTTGTTCACCACGGCGGATCTTCAGTGCTATATGTTCCTGTGCAAAGTAGCTATCAAGAGTCATTGACTCCTCGACCAGCGGATGCTGCTTGTGGGTTAAGCACACCACATCCTCCTCGGTTAAATGCTCAACAATCAGCCCCTGCCTCTTGGTCTCTAACACATCAATGATGAGATCTACCTTTTGTGTGATCAGGTCATCATAGAGCTTATCCTCTTCTAAGGGAGACTCGATATAGGCCATTTCATCTAGCTGGGCAACCATATGCAGCATAGACTCGTTACAATATACCTTCAGTTCTCTTTGGCTTTCCGATATCACCTCAAGCGTTGCTAATGGGTCTTCAATTCGAGTCGCCAAAGAGACAGCGGCACCCGTTGGCGCAATCCCTCTCCCTTCGCGGACGAATAAGGTTTGATTTAGGCTAGCTTCTAATCGCTTTACGGCCGCGCTTACCGCAGGCTGCGTCAGGTCAAGCTGTTCAGCTGCCACTGTGATTGAACGACAACGATAGACAGCTAAAAAGGTTGAAAAAAGATTGAGATCCATTATCAGTATTCCGCCACAGTGATTTATATAAAACTAGAACAAAAGTCTAATTCAATAGTCTGTTAATTAAATAAAATCATAGGGTTATACTTGCAGAAGCTCAAGTTACTAGCCTGATAATTGCAACAAAAACAACAAATCACCACAAAAAAGCAATCGAGCCTAGAATTTTGTTATCAGGGGCTATATTATGCGCTCCCTTTTATCGATTGAGGTGATAGAAATGATTATTGGTTTTGATTATGGAACCGCAAACTGTTCTGTGGCACAAGCTACTGATGACGTGGTAAAGCATGTGTCATTGGATGGCGAAAAGTATATCCCCTCAACTCTGTGCGCGCCCACATCTGAGACGATTTCAGAATACCTGTTTAAAAAACATGGTATTCACCCTACAACCTCTGCCGGTGAAGCGATTCTTAAGCGTGCAATGGCAGAAAACTATGAGCAAGGCATCAATGTATTAGAAGAGGAAGTCTTGTTCGGCAAGCCTGCCTTGGATCTCTATCTACAAGACCCAAAGGATATCTATTACATTAAGTCCCCTAAATCTTTTCTTGGGGCTAGCGGGCTTCGTGATATGCAACTGGCTTATTTTGAAGACCTTGTATGTGCCATGATGACCAACATCAAAATCAAGGCCGAACAGAGCTTACAACAAGACCTAACGCATACCGTAATTGGTCGTCCCGTCAACTTTTTGGGGCGTGGTGGTGAGACCTCTAATCAACAAGCGGTAGGTATTTTAGAGCGTGCTGCCAACCGTGCAGGATTTAAGGAGGTTTCCTTTCAATACGAGCCCGTAGCCGCAGGTCTTGAGTATGAGAATGCCCTCACTCGCAACCAGAATGTATTGGTAGTAGATATTGGCGGCGGTACCACCGATTGCTCGATGATCCAGATGGGGCCCCAATGGCGCGGTAGTGCGCAGCGAGATGCCAGCCTACTTGCGCATAGTGGACAGATGATAGGTGGCAATGACCTCGATATTCATATCGCATTTCAAAACTTTATGACTGAGTTTGGCAAAGGTAGCCGCAAAATCAGCGGACTGGAAATGCCAATAAGCCAATATTGGCACCCTATTTTGATCAACAACGTGCCAGCACAAAGAGAATTCTACTCTCGAGAGAACTTAGCACTACTTAAGCTACTCGTTAGAGATGCAGTCGAGAAAGAGAAGGTCTCGCGCTTAATAAAGCTTCATCAAGATGCGCTGGGTTACGGCATCGTAGCGCAAGCAGAGCGGGCAAAGATCGATCTAGAAGCCAATCAACAGTACATAGCGCAACTCAACCTTATTGATGAGACCTTAGCCATTCCGGTATCAAAACAAGATATGGAGCAAGCTATCAAGGTGCCACGTGAGAAAATCCAGAAATTAGTTGCAGAAGCGGTGACTCAATCGGGTATTAAACCCGATGTAATATTTATGACTGGCGGCTCGGCACGCTCACAAGTTCTAAGAAGCGCGGTACAATCCGAACTGCCCAACATAGAAGTTGTCAGCGGTAACTACTTTGGCTCAGTAACCGCAGGCTTAGCGCGTTGGGCTGATATTATTTATAGATAATGCATTTAAAAAACGAGCTAATATTAGCTCGTTTTTATTATGGTATAACATCTACCAATAAGATTTAGTTCACCTTTAATTACTTCGAATCAGGTTTAAACAAAGTCATTGCATGCTCTAAATCTGGTTTATCTAGTATATAGTTTGAATCGTGATTAATACCAACCTCCAATGATTTTGCCGCCGCTAATAACTGCGGCTCGGCTAAATGCAAACCAATAAATTTAATACTAATTGGTCTGCTATTATATTCACCATATGGAATAGTTAATGCTGGGTAACCAGCAGGAGCATAAACACCATCATATGAACCGTAGCTAGTTGCTAATACATCAATATTGTTTTTATGGTAGAAGTTGAGCATATTTTTACGGGCTGTCGCTTGACGATATTGATGGCCTTTTTGACATTCGTTACGAGATAGCGGGCTATGTACTGACTTGATCAACCAATCTTGACCATAGGCAATCCTTGCGGTCGGATTTTCATTGTTATACGCAATAATTGCATCTAAATCAGGAAATGGTGCATCGCTGCCTAAGCTGGTTAAGAAATCATTAACTGAATCTCTAAACCCACAGGTAAGCACAGTTGCAAAGTTATAAGGTTCTTTTATTCGAGACCAGGTTCCATAATCATCACTTAGATTATTGGATAGATAAGAGACATATTTAACCTGCACACCACCTGCTTTTAATTGTTGATATAACGCTTGTTGGTCCGATGTTGGATCAAACTGAGTGTTATTATTTAAGCCCATTCTGGATTCCACCCCAACGATGACCTCATGGCGATAAGTCTCACTTAGCGCATCAAAATAATCACGTCCAATCGCTGCTTGGTTTTCATCTGCATAGGTGTCGGTTGGGTCTATCTTAGCCATAACATCTAAGGTTGTGGCGAGATCATTAATGGTATGAGTCATAATCCCCATAGAATCTTGCGCTGCATCAAGGGGGATCACGTAGTCTCGGCTAATCAAACCGCGTGTGGTTTTTAAACCAATCACGCCATTAACTTCTGATGGTGCAATTACTGACCCCGAAGTTTCCGAGCCAATAGCAAAGCCAACTAAGTCAGCTGAGGTTGCCACAGCTGACCCGGCACTTGAGCCCATAGTAGTAAATAAGCCGTATGGGTTATGAGTTTGCCCACCATTATTTGAAAAACCATTAGCCGCGCGTGTATCAGTAAAGTTCGCCCACTCACCCTGGTTTAACTTCCCAAGAACAATGGCACCTTTTTCTCGCAATCGTTGTACCAAAAACGCATCTCTTGAAGGATGCCATGCAAGCATTGCAGCAGCGCCGGTTGCGGTATGCATTTTATCATGGGTTGCAATATTGTCTTTAAGACCAACGGGTATACCGAGTAAGCTTAAATCCCCCTGTCCTTGCTCAGCACGTAGCTTATCACTGGCAATCGCATCTGAGATAATATCTGGATTAAACTCAATAATAGAGTTGAGGCCATCTACATCATACTTACCTGCTCTATATAGGTAAAACTTCACCAACTCTACAGAGGACAGTTGCTTGTTGTTCATTAACTCTTGCAACTGTGGAATGCTTTTCCCAATAATCAACGGTTTATCTAGTTGGTATTGCGAATCATCATAATCGGCTAGCTGATCTTTAAATTGTGCAAAGTTACGATATAGCTTGCCGCAATAATTACTCGGTTCCTGAACTAATACCCCCTCTTCAGTAGGATGCAAATGGGGGCTATATTGGTCATTATTACAGGTTGTTCCTACAAGGTTAGCTATAGTAGTTAATGATTGAGGCGTGCTTATATCTGATGAAACTTCACTTGTTTTAGGCTCATTTTTTGTTTCATCGATAGGATTGTCTTTAGTATTACACCCTGAAATTAAAAGTGATGAAAATACGATCCCTGTGATTATTTTTTGATTCATTGCTTATTCCTTTTTTTGAATGAAAAGTACAAAGCAAAACTTATGCCAACTTTAAAACCGCCATATATAAGCGATTCACCTAGGTTAACAGTATGATTTATTATTTTTTTGCACTGCGATGGATATATATCGCACTGTAATGGGGAATAATTAAATTAGATATTAACAACACCACAATAGCCTCCAAAAATGGAAAGTATGTTTGATGAAATGCATGGGTTATTAATTTAATTTTGAGAGCCAACGTACTTTTTAAAAATTAATCATCCGTTACGATTTTCTGTTCACATAACTTATGTGATAAAGGGACATATCATGATTAGAAATATAAGCTGCTTATTTATACTTGTTGTTATGTTGGCGATAAGTGCATACGCATACAACATTATTCCTGACTCAATAGCGATGCAATACTCAATGGATGGCATAGGCTATCAATTCCTTAATAAAAATATCGCTGTATTATATTACCCAGCAATTTATGCAGTAGTAATACTAATCACTTTGTTTTTCCATAAGAAATCACCAAAACAATTTGAAATAAAAAATAGTACTAATGCGATAAAAGAGGTCATTATTGCAGCGGGTATATTGATGCTAGCTTTTCATTACTGCCGTTTGGTTAACTATGAGAATAGCGGCTCAAACCTCGCTATCATCTCCTATTCACTAGCATTGTTCATTATGATAATCGGACACTCTATGAAGAATATAGGTCCTAATTTCATGGTTGGCTACAGACTACCGTGGACGCTAGCAGATGCCGATAATTGGCGTTCAACTCATAAATTGGCTAACAATGTAAACCTACTTCTGGGTGGCACATTAATAATAGCAACCGCTATCCACCCTAGCGTTAATGCTGTGATTATATTCTTAGTATTCTCTGTATTGATACCATCTGCATATTCGTTTTATCTGTTTCATACAAATAGCAGTGGTAAAATGAGATAAATGCAAGGGGGTTGTAGCCCCTTGCACTAGGTGACTTGCAACAAGATTGGTATATAAGGCTACGCCTATGGTGAGCGTAGCCTTTGTATTAGCGCGGCTACTGATTGGTTTTAATCCTTGCCATATGGTAAACACTCACAAACTCACCATCTCTAAACGCATACGCCTCAGATTCGCCTTCAATCTCAAATCCAAACTTACTGTACAGACCTAGCGCAGGTTTATTATCTACAAACACCGTCATTTCCAATCTCAACAGATTGAGCCAATTATCCGCAAGGTCTATCATGGTTCGTAGTAATGCACTTCCCACCCCTTGACCTAAGAACGCATCTTTTACTGCCATTCCAAACCAAGCGACATGCCTTCTTCTTGGGTTAGTGCACACCTCCATCCCAAGATTACCTACAATTTCACCATCAATTTCTGCAACATAAATATAGAAATTATCAGGGATATCAGAAACACGTTTTTGCCAAAGTTCCAGCGGAGGGTTTGGAAGTTGCAAGGTGCCAGAATAGGCATTCTCTCCGGAAAAAATATCCGCAATACCTTGTGCGTCTTTTGCTTGTACGCGACGAATTGTAATTCCTGTCATTTTCGCTTTTCTATCTATTACTGCCTTTCTATACCACTAAAAGTAACACGGATTCAATGCACTCCCAAATCACGTGCTGCGTCTGCGCAACCACACCAGTACTCCAAATCCGAATAGGCTAAACAATCCAACTGCACCACCAGTATCGTCATCAGAGATCCCATTGTCTTCATCACTTGGGACAAAGTTATCTCGGTTGCTTTGAGTGACCACTATTTTAGGAAGTTCTTGACCGGTAAGGACACGGTTTATCCAAGTAGAGTATTCAGCGACTTCAGTATAAGCCGATGAATAGTCAGCATTAGGGTCGCCACATAACGAGGGTCCAAAGCTGGTGATTCCTACTTGGATATATTCACCACCGCGATTCCAATATAAAGGGCCACCCGAGTCACCACCACAGGTGGAATTACGCAATGATGATTGAAAATCGACTTCACCTTGTAAACATAATTGACGACTCCCGATATCAGCCGAGCGGCAACTGCTATTGGATAATAGAGTCTGTATCACACCTTGCAAGGTATTGGTGGTATCCGAGCTATCTGTAGTAAAGCCATGTCCAATGGTAAACATCTCAATGCCAGCAACATTGTATGAGATGATATCTGAAGGAGTTGCTAAAGTAACATGCGCACTAGGGGGCACTGATAATGGCTGTTCCAGTTTAATAATCGCAATATCATCAGGCCAACTTAACGCCTCACTATCTACAAACCCATCCGGATAGTAGAACTCACTGGCTCGAACCAGCTCTGCGCCTTCCTGTAATACTTGCCGCTCGTTTTGTACCTGAGGGGCGACAGATGTGTAGGTATAGTAATAGCTATCACCCTCAACACAATGGGCCGCAGTCAACACATGGTAAGCATCTAAAATCGTAGCACCACAATAATTCTGATACAGGCCACTGGTATCAAGCTGATCAAAATAGAGGCTAGAAAATGAAGGGAAGTCTTCAATCGAAACGTTGATACCATTGACTATATAGGTTGAATTACCACCCGAATTAGCCACAGCGCCACCACTGGCTAAACAGCCTATTAGACAAGATATTACGGACAGTGCTCTAGGCATACCCCACTCCTTTGAAAGCAAACTGATCGCATGAAATTATTACTTTTACGTAACAACTATCATATAAGTTTAGTCGGTAAATCCATTACCTATGCCTAATATACCTGTTATCGAGTGGTTTTCTCCAGCTTATTTGTAACAAACATGTAACCAAAGGCTGAGTGCTGGGTTCTGGGTGCTATCCCGTCGATTCACCGATTCCCCCTCCATCATCTTTAAACTCCGAGTAACTAAAGACCCCGGCTTAAAACACTACCGGGGTGACGGCAAGAACGCTTCTAGTTCCGAGTACCTAGGGCCTTAATTCCCCCTTCTTCCCAAAAAAAATGCACGCTAAATAGCGTGCATTTTTTAAAATACCGAACAGTAATAAAATTACTTGTCAGCGCGTCCCATGAAAGACTTATCAGTAGTGTTGATGCGAATTTTCTCGCCACCAGCAATGTATTCTGGTACTTGAACTGTAAGACCTGTGGTTAAGGTTGCAGGCTTAGTGCGCGCACTTGCAGAAGCACCTTTGATTGAAGGGTCAGTCTCTACTATCTCAAGCTCAACCACTGCTGGTAGCTCTAGAGCAACTGGGTTTCCGTCAACACAAAGTACCAACAGACCTTGGGTATCTTCATTGATGAACTGCAACTCTTCTTCAATTGCTTCTTTGTTGAAGTTGTACGGTGTGTAGTCTTCGTTATCCATGAACACATACTCATCACCGTCAATATAAGAGAACATTGAAGGGTGACGACTGAAATCAGCTAGGCTAATCATCTCATCCGCTTTAAAGCTTTCGTCTGCTTTAGCACCAGTTGCTACATCATACATACGCATACGGTATAGACTTGCTCCAGCACGACCACTTGGTGTTAGCTTATTAATTTCTTTTACAAAATAGACTTTGCCGTTGTGCTCAATCGCAGCACTTTTTTTGATTTCACTTGCCTTTGGCATCTGAACGTTCCTAACTCAATACAATGTAAGGCCTTATTATACCCAACTCATTTGTAGATGCTATGTCACATCTTACGCTTCGTGATGACGACTAAAACGATCTGACGCAAAGCTTGCCATTTGAGGTGCTAATATGACAACCAACAGCAATCTAACGATCTGCATACTCATCACAAACCCTAGATTCACCTCACCACGACTAGCCAGTGCGATTGCCGTAACCACGTTTAGCCCACCCGGAGTTGTCGCAAGATAAGCGGTAAGGGGTGTTACATGAAACCAAAACACGAGTATTGCAGCAACAGCACCACACAACACGATTAAGGCTGATATCGACAATAGTATTTTAGGCAGAGCGAATAAGGCTTGCTTAACGATAACTTTATCAAACCTCATGCCTATGCTGACACCAAGCACCAGATAACAAATATCTAGTAACCAAGTTGGGATCTGTAGCACCAGAGACCCAGTGTTAACACACAATGCGCTCACAAATATTGAAACCAAAAAACACCCCGCCGGTAGACGAGATTTTACACCAATAAATGTGGCTATGCCTATAACGAACAAGGTTTCCACTACACTCAGTAAGGAGTAGTTATCAAGCCAATGTTGAAGGTGGGTAGTTTGATCAATGTTCGGTGCTAAAGATAAGAAATGCGCAACTGCTGCTGCCAGTAAACTTACCATCACTACCCTAAGGTATTGCATAAAAGCCACAAGGCTTGGATCGTTTCCATAGGATTCGGCCATAAGCACCATTGCCGATGCGCCTCCTGGAGCGCATCCCCAAATAGCAGTGCTACCAGGCAGTATACGCAGTCGAGCTAAGCCATACCCCATACCTTGGCATGCTATCAACACCAATAGTGCCACTCCCACAAACACCCACCATTTTGATAGATAGGGTAATAGGATCGTCAGATTCAGCACTTTACCCGCCATTATTCCAATAACTGACTGCACTAGATAAATAGAGGATTTAGGGGTTTTAACACGCCATTTGTTAAAGCTAAAGAATATAGCGGCCAACATCGGCCCCAGCAGGGTTGCAGCAGGTAGGTGTAATGAATCCAACAATACACCCACACACAAGCAGATTAGGTAAATCATTACCACGCGAAAAGAGAACATATATAGTGGCTTCTTTATTCTGACGTTCATTAGTGTTGATGTAATATCAACCTATACCTCACCAACTCATGGTAAGGTGAACCAAATTAGAGCAGTTTCGACAATTTGAAATAGGCGACGTCAGATTTATAAAATCGTTCACCTTCGGGCTGTAACCCGAATCGGCTATAAAAACTCAGTGCGCTTTCTCTCCCATCACACCAAAATGATTTGGCGCCATTTTCGGATGCAAACTTCAGCATATGGTTCAATAATTGGCTGCCGATACCTTGCCCTTGATAGTCGGAGTCAGTAGCAAACTTGCGCAATCGAATAGCACGTCCATCCCAAAATAAAGACGCAACACACACCAAACGCGCATCGATAAATACCCCAAAATGCATCCCTTGTTCATCTTCAGGAACATGACAAAACTCTGGTGATTTATGAGGCCACAATACATGATGGCGAAGCCCTATAGTTTGTTGCCAACAGATCTGCTCAATAGCGACTAATTCCGTCATCTCATTCCCCATCTATTTACTCGAAATCACTACGCGATACTCAACCACACGCACTTGCAGTGCAAGAAACGCCTACAAATTCGGCGAGATAAATATCATACCTCTTAATTAATCGTCATATGAATAGTGGAAGCTCAGATTGCTCAATAACCCTTCAACGCCTCAACCCTTGATAACGTTCAGTTTTCATTGATAAAAGGTCGACCATACACTCAAGAGCAACCCTGCATCGCTATGCGTGTAGGTGAATATTAATAGAGAGGCAGCCCACCCATTAATCGCTACAAAATCGAGCGATACAATGCACATTGAGACATATGCAATCTTATCTTATCTCTCAGATCACTTGATTTTTTATCCACTAGGCATTACTTTCGGTGCTTGCTTTCGCCTTTTAACCGAGGCTTAAATTTAAGGAAACAAGCAAAATGAAAAAGATTTCAATCATGTTTGCGATGCTTATTGCAGCAACCGCAACTAGTTCAGTAGCCTTTGCAAAAGGCCAAGTATATAAGATCGCAACCGATGCCGCGTTTGCACCTTTCTCTTTCAAGAAAGACGGCGCATATACAGGTATCGATGTAGAAGTACTTGACGCTATCGCAAAAACCGAAGGCTTTGAATACCAACTAACTCCAATGAACTTCAATGGCATCATCCCTGGCGTAGTATCAGGTCAACTTGATGGCGCGATTGCGGGTATGACAATCACTGAGAAACGCGCTCAAGTTTTAGATTTCTCTGATGGTTACTATGAATCTGGTGTTATCCCAGTTGTTAAAGTAGATAGCAAAATTGCTTCTAAAGCAGATCTAAAAGACAAGCGCTTTGCAGTTAAGAAAGGCACAACGTCTGCTGATTGGGCTAACTCAAACCGTAAAGCTCTAAACTCAAGCGTTCGTTACTTCGATGACTCAGCTTCTATGTTCCAAGAAGTTCTTAACGGCAATGCTGATGTAGCATTTGAAGACTACCCAGTAATCGCTTATAAGATTTCTCTAGACAAAACACCAACTCTAAAACTTGTTGGTGAAAAACTTAACTCAGCTAAATTTGGCTTTGGTGTTAAGAAAGGTCAGAACGCAGAGCTTCTTAAGATGTTCAACGAAGGCCTAGCTAAAATCAAAGCAAACGGTACTTACGAGAAAATTCTTAGCCAATACCAATAATATCAATACTTTAATCTAAGTATGATTTCACTCAGGAGGAGTTTATTTAATAGACTCCTTCTTTTTTTTCTCAGTAACCTCAACAATATAGCCCTCCAAATACGGTCAGAGTTATCTCTAGCTGAGGTTGTATAGTGTTAAAAGGAAACTCATATGTTTGAGCTATTTATGGATAGCCTACCTGCCTTTCTTGATGGGATGCAAATAACGCTCATCATCACGGTATGTTCGTTATTCTTAGCAACTATCATTGGCCTAGTGCTTGGCCTAATTAATATTGGCAACAATACCTTCTTGCGTGTTATCGCTAAGGTATATATCGATATTGTTCGTGGTACTCCTCTTATTGTTCAGGCCTTTTTCCTATACTTCGGCATGACTGGTTACCTTGGTTTCCACATGACAGCTGAAGTTGCAGGTACCATTGTAATCAGTATTAACGCCGGCGCTTATATGGCCGAGATATTCCGTGGTGGTATTAAGGCAATTGATGTTGGTCAAATGGAAGCGGCACGTAGCCTTGGCCTTTCATACACTCAATCAATGATCAAAGTGGTTCTTCCACAGGCATTTCGCCATATGATCCCAGCGATCCTAAACCAGTTCATTATTTCATTGAAAGACACCTCAATTCTTACCGTTATCGGCGTAAACGAATTGACTCAATCAGGTCAGATTATTATATCTTCAACTTATCGTTCGTTTGAGGTTTGGACAATGGTAGGCATCTTGTATTTTTCTCTTATCTTTATTTTAACCACTATCTTTAGACAAATTGAGGCACGATTAAGCAATGATTAAAGTATCTGAATTAGTAAAAAGCTATGGTGATAACGTTGTTTTAAACGGTATCGATTTTAATGTTGGTGAAAATGAAGTGGTTTCTCTTATTGGGCCATCAGGCTCTGGTAAATCAACACTACTTCGCTGCTTAAACGGGCTAGAAGAGCTAAATGGTGGGCATATCATCATTAATGGTGAAGACCTTGCTGACAAAGATCTCAATATCAATAAGTTCCGTGAACATGTAGGAATGGTATTCCAATCATTCAACCTGTTCCCACACCTTACTGTGCTTGAAAATATTACCCTCGCGCCGCTGACGCTAAAGAAAGCGAACAAAGAGCAAGCTGAAAAAACAGCTTATGACTTACTAGATAAAGTAGGTCTAAGAGACAAAGCTTCAGCCTATCCTAAAAGCCTTTCTGGTGGTCAAAAGCAGCGTATTGCAATTGCGCGTGCTCTAGCGATGAACCCTGGCGTATTATTATTTGATGAGCCTACCTCTGCACTCGACCCAGAAATGGTGGGTGAAGTACTGCAAGTAATGCAAGATCTTGCCAATGCACACGGCATGACTATGGTTGTTGTTACCCACGAAATGGGTTTTGCTCGTGAAGTATGTGACCGCGTAGTATTCATGGCCGATGGTAAGATTATCGAGGAAGGCAAACCTTGCGAAGTATTTGATAATCCTAAAAATGAGCGTACTAAAGACTTTCTATCTAAAGTCCTATAGCGCCAATGACACTGAATCTAAGGGCAGCATATTGCCCTTAGATTTTCGACTTAAGATGCCAACCACTTAACCTCAACAATCGACTTCCCTCTAAGTAACACCTTACCCAGAAATTGGTCAGCACAATTAACGACACCGACCCCTTTTGGCGTACCTGTCATTACGATGTCTCCATCACATAAACTGGTAAATTGAGATAGCTCACTGAGTATCGTTAACGGCGGATACATCATCAAGGACACACCACCTTGTTGGGTAAGCTTACCGTTGATATAAAGCTCTAGACTAAGTTCATTGAGGTCATCGAATTCTACAAACTCTGAAAAAAGTGCCGAGCCATCAAAGGCTTTAGCTCTTTCCCACGGTAATCCCTTGGCTTTTAGCTTGGACTGGCATTCGCGTTTGGTAAGATCTAACCCTAGCCCCACCCCAGCTAACTTATTCGCCCGTATTAAAAAGCACAGCTCAGCCTCGTAGTGAATTGGCTCATCACTGCCACTTGTTAACTGCGTCGTGATAGAAGAGTTGGGCTTATTAAACACCACCATCTGCTGCGGTATCTCATTACCAAGCTCACAGATATGCTCAACATAGTTTCTACCCACGCAAACGATCTTACTTGGCGTTATAGACTGTCCCTTGTACTGAACTGCTAACATACCCTAACTCCATAAAGATAACGGCCCGATAATTATCGAGCCGATTGATCCATTTTTAATTTAATTTATTAGCCACGATAGTAGCGCTGAGGTACAAACGGCATTTTCTCAACCACCATCGGCAACTTCTTACCGCGAACTTCAGCAAAAATCTGCGTACCTACGCTCATCAAGTCACTGCGTACATACGCCATGGAAACGGGCTTGCCTGCATTTGGACCCGCTGTACCACTAGTCACAATACCAATCTCAACATCATCGGCATCAAATAGCTTACAGCCTTCACGCACTGGCGCTTTAGTTTGACCAACCAAGCCCACACGCTTGCGCGATACATCTTTAGTCGCAATCTGCTGTAAAATAATATCTGCACCTGGGAAGCCACCAGCACGCTCACCGTCAGCGCGGCGCACCTTGCTAATTGCCCACAACAGACTCGCCTCAACGGGGGTCGTGGTTTGGTCCAAATCATGACCATACAGACACAAACCGCACTCAAGACGCAATGAATCACGAGCACCAAGGCCAATCCATTCGACAAGCTCAGAGCGAGTCAAGGCACGTGCCAGCTCTTCTGCTTTATCGTTAGCAACTGAGATTTCAAAGCCATCTTCACCGGTATAACCACTACGGCTAACAATGCATTCAGTACCAAGCAACTCAATATGCTTCACATCCATAAAGCGCATCTCAGTTACCGCGGGGTTAAGCTCAGCAAGTACATTCACAGCCTTTGGTCCTTGCAAAGCAAGTAAGGCACGGTCGTTAATCACCTCAAGCTCAACGCCTTGTGGCAGGTTTGCTTGTAGGTGTGCGATGTCTTGCTCTTTACAGGCCGCGTTCACAACCACGAACAGATGATCCCCTAGGTTTGCGACCATCAGGTCATCCATGATCCCGCCCTGCTCATTGGTAAAAAACGCATAGCGTTGATTTCCACTAGCTAGGTCAACGATATCAACCGGAACTAACGATTCTAGACCTGAAGCCGCTTGCGCACCTTTAAGGCGAAGCTGCCCCATATGTGATACATCAAATAAGCCCGCGTGTTCACGAGTATGCAGGTGTTCTTTTTTTACACCCAGCGGGTATTGAACCGGCATCTCATAGCCCGCAAATGGAACCATCTTCGCACCCTGTTCAACATGAAGATCAAACAGTGGCGTTTTTAGTAGTACTTCAGTCATCATTTCTCCTTGATTTTGCTGTGCCTCATATCGAAATGAGGCCCAGCAAACACTTTGATTATGAACCTAGCTCAAGTGGCAAGCAATCGTTTGCCGACACTATAGGAAACTTGGCTTGTTATACATTTGATACCACCGCTACTTGGCGGTGACCCACAATATTTGCGCGTCCATCGCACTAGTAGAAATAAGTGCATGTCCCATATTGGCATCGTAATAAACACTGTCTCCTTCACCAAGAGAAAGCGGCTCGTAAAATTCACTAAAAAACAGCACCTCTCCGCTTAAGATCAGCAAGAACTCTTCACCATCGTGTCGCACCCATCCTTGAAACTCATTAAAACTGCGAGCGTGAACAAAAGATTTAAACGGCATCATGCGCTTTTGCGACATCTTGGTGGCTAATAATTCGTGTTCATAGGTAGTGGTAGGATGCAGCTTACCTTGATTGTTAAGGGTGACGTCACGGCGCCCTGAAGCCCCGACTTTCTTAGGCGGAGCAAACAATTGTGGCATATCAATATCAAGGCCAGACGCCAGCTTTTGCATCGCTTGGAAAGTAGGGCTTATCTGTTCGTTTTCAATCTTACTTAACGTAGAGCGCGCCAGACCGGTTCTTTGACTGGCCTCTTCTAAGGTCAGCCCCAACTGGCTGCGAATCCCTTTGATTTTTTGTCCAAGACGCAGTGGCTCAACACTATTTTCAACCGAGGATTTTTCTATGGTTAATGAGGGGTACTCATCCAGAATAGGCTGTTTCAATTTCTTCACCACACTTCATCCTAACAATGGTTAGAAAGTGTGCCACAAACGCCCCTAGCAAATGAAGAGCCAACCCATAGAATAAATGAGAGATAAGTTGCAAATTTAGACTTTTTGTTTCTTATAGGAAATTTCGACTTGAGAAGCTTAACAAGTCAGTGTATTTTTCGAACATAACCAGACTAATTCCTTTGTACTTGATTATTGTTGGAGATTTAAAGCATGGACAACACTCTAAAGTTTACTGATAGCCACGAATGGGTACGCGATAACGGTGACGGCACTGTCACTATCGGTATTTCAGAGCACGCTCAGCAAATGCTTGGTGATGTGGTATTCGTTGACCTACCGGATGTAGAAGACAGCGTAGATGCAGGTGATAGCTTTTCTCTAGTTGAATCAGTTAAAGCTGCGTCAGATATCTACGCCCCAGTGAGCGGTGAAGTGGTTGAGATCAACGAAGAGTTGGAAGATAGCCCTGAGCTTATCAACGAAGAACCGTATGATGGCGGATGGATCGCAAAGGTTAAGCTAACGGATGCCGCAGAACTCGACAACCTAACCAGCGCAGAAGACTACCTCGCGAGCATTGAAGAAGACTAAACCTTCTTTCACATTCAAATAATTACGATAATCCCCGCTTTGGCGGGGATGTTGCTATTCAGAATACAGAGAAATCATCGGCTATTATCTCTGGATTTTGAGTCGCAAAGCTAAATCAAAACACCTGTAACGCCTCATGGAAGGAAAGGTACAAAAGAATTATGACTGATCTACTACGCAGCTTAAGTACTGACAACGAATTTGTTGCTCGCCACAATGGTCCTAACCTAAGCGATCAACAAAAGATGCTGACTCGCCTTGGTATTTCAAGCCTTGCTGAGCTGGTTGAACAAACGGTTCCCGCTCAAATTCGTCTAGAAAAACCGCTGACCCTTGATGCTCCGCTAAGCGAAGCTGGCATGCTGACTGAAATGAAAAAGTTCGCAAAACTAAACCAAGTTAAGCGTACCTTTATCGGCCAAGGCTATTACAACACCTTTACTCCTAACGTTATTCTACGTAACGTGCTCGAAAATCCGGGTTGGTATACAGCCTACACTCCGTATCAACCAGAGATATCTCAAGGCCGCCTAGAAGCCTTGTTGAATTATCAACAGATGATTATCGACTTAACCGGTATGGAGATAGCCAACGCCTCTTTACTCGATGAAGCGACCGCCGCCGGCGAAGCAATGACCCTTTGTAAGCGAGCAGGTAAGAGCAAAAGTAAAACCTTCTTTGTAGCAGACGATGTGCACCCACAAACCATCGAAGTGGTGAAGACTCGCGCAGAATTTATCGGATTTGAGGTTCAAATCGGCGCTATCGATACCCTGCCACAACAAGATGTATTCGGCGCACTATTGCAATACCCTAACACCACAGGTGAGGTTCGTGATTTAACGGATATCATCAGTAAGGCACAAGCCAACAAAACCCTAGTAACCGTAGCCACCGACCTACTTGCCTCCACCCTAATTAAGCCTGCGGGCGAAATGGGCGCAGATGTAGTGATAGGCTCAGCGCAACGCTTTGGCGTGCCTATGGGCTATGGAGGACCACACGCAGCGTTTATGGCGACCCGCGACAAACACAAACGCACCATGCCAGGGCGAGTAATTGGGGTGTCTATTGATACCCACGGAAATCCGGCTCTACGCATGGCAATGCAGACCCGTGAGCAACATATCCGCCGCGAAAAAGCGACCTCAAATATCTGTACTGCGCAGGCTCTACTCGCAAATATGGCGGCATTCTACGCCGTATTCCATGGCAGTGAAGGGCTTAAAACCATAGCTCGCCGCACTCACCATATGACCGCTATCCTTGCTGCTGGCTTGACCAAAGCTGGCTATGAGCTGTGCCACAATAGCTTCTTTGATACCATCACTATCGACAGCGGTGACAAGACGGAATCCCTATACGGCATTGCACAGCGCGCTAACATTAACCTGCGCAAACTCGATGGTAAGCTCGGTGTTAGCTGTGACGAAACCACTACCGTTGCCGATATTGTGGCGCTATTTAGCGTATTCCAAGTCACTGAATCTATTGAAGCACTAAGTTCAGACATATCAAGCAATGAATACGCGGCCATTCCCCAAGATTGCCGCCGTGAATCTGAGTTTCTTACCCATCCGGTGTTTAACACCCACCACAGTGAAACCCAGATGATGCGCTACCTTAAGCAATTAGAGAACAAAGACTTCTCTTTGACTCACGGTATGATACCGCTTGGCTCTTGCACGATGAAGCTCAACGCGGCGGCGGAGATGATCCCAGTAACTTGGCCTGAATTTGGTGCTATTCATCCATTTGCTCCCCTTGAGCAAGCTGCGGGTTATACCGCTCTGGCGCTAGACCTTAAAGCTAAGCTGTGTGAAATTACCGGCTACGATGACTTCTCTTTGCAACCTAACTCTGGCGCATCTGGCGAGTACGCAGGCTTAATTGCAATCCAGCGCTATCATCAGTCACGCGGTGAAGGCCACCGTAACGTGTGCCTTATCCCTAGCTCAGCCCACGGCACAAACCCAGCGACCGCTTCTATGGTTTCGATGAAAGTAGTAGTGGTGAAATGTGATGACAACGGCAATATCGACATTGCTGATCTGCAAGCCAAGATTGAAAAGCACGCAGCCAACCTCTCTAGTATTATGATCACCTACCCTTCAACACACGGCGTATATGAAGAGCAGGTTAAAGAAGTATGTGAGATGGTGCATGCCGCTGGCGGTCAAGTATATCTTGATGGCGCTAATATGAACGCACAGGTTGGGCTAACCACCCCCGGCTTTATTGGCTCGGATGTGTCACACCTTAACCTACACAAAACCTTCTGCATCCCTCACGGAGGCGGCGGTCCAGGCATGGGACCTATCGGTGTTAAATCACACCTAGCCCCTTTCCTACCAGGTCATATCGAAAACGGCGTGCAAGGTTCTGACCACGCGGTTGCCGCAGCCGATCTTGGCAGTGCCTCTATTCTACCTATCTCATGGGCATACATTGCCATGATGGGTGAGAAAGGACTCACTAAGGCAACTGAGGTTGCTATCTTAAATGCCAACTACGTAATGGAGCGCCTGCTTCCCTACTACCCAGTGCTATACCGTGGCGCCAATGGCCGCGTAGCGCACGAGTGCATCATTGATATTCGCCCACTCAAAGAAGAAACCGGCATCAATGAAGAAGATATTGCCAAGCGCCTAATGGATTACGGATTCCACGCCCCAACCATGTCGTTCCCAGTAGCGGGCACGTTAATGGTTGAGCCAACGGAATCGGAAGATCTTGAAGAGCTTAACCGCTTCTGTGATGCCATGATTGCAATTCGTAAAGAGATGAACAAGGTACGTGACGGCGAATGGCCACTAGACAATAACCCGTTGGTTAACGCCCCACACACCCAAGTAGACCTTGCCCAAACCGATTGGAACCATCCGTATCCACGTGAATTAGGTGCATTCCCATCTAAGTCACAACGCAACTGGAAATATTGGCCAACCGTCAACCGCGTCGACAACGTCTACGGCGACCGCAACCTCATCTGCTCATGCCCGAGCATTGATGAGTATGTAGAAGAGTAGATGTGTTATTCATGCAGCAATGAGTAAGATACCTACCTGAGTTATGACCGAAAATAGAAAGCGAACCTAATGGTTCGCTTTTTTGTTGAAGCTTAGTAGTTAAAGGTATCGCGGAATTGCTTGCCAAGCCTCGAAGACTTGGCTTTTTGATATCTGTTGCTTAGTTTATTTACTTCGATAGTTATTGGATAAGCTGCACTTCTCTTATCTTAAAGTCTGCGAAGTAAACCTCATCCTGATCTTGGTTTAGAAGCTCCTCAGATTTAAGCGAACGATAGATACCCCATTTAGGTCTTACAAAGTTTCCATCGCGTCCATCTAATCCTGAACGCCACATTTCTATGTTGTTCTCGATAATTTCTATCATTGGTTTAGATTCACCCAACGGAGTTAATGTCATGTATAGGCTGCCAGATTCGTTGTAATTGACTCTCACAAAGGCTTCTATCCACTGCCCTGCAATATCACGACTCCAATCTACGTCATCCATCTTTGTGGTATGAACCAAGGTGTTGTTCACTGTACCTGTACGGTCGTTGTTGTAATGAACATGCCTTACTTCAAGACCACTTTGATTGCTGCGTACGTTAGCAGTAAGTGTCAGTATCGGACTGCTTATATTCACAAACTCCTCACTATTTTTCTCGGCTACCGCCTTTAACTGGAATAGATGAGTAAATTGTTTCGTTACCTTAAGGTCATTACCAATTTTAAATTTCCAGCTGTATTCAAAGGTTTTACCAAGGTAACCCTTTAATTTATCGGGCGATTTATCATATGCCTTGATCTCGTTTCTTTGTCGGTCAATCCGCCCTTTATCACGGTCTCCATCTTCAAAGTGCATGATGAACTTAAAGTGATTGCCAATGACTTCGTCGTATTCTTCAACGATATGTCTACCGCCATCGGGGTCGTTGTTTGAATAGAGATCTGGAGCCTCTATAGCACCTCGACCCAAGACACTCTCGATCAAGTCATAGGTTTCCATGCCTTCAGGACCATCTGAATTAAGCTCTGTAGAGCTAATTACCCTATAGTGACCTGTTTCATCAATTGGCGGATTAATTAGCTGACTAGGATTACTTGATTCTGTAGAATTAACACTACTTCCTCCACAACCCGCCAAGACCAATACAATGGTACTAGCAACAATAGTTCTTAACATAAAGGCACTTCTAGTATTCTAAATAGACGCTAAAAATATCATCGCCAGCAATAAACTTGTCTTATCATATCTACAGATTGTTACATGCATTACATTTTGCACCCGTCATCTTATTTGAAAGTCGATCTATGTCTTATTAAATTTTTTAATCCTGGACACCCAATAATTCTAATTATCAAAACAATACTTAACCGCTACATGGTGAAGAGTAAGATAATGCGTTAAAATCGGATAAATGTTGATTAATACCGTGAAATTGACATTAAAATACGTAAATTAGCGAATTCAAGGCGTGGCGTATCGTTAGCTAGGCTAATTAATAAAGATGTGTGGTGGATATGAATAAATAGAGCGAGTGGTCAGTGCAAACATCGTCGCAGTTGGTTCTTTTTCGCTATCCATCGCCTACCTGTGTGCTCTGCAAATAACGCCAACTCATCCAGCGTACCAACAGCTCCTTGATAATCTTTGCCAAAATTACTGGCTAAGCTCATCCAAGTCTCTGTATCTAAGCCAAGTGAGTGCAGTAGTTTCGGGTGCGAAGCGACAATTGCACCGGGTTTGTCATTTCGAATAGTACGGCCACTCCAATCCACTAGTTCAATATAATCGAGTAATGAATACGGAATGCCTCGCTGCTCGGACTCACTGGTATCGCCAACAAAACCAAATAATCCCTTCTTGTTACAAGGGGGCTCGCTTTGCTGTTCATCTTGATGTGACACTCCGTGAACACGCTCATAAACGGAGGTGTATTCAGACGCTTCGATACTGTCGTTGATGCCTGCGCGTATGGGGTTCAAATCGACATAAGCCATGCACGTTAATAAGGCTTCTTCATCAAGTAACGCTTGAGACTTAAACCGCCCCTCCCAAAACCTTCCGGAGCAGTCATCTTCTGCGTTGGCTTTGCGTGCAATAAACTCATTTAAGCTACGCATAAACCATGAAATATCAATCAGGCGCTCTCGCCAATCATTGATGATACTAAGAGCCGCTTTACTTTCAACTTCAGCGCAGGTTTGCTTTTTTAGCCAGCGCTGAACTAATACGGGAAGTGAGTACAACTGCCCCCATCTCCAACAGACCTCTTCATCACTAAGCTGTTGATTTAATTTCTCATCGACATGCAGCACAATGTGGTAATGATTTGACATCACCGCATAGGCGCAGATATCCATACTAAATACCGTCGACAAATAATGCATCCGCTCAACCACCCATGCTCGGCGGTGCTCAAATGATTGCCCTGTATATTTATCGTCGCCACACAGATAGGCTCGACGAACACAACGCGAGATACAATGGTAATAAGGGGTATCAGAAAGGGAGACTTGAGACTGTCGAGATTGGGTCATAACAACTACCTCTAAGATGCACTGTGTATCATTTAAGGTTAGTTGTGGGACCAAGAGGCGTCAATATTTATGGGTGTCCACTAATTTTCTACTATGGGTGTCCACTAATTTTGTTTCTATTTTGGTAAGCGTAAAAACAAAAGCGGGCCATTCACTTCCTACTTTCGTAAAAAGTGAATGGCCCGCCTTAATATTTAAATAGTTCTACTATTTGAATACGATTGAAGAACCAACCATATCTTCAGTTAGTACGGTTAGGTTAGTTGCACCCACTGTACCTACCGCTTTGATCAAGCCTTGCTCGTCTCTTTCCATCGCAGGAGCTTCGGTTGAGATCCCTGATGGCAGTGGCTCAAGGCCTTCAATCTGACCGTAGAAGATGTTGTTCACATATTCAGATCCGACCATTTGGAATTTCTCGCCTTCAAACTGTCTGAACGCGTTAGTACCTTGGTTCGCAGCGATTGATAAGTTGTTTTCAAATAATGTATCAACAGCTGGGAAGATAGTCTCAACACGAGCATCGTTGGTTAGGCTCACGCGGTGAACAGCATTACTAGCAAAGATGCCTTGCGTGTTATTTACTAAAGTATTGTTCTTAACAATGACATCTTTAGGCGTCCACTGCTTTTGTAGCGTTTTACCCTCTGTAGAGTCCTTGCTTAGCACCTCACCCTTAGCAACATCAATAATACCGGTATTTAGAACAAGGGCACCTCTGTAGGTTCCTTTTCCTAGCGTTCCTTCGATGTAGTTGTTTTCAATCAAATGATTCTCATCATAAATTCTGATACCGCCAGAGTTAGCCGTATTGCCAGGCAAGATAACGTTGTTTGTCACGACGTTATTATGACCATGTCTTAGAGAGATCATTGAAGTACTGTTTTTGATGGTATTTCCATCAAATGTAATGCCACTTGCTTTAACTGAGATTAACTCAATTTCACCAGAGCCATTTTTGCCGACGTAACCACTGATGTTGTCAAAGTAGTTATTTCTTACAATGCTTTGAGAGTCAAAGAGTGAGTTGTGGCTATCACCAACGCGAATCGCTTGTCTATCGTTACGGTTTGTTCTCACCATTTTAGGGTCAGAATTCTCGATAAGTTCGATATCTAAAGCAGTTAAGTCTTTGAATATGTTACCTTCAATCAATGTTTTTTCTAGCTTGTCTGAAGTTGCAACCACAAGCATAGCGCCACGCTTGTACTTACCTTCAAAGGTATTATTGGTGATCTTATTATTCTCTCCGCCAACAGTTACCCATCGGATGTTAGGGTATTTACCCTTCGCGTCTGCAACGTATTCGTAGTCATTGAACTTGTAGATCACAGAGTTGTTCAGCGTATTGTTTTTACCGAAGATCCCAAACACACCCATGATGTTTGCATCATGACTTTTTGTGCTTAAGGTCGCGCCACCGTCAGTAAATACCAAGCTTTCAATAAGGTTGTTGTTACCCTTAATCAAGAACTGAGTCGAACCATTAAAAATAACCGTACCTGGCTGTTCAGCTTTAATAGTCACGTTGTTCGCGTTTAAAGTAACGCTGCCTAAATCTTTATAACGACCCGCTTTAATGCTGATTACATCGCCATCTTGAGCATTAACAATACTTTCTCGTAGCTCTACAACCTGTTGCATCGAAGCCATCGCAACACCTTGGCCTGCCATGATAAATGTTGGCTGAGTAGCTGGCACGGTACTTCCTTGATTTGAAGTACATCCCGCCAATAGTAGTGAACCTGCGATTAATAGAATTGGTGACTTTTTCATAAGTATCTCTTTAAAAGGGTATTTCCGTTGAGCGCAAGATTAGCAATAGGATGCATATCTAGAAAATTGCTTTTACCCAGTAATGTCTACTCACACCAAGCTAATTTATTAATTTGTGGACACCTTCAAATAATTTAATAACACAAATAAATCAAGGTAACATTGGCTTGAAAAAGATAAGGTATCGCGTTATTAAAAGTGAGATACACCTTGTGTACGCCATCGAAAAATTCATTAAATGAATAAACATCAAACCACTGATTTAATTACATTAATTATAGATATAAAAGTAAATACTGATGTAAGTTTCGAGAATAATAGCTAGCCACATACACATATAAACCAACATTAAAATCCCAGCCACTCCGCTTAATTGTAATATTATATTTCTACAACTAAGGGGTTTAGTATAATTCGCGGAGCGACTCGGGTCATATCTGTTCCAACACTCAATTTGATCTAACAAAGTTAACCAATTCGGTATCCCTAATCCACATAGTGATTGGCAATCGCTTCAAACGCCGCCAAACGCGGTAAATTGGTCGTTCTTGCTGCATTTGACGCTGATTCAGATGATGAGAATGTCGCCACGACTAGGTTCTGTTGCTGATTAACATATAAATGCTGACCAAAAATACCTCTGAATGTCGCAATACCTTTCTCACTATCATGTATCCATAGGTAGTTTTTATAACCCTCTAGCCACTGGTCATAAACACCTGAGTCTCTATCCTTATATACACTTCGCTCCATATGTTTTCTTTCATCATCCGTTAGCTTGAAGGTATCGTCTAACCACGCTTTAGAGAACACCTGATGGCCGTTGAATTTACCATCATTAGCAATCGCGACACCCACGCGAGCAAAGTCTTTTAAAGTCGTGGTAAAACCACCTGTCGCCACTGGCGTGAACGTCATATCAGCCATAAAACTCGCGTCATGTTCTACCCCGAGCTTGTACCAAATATTTTCAGCAATGAACTCATGCAAAGGCTTCCCTGATACTTCAGCAATAAGCCAACCGGCAATATCAACATTTGGAGAATGGTACTCAAATTGATGGTTCACACTTAATCCTGAATTGTGTTGGAACTCAGATGCGAACTGATACAAGCCTCTTGGGGTCGCGTCTTTCTTGGGATCAAGCTGCATAAGATCATAGGACGGAACCAAACCGATGCGTCGAAAATATTCATAATGAACACTACCAGGTGTAATATTTGCGTAATCCTCGCTGTAATCAAGCGCGGTTGTCATATTCAGTATGGTGCGAACCTTTTGTTTACCAAAATAACTGCCCTTCAACTGTTCAATATAACTGTCTACAGTGTGCTCAGGGTCAAGTTTACCCTGTTCAACAAGAATTCCAATTGCCTGTCCAACGAGTGACTTGGTACTTGACGCCCAAAGGTGCTGTTTTTTAGCACTAAAGGTACCGAAGTATTGTTCATGCACTATATGCCCGTCTTTAATGATGACATAACCATCAGTGCGGTCATTTACCATAGCCTCGTTGACAGTGAATTTCTCTCCACCATATTCAAAGGTTAGTCTAGCTATATTGCTATCGAGATTCTCCGGTAACACTGCGACATTCCCATCACGTGGCACCACTAGGCTGGGGTGGATACCGACATTCTGGAATGACCAATGATTATGGTCAGGGTGCATCCAATTACTAAGTGTTACTTGGTCTTTTGCTTGGGTAAAGGGCGAATACATCGCTTTGGCTTGTTCGTTGGCAGACACCATAGCTGCTGACATAGATGTAATAACCGCAAGTAATTTTAGCTTCATAAGCCCTCACTGAGTTTTCATTTTAAAGGAGAAGATTAAGACCTAATAAGTAACCTTCTCTGCACATTTGTATATATAGTAAGCTTGCATAGGCATACACACGAATCCATAATGGATGGGTAACACGTACAAATATGAAGGAAAAACATGATTACTTTTGAGCAATTATCGTGCTTTACAGCGGTCTATGAATGTAGCAGCTATAGTAAAGCCGCTAGGAAGGTAAATAAAACCAGAGCAACTGTGCGAGAAAGGGTTAAAGCCCTTGAGGATGTGTTGGGGTTTGAGTTATTTGAGATCCACGGCAAAACCCTAACCCCAACTAGCAGTGCTCAGCATTTGTACTCAAGAGCAGAGAACCTTACTCGGCAATCAAAAGAATTCTACACAGTTGCACTGTCCACCTTCGAAACTTCCATAACCTCAGTAGTTCTTCACCACGATGACTTAGTACCACTTAGCTTACTATCGAGCATTGACGATGCCATTGAACGTGAGTTTCCAAACATAGCCATTAACTGGCTTCAAAGAGACCGAGAAGCTAGCCTTAAGGACATTGAGTCAGGTGAGGCACTATTCTCTGTGATGCCGACAACAGGCAAGATCTACCCAAGCACTAAAGTTGCTATGACCAATTTAGGGACATATCAATACGCGGCTTATACTGCTACCGATTCTACGATTTCGCGTGAAGTCATCGACCTTAACGACCTAACCACCGAGGATTTATTACTCACAGAGAACTCAGCATTGAATAACATGAGGTATGCGGATATCAGCAATCGCAAGCATCTCGTATCGAACAACGACATGCTACTCCACAAGATTCAAAAGAAAGGCTGGACGTTGTTAAGCACGGCAAACGCACACCACCTAGTTAGCGCAGGGAAACTAAGAAGAATTAGGATCAGTGAGTCACTTGGTACACTAAGACACGAAATGGTGTTGTTCTACCCATTGCATTCAGAACTGGACCCAAACCGAAGTCGAATCATCAAAATCGCAAAAGAGTGCGCGGAACAGTTCTCGCATAGCCTTTATGCGTAAGAGCTGATTCGCGGGGCTTATAGAAAATAAAGGGACAGACTAAGGTGCACCCTGCTGTCCCTAAACTTGATTATGGTTTAAAGAAAATTAGCAGTGCTTTTACTCACGCTAAAGTTGTCAATGTTATCTAGCGTGGTAGAGGCGATGCTTTTCAAGGCATCCACAGTTAAAAAAGCTTGATGCCCAGTAAATATGACATTGTGGCAAGAAGATAAGCGACGAAACACATCATCAACAATCACGTCATTGGATTTATCTTTAAAAAACAGCTCTTTCTCCGCCTCATACACATCTAACCCCAAGGCGCCTATTTTGCCGTGCTTCAAGGCTTCTATCGCCGCATTGGAATTAACAAGTTCTCCGCGACTGGTGTTGATGATCATCACCCCATCTTTCATCTTATTAAATGCCGCTTCATCAAGCAGATGAAAATTCTCTTTTGTCATCGGACAATGCAAAGAAATCACATCCGACTGTTTAAAGAGTGTATCTAAATCGCAATAAATAACACCTAACTCCTTTGCCACATCACTAGGATATGGGTCATAGCACAATATATTCATCCCTAAACCTTTTAGGATTCTCATTGTTGCAAGCCCAATTTTCCCAGTGCCTATGATACCAGCGGTGCGTCCATGAAAGTTAAAACCGACTAGGCCTTCCAAAGAAAAGTTAGCATCACGAGTTCGTTGATAAGCCTTATGGAAGCGCCTATTTAGGGTCATCATTAAACCTACTGCATGCTCAGCAATTGCCTCTGGCGAATAAGCGGGAACACGAGCAACTTGAATTCCTAACTCTTTAGCTGCATCAAGGTCAACATTGTTAAACCCAGCACAACGCATGGCAACCATCTTCACGCCACGTATAGCAAGTTGCTCCAAAACTGGCTTCGACAAATCATCGTTCACAAAAGCACAAACCACTTCGCAACCTTTTGCTAATTTGGCTGTTTTATCGGTCAACTGAAAATCAAAAAAATGGTATTGATAATTACGGTCAGCCTTGGCTGCTTTGAAAGCTTGTTCATCATAAGATTTGGTACTGAAAAACGCTATATTGATCATTTATAGTTCCTTTGAATGCGTACTATTTTGAGAGATATACGGCTAATTGAGTTCACCATATCAATGATGGAATAAATAGAGAAGGGAGAGATGCCCTATTGCACATGACTTTAATGGATTAAATCCGAGGGATAGGGAGCAATGTCTAAAGAAAATGGTATTGACGAACACCTTTGTGCCCGAAATGGGGCGATGGTATGAAGATCTGGAAAGGCAAATAAGGGGATGCCTTGGGGGGCTCCACTTACTGTAAAGCACATTAACTAAGTGGCCATTACACAAAAAACGGTTACAACCTTATAAACCTAGCTATTTTTATGAGACAAAAAAGTAAGCTTCATATCTAGTGAACTGAAAGTGAAGCTTACGTTTAAACAAATTAACCAGCGATAGTTCCAAGTTGTTCTGCTTGAGTTAACGCAATAGCGGTGCCATTTACTACCGCCACAGAGAATTGGCATTCCTTGTCAAATCCAGTTAACTCAACAATACCGGCTTTGGGTGCAATAGTGACATGATCAATATCGTTCAACCCATTTGGATTAGTTATTTTCTTTGCATCAACGAAATCTACAAAATCTACATCTGATTCAAAAATAACGTGTTGAATCATTGTTACTTCCGAAGTATTACTAGTCAGAGAATCTATAACATCATTGGTCGCATTATTATGATAATTTTCATTAGTCTGCAGTGCGCTAAATGTTTTAATTGCATAATCAAAAGCTGCTACATATCGAGAGATATTTTTAAGATCTTTTAATCCCAAATATTCACTACCATCATAATTTGTTCGTGCCTTCGCCCAATAAGGCTTATCGTTGTTTGTATTCGAAGCCCACTCGTTGTACATGACCGCATAATTAAAGTTTTGGTCAATAACGCCTTTTTCGTGTGCAGATACTGGATTGTCACCATCACATGCTACTTCAACGTTATATGTCGTCGGAAAACCTTGTAATAGAAAGGAGTCAGTCCCATCAAATGGCACTTTTTTAGGCTCAGCATCGTCATCAAGAACATCCGTACTAACACCAGCAAATACACGAATGGCTCTGCTATTTAGTTGAGCAGTTACACTTTGATCCGTTAGTGATGTTTCTTTTGCTACCGTTTCTTTTATTGCAGCATTGTCGTTATTACTGCTATTACAACCTGCCATAGCTAGAGTTGTTAAAGTCATCACTGCTACGTTTTTTGCTAATTTCATATTTATCCCTAAATCACACCACTCAATTTGTTATGTTATAACATAACGATAATGTGGTATTCCAATACAACTAATGGCAGCATCGCTACTTTTACCAATCGAAAATACTCTATGAGTCTGATTTAAAAGGGAAAAACACGTAATCAACCAAATATTGAATATTAATTTTACTTTTTGAGCTGTTTATTAGGGAGGTTAAAATTAAGATGAACATTAATTACAGCGCTTAAAATTAGCTCAAGCTATCTTATTTTGAATGTCGTAAATCTGATGAAATATATCTATTTAAAACACAAATTTGGCGTGGTTATATTATTTCACTCAACCCAAAGAGTATATTGAGTGCCATTTATTGCATACAAAAAAGCAGAGCTATTAGCTCTGCTTTGTATCGATTGGATGGTAATTATTTGACCAAATACCTAAAGACTTGCTGTTTTAACTTTTAGGTGATTTCGGTTATCACGGCTGCTGCGGATCAAGTCTTCACTTTCATCCATATTGTCTGATTTTGCCAAGCGATCGTAGAGTAATACATTGACGGTTGCCGCAAGGTTCATACAGCCAATAGTAGGTACATAGACAACATGATGGGCTTTATCTGCAACATCTTGGCTGATTGAGCCATCTTCAGGGCCAAAGATATACATCGCCTTTTTGGGGTGCTGAAAACGAGGAAGCGGGGTTGCTCCCTCGGCTAATTCCACACACACGATTTCAGTTTCAGGATCAAGATCATCTAGAAATGAATCTACTGCAGACAATGGTATGGTGCGAGCTGCGCTCTTTGTATCCGTATGAAATTTACTGGCTTTCTCGTAACGCTGCCCAGTATATTTTACTTCATCAACCTGATAGCAACCTGAGGCACGCATTACCGCACCAACATTAGTTGGGCTTTTAGGATTGGTTAAACCAATGGTGACATGGTTTGTTTTCATCGCCTTTCTCGCTTTCAAATCAACACAGCTAGCTAAATAAGGGCGGCATTCTATCAAAGCTATCATCAATACAAAAGTAGCAACCACCACTGATTAAAACAGCAGTGGTTGCGAGTTTAAGATATTTTCAATGCTCGATTTATAAACGAATCACAGTATCACAGCACTTATCTATCATATGTGGATCGTGGCTCACTAAAAGAAGTGCACAGCCTTGCTCTTTTGCTAACGCCACTAATAAGTCTGTCACCTCTTTGGCTGTAATTGGATCAAGACGGGATGTCGGCTCATCAGCAAACAGGAATAATGGGTCGAGGAGTAAAGCGCGAAAAATAGCAAAACGCTGAAGCTCTCCCCCAGATACCCCAGTACTGTTTCGCTGTAAAAGCTCAGGATCTAACTTTAGCTTTGCCATCAAAGGCGCAACTCTTTGGCGATCAAGTTGATGCAGTTTAATCACATCTTCGAGCAAAACACCGAGTGTCACACTTGAAGTAAATGCAGCGGGTGGGTCTTGGAACAGCTTCAACCATTGATAAGGTTTCGCCCCTTGAGCCAGTTTATTCACCTGGCCTTTTATCGGCTTTAATAAACCAAGCAAGGTATCACCCAAGGTACTTTTACCACATCCGCTATCACCGACTACCCCGACGATTTCACCAGCATGGATGGTGAAGTTGATGCCATCAGAGAGCGCCTCACCATTACGGCCAATCGCTAACCCATTAACGTCAAGCACCGCTGTTTGTTTAACCGGTGTTTTGTCTTGGTCAGGCCAATGACGCGGGTCTGCGTTAATTAAAGATTGAGTATACTCATGCTGGGGCGCATTCAGTACTCCATCGGCGCTGCCTTGCTCCACCACTACCCCTTGTTTCATGACAATGATGTCACCACCTATCTGGCGGGCAACCTCAATATCATGGGTAATAGTCAATAAACCGCCACCTTTTGCGCTTTGCATAAGCAGTTGGATAATGTCATCACGACGACTGACATCCAGCCCTTTGGTGGGCTCATCGGCAAGCACTAGTTTTGCGCCGCCTGCAGTAGCCGCAATAACGGCTAAACGCTGTGCCATCCCACCCGACAATTGACCCGGTCTTTTCATAGCACTGCTTTTCAGCCCAACCTTATCCAGATCTTTTTGCGATTGGTAATATGCCGATTCTTCATCCAGACCATGTAAACACTCATACACCTCAGAAACCTGCTTGTAGGCTGGCATTAAAGGGTCAAGTGCACGCCAAGGCTCTTGCGGCAGCATGATAACCTCTTTGCCCCATAGCTCAATCAAAGAGTCTCTGTTATGGGTTTGACCGAATAATTCAACCCGTCCGTTATAGCTCAACTCACTAGGCAGTAAACCGACTATTGCTTGCGCGAGTAGGCTTTTGCCCGAACCCGTCTGCCCAAGAATAGTCAATGGCCTATCTTGATAGAGGCGTAATGACAAAGGTTGCAACAGTTCAACCGATTGGGTAGCGGCATCACTTGCTTGAGTATGAATGGATAGATCAGTCAGCTGAATTAAGAGATGCACGACTCGCTCCTGCTAATAAATGAAAACCTAACACCAACAAAGCTACAACGAGTAGTGGCTGGGCCAGTAGCCATGGCGCTTCAACATAGAACGGAAATAGCTCTACGCTCATCAAGCCAAGTTCAGCCAACGGAGGCTGAATACCCACAGCCACAAAGCCGAGCGAAGCCATCATTAAAATGGCATTAGCACCGCCAAAAGCGGCCATAGTAAACACAGAAGGAGCGATGGCAGGCCATATATGGCGTTTGAATTGATACCATTTTCCAAAGCCCATCATCACTGAAACCTGTCTTTGTGGGCTGTCCATTAAGGTACGAGTAATTGCGCGGCTAACACGGTAATACTCCACCCATTGCACCAAGGAGATAGCAAGGTACATCACTAGAAAAGAGCCTGGCGCAATTGCAGACAGCAATAACACCAACACCAAACCAGGCAGCGCCAATAAAATATTTACTACAACATCTAGCCCCTGCTCAACTCGACCACCAGCCCACGCTGAGCATACGCCCAAGGTAACGCCAAGCACTGAAGAGCTGACCATACACAACACACCCAGAGTGAACGACAAACCTATCGCACTGGCTAAACGTGTCATCATATCGCGACCAAAATGGTCAGTACCAAGCCAATGCTCCGCATTCGGGGTAAGCAATCGAATCGACAGGTTTTGCTCATCAATGCTGTAAGGCGATAACCCGCTCACTAACACTGAAAATAGAAACAATCCAAGCAGCAGAGCTATCCCAAGCCTTTGATTAAATGTAAAATTACTGATCATTTTTCTTGCTGCCCTCGAGGATCAATCCAATAACACAGCACATCAATCAAGCTGTTTAATGCCACAAAAAGTACGCCCATAGTGAGTGCGCAGCCTTGGATAACTGGGATATCACGCGCAAAAATGGCATGTGCTAAACCATGCCCAACCCCAGGCCAAGAGAACAGAGATTCAATCATGACAATGCCTTCAATCACACTGACAAGCTGAATGCCGATATAGGCAACAACTGGCACCGCCATATTTCTTACGCCATGGCGCATGAACGTCTGCCCTTCGGCCAAACCTTTAACACGCGAAAATTGATAAAACGGCGAGCGCAGAACTTTGCCAACGCTGTTATGTACCACTCGGTTTGATACTGCGGCGAGGCTAATAGCTAGGGTGATACTAGGCAAAACAAGATGCTGCCATGTACCAAAGCCAGCCACGGGTAACATTTGCCATTCGATAGCAAACACCAAAATCAGGATCAAACCCAATACAAAGATCGGCATTGCTCGGATAAGGGTTGAGAGGCCCACCACCAATGAGTTAAACCCATGTATCTGTTTAACGCGGCGTTGCTTGGACGCTTCCCCTATCGATACTTTTTTTACCGCCACCTCTTTGGCAGTAAAAATGCCAAGCGGTATCGCAATAACCATAGATAATGCAATGCCAAACCCAGCCAGTAACAATGAGTGTCCCAATTGGTGAATGACAGTTTCACTAACCGGCAAGCCACTGACCAATGAATTACCGAGCTTAAATTGCAGTAAATCCATCAACCAATGTACATAACTGCTTAGCCAACCTTGGCCTAAATTGAGCTCTTGACGAACCAACTCCGCCGCCGCGGAATCAACATTGTCTTGCCCGTAGCGACTAGCTGCAATTCGATACGCCATATCGCCGGGCAGGCTGCGCATCAACACAAATGTTAATGTCCCAACCCCCCAAGCGACCAAAATGAGTTGCAAGATACGCTTTTTAATTAGCCCCCACAGCATCAGTTGCTTCCTACTTGCTCTATGGTCATTTGATTAATGAAGTAATTACGCTCAAATGGGTCAAATTCGAAGTTTTTTACCCTGTGATTTACAGATGTATGCTGGCTATAGCTTGAGATAGGCAATACCGGTGACTCATTGTAAATCTCAGTCGCCACGACTTGGCTAAGCTCAAAACGATTAGCAGTTGCCGTCGAGTTAACAAGCTTATCAATAGCGTCATCTACCGCTGAATTTGACCAGTTCATCGTGCCCCAATCACCACCAGAATTAGCAAAATCGGTGCTGATAATCGGTAATGGATCGGCAATAAAACCAAAATTACGTGCAATTAGAGCCAACTCTAGCGAACCGTCTTGATGCCCTGCTGGGATCATACTTGAGTTAGTGACATCTACTTTTAACTGCACACCCAGTTTCGACCATTGCGCCTGAATAGCCGTTGCTACTGTGGTTAGTTCCGGACGATCAGCATAGGTAATCATGGTCAATTGAAACGGCTTTCCATCTCGTTCTAACACACCAGAAGCGTTACGTTGCCAGCCTAAGTCTGCTAACAATGCCTGCGCCTGCTGCAGGTTAAATGGATTATCATCGACACCTTGAACAAACCACTGCGACATAGAACTCGGCATTAATTGCGCCGTTTGAGAGCCGCTCGTACCCAATACATTGTGCGCAATAGAAGCTCTATCTAATGCAAGACCAAGAGCCTTACGAGCCTTGACTGACTCTAGGTATGGATGAGCCGCATTGACCTTCACAAACATGGTTCTAGGTATTAAATTGCTGTGCACAACCACTTCAGAGCTATCTCGTAATTGATTTAGCATTGAAGGGTCAAGGGTAAAGACAATATCCGCCTCCCCTGATTTGGCCTGTAAAATACGGCTCTCTGCTCGGTGGCCGGTTAAATAGGTCGCATACTGAATTTGTGCTTTCTGTCCCCAGTAATCAGCAAATTTCTTAACCATTAATTTATGAGGTGGAGAAAAGCTCTCCATTTGATAAGGGCCCGTGCCATATAACGCCTTGATTAAGCCGTCTGTTTGATATGAACTTGGGGCTAAGATAGCCGTAGAATAGTTGGTAAGCAGCGAAGCAAATGCGGTATAAGGCTGGGCTAACTCAATCACGATTGAGTCACTATCGACCGTACGAATTTCAACGATATCCGCTTTATTCAGTGTGCCATGCTTACGCTTTGCATACGCCAATGAATTAACGACCGCTTGCGCATTAAATTCTGAACCATCGTGAAATCTAACACCCTTGCGTAGCACAAATTGCCAATCTAGGCCATCATCGCTTACTTGCCAATCCGTTGCCAACCCAGCAGTGATGTCTCCTTGCGCGTCCACATTGAGCAAGGTCTCAATCACCTGCATACGCGTGAGGATATAGCCTTGCTTAGATGGGTCTAAGCTAGACATCTCCCAAGGGCCACTAATTGATAAAGTATTATTTTTACTCGCTTTTATTTGCTGCGTCGCTTGCTCTGTGTCAGTAAACACCACCACAATTATCGCTAGTACAGCTATTAGCGTAGCCATAAAGAGGCCACGCTTAATCAGCCTCTTTCTTGCGATAGAAGCGTAAGTTATTTCGGTCATGATCAACCCTATTTGAAGTTATTAACGTTATATAAATGAATAGCGAAAGCTATTTTTAAGTTAAAGCAAGACCAAAATAGGTGGAGAGCGTGTTCTAGGAAGGGATTTTGAGTGTGCTACTTGTTGTAACGTATTAAACGCCCAAAAGCTGCGCTCTATAACAACATAAAGATCTAAATCAGAAGCGGTGATCAGCGCATTTTGCATCGTTTCGTAGATTTCACACTGATGTTGCTCATGTACATCTTGGTCCATTTCCATTGCATGGACGAGCACAAGGCTACTCAACCCAATAGGGAGTAAGAGCATCACAAGTAAAAGCAATAAATTAAGGTGAAAACGACGTAAGTAAAGCACAATCAGCACGGTAGAACTCAAGAAATGATATGTTATAACATTTCTTGAGTTATGCAAGGCAAGTTTGTTTGATTGCTGACTCTCAATTTAATTCAAACAGGGGCTGACGACCTGTTACAAACGACTAAACATAGATACAAGGAGTTGCGGCACACAAGCCTTGCTGCATCGTGCCTACAAGGTATTAAAAGGTTAGCGTCTCACCATCTTCAGGGATAAGAACCTTCTCTGATAGAGCATTTTTTTCAATAGATTGTTTTAGTATTGGGCGAGTCACCGCGCAGTGATTGAGCGCTTCCATATGATTTGCAATAACCTTGTTTGGCGACAGGGCAATAAACTCCATCACCTCATCTGTAGACATTAATAATGGCTGTCCCACATCCATACGTGCACGACCTGCAGCCACCACCGTAATATCTGGTTTAAACTCATTCAAGGCACGCTTTACATCATCGGTTAACACGGTATCACCACTAATGAAAATAGATGGCTCGTTTGGTAGTTCTAGGAAAAAGCCAACGCCATTTGCCATAACCTTATGGATCCAGCCATGACCGTGCTGGGCGGGAACTGCAGTAAGCTTGCCCCCTAAAAAGTCGATGGATTGCCAGTCTTCTATCCCCCAATTTACGGTTAAACCGTATTTCTCCAGATAAGCCTTGTCTTTCGCTGGCGTGGCAACAGGTATATTACGCTTAGTTAAAAATGCCTCACCCGCAGCATCAAGGTGGTCACCGTGTTGGAGCGCCTTAATACCAAAGGTTTGGCTGTGAGTAATTAAGGTGTGAGTAACCTTGTTGAGTAATTCATCAGCACTACTTGGCATATCAACCGTAGGATTTTTTGCAGCTTTAGCTTTAATTACCGAAAATGGCGGCATAGAGCCTTTCTTCCCCAGCATAGGGTCTATAAGGATAAATTTGTCATTAGATTCAATGATAAAGGTCGCGCTACGCAGATGATGGATTTTCATAATCACTCTCTAGATTCATAACAAGTTATAATTCGGATAGGGTTTAGTATGCATTGTTCACTATTAATGCAATACTGTCTCGAAAGTCACCATTCGCTCAAATCAAGACAAAATGCCTAAATCAGACGATATTATTAAGATTACTTTAGTTGCTTTTGAAGGGATCAGTGCTTTTCATCTATCTGTACCCTGCATGGTATTTCAAGATATCTTTGTGGGTCAGCCTCCTCGGTTTGATCTGGAAATATGTACTGAAAGCGGCTCACAGTTTGAAACTGGCTCTGGCTTTAGTGTTGTGATTGATCAAGATCTAAGCGCCATCGAAGACGCAGATATTGTTATTATCCCAAGCTGGCCAAGTGAATTACCACAGCCGAGCACACAACTGCTTACGGCACTACAAAAACACCATACCAACGGCAAATTGTTAGTTGGACTGTGCTTGGGCGCTTATGCCCTTGGGTGTACTGGGGTTTTAGATGGTAAGCGAGCAACAACGCACTGGGCATTTACCGAACAATTTCAGCGTCGTTTCCCCAAGGTAGAGTTTGACCCAAACCCTCTTTTTATTGAGCATGAAACTGTTATGACCTCTGCTGGAATCGCCGCCTCACTGGATTGTTGTCTACATATAGTGCGTCGATTTTGCGGCAGTGAGCTTGCCAATGATCTAGCGCGAAAGATGGTTACCGCCCCCTTTCGTAACGGGGGACAGCAGCAGTACATCCCTGCCCCTATCAACACCAAAGCTGTTACCGAGACAAGTCTTAGTCTTGTGATTGAACAAGTAGAGCAAAATCTAAATCAACCACATGCGTTAGATGAGGTAGCCAAGCGCAGTGCAATGAGTAAACGCACCTTCACCCGCCAATTTAAAGCCTCTTATGGCTGTACATTTGGCGAATGGTTGCAAAATCAACGCTTAGTGCTGAGTCAGCGCATATTGGAAACCACTCAGATACCTATTTCTCAAGTCGCTGAGCAGGCAGGCTTTGGCTCTGAAAGCGTGTTTAGAAAACACTTTAAGAGCACTTTTCATGTATCACCGACTCAATGGCGCGCTTCGTTTAGCAGTAGTGTTTAGTTAATCTAAGAATTACATCTGCTGACCTAATTTCAGCGTAGCGGCGACGTTACGTGCTGTTCTAATTAGGTTTCCCTCTGCTTCTTCAAGCACTTGAGGTAATGTTTGTGGTGAGCGTACTGTCCCAAATAAGCTAGACATAGTCTCGTAGAGAGCATCAACATCCTTCCCTAAAGAGCCCGCTATCGCAATGGTTGGGATATTTTGTTTGTGCGCGCGTTGAGCGATGCCGAAAGGTGTTTTGCCTTGCAGGGTTTGGTTATCCATCTGACCTTCTCCGGTTACAACTAGCGAAGCACCTTCAAGCACCTTATCTGCATCTAAGGCGTCCAATACCACTTCGATACCCGCTTTGAGCTGAACATTAAATGCAATACTTAACCCTAACGGAGTGCCACCAGCGGCCCCAAACCCAGCTAAATTTCGATGGTCAACATTGGTATGTACTTGAGCAACATCCGCAAAGTGTCCTAAAGCTGCATCCAATTCAACAACCTCTGCCGGCGAAGCACCTTTTTGCGGACCAAATACAGCACTGGCTCCGTTGTCACCACATAATGGATTACTCACATCGCATGCAACAACCAAGGCCACCTCTTTGCATCTGGAGTGTAGACCCGCTAAATCTATGTTAGCTAACTGGCTTAACGCGGCCCCGCCACCAGATAACTCATTGCCTTGCTTATCTAACAACCTGCCGCCCAGCGCTTGGAAGATACCTGCGCCAGCGTCATTAGTTGCGCTGCCACCTAAACCAATAATGATTTGTTCAACTCCACTATCCAAAGCGTCTTTAATTAGTAATCCTGTGCCAAACGACGATGCTATCAGTGGCGCTCGCTCATCAACACTCAACTGGTCTAAGCCTGAAGCTAGCGCCAATTCAACTAGCGCGGTTTTTACACTTTTGCCTTCCAGTTGTTGTTCAAGCGATGCCCAATAGGCAGTGCATTCACGCCCCAAAGCATCCGTGGTTTTTAGTAATTGCTTGTTTCCGTTGAGCGCAGTTAACAGTACATCTACCGTGCCTTCACCACCGTCAGCCAGTGGCATTTTGACAAATTCGGCGCAAGGGAAGACATCCGAAAACCCACGTTCAATGCACGTTGCAACTTGATGAGCAGCGAGTGATTCCTTAAATGAATCTGGGGCAATGACAATTTTCATTTGTGCCACCTATCTATCTGGTTGTCGTAAAGCTTAAGTAGATGAGATGGCATCAGATATTGATGCTCATACCTGATGGGCTGTGCATACAATGAGAGCATCCTCATGTTAGGTTTTGTTGAATACCCTTTATGGGGCATCTTCAACACAGTTATTCGATATCTAATCTTTTTTAATCAAACATTTACGTTAGAAAAGTACTCTCGCCACGAGATATGCTCGCGCCCAGCGGCTTGTGCATAATGGCTTGGGTTGTTGGACTTTCCTTCGCGAATTCCTTGGTAGATACCCGCAATGACACAGCCAATAAACTCTCCTAACTCTGCAACTCTGTCTTGCTGATAATCTTCAACACTCATAGATTCAAATCTCAGTTTAGTGTTAAAGGCCATGTTCATATAATTGGTCAATTCGCTTTGAGTAATTGCCTCACCGTGTAGGTTATAAACCTGCCCATTATGCTTATCTTCAACTAACATACGAGCATAGGCATAGCCAAGCTCTACTCTTGTGGTATATCCACACCTACCGTCAGCTGCGCAGTTAAATATTCCACCAAGCTTTTTATAACTCTCGATATATTCAATATCAGGTTCAATATAGATACCATTGCGGCCAATAGCCCAGTGTAATCCACTCTCACGTATATCTTGTTCAGTTTGGCGGTTACTCTGAATCACAGGAGAGAAGGCTGTATTTTGTTCAGCCCCTTGTACACTGGTATAAACCAGCTTCTTCACTCCCGCTTTTTTAGCGGCACTAATTACGTTTCTATGTTGCTGGATGCGTTTCTCTGGCGCATCCATACCAGACACGATCAACAATATATCAACACCTGACAACGAATGCTCCAGTTGTGCAGGATCATTGTAATCACCCGCTCTTACTTCTACCCCTAGATGCACGGCGCGTTGTGGTGTTCTTGCAAGCGCAATGACATTATCTTTTGAGGTTTGCTTAATTACTGCTTGTACAATAGCAGCACCTAATTGCCCACTTGCCGCTGTGACAGCGATTTTCATACCACGCTCCAAGGTCATCCTTACATCTAAATAAGCGTAGGCGATTTAATGGTTTAGCGATAATGAAACACCTTATTCCATGTTATGCATTTCGACCAAGATACGGAGTCACCAAAATTAAATACATAACAGTCAAGATTATTAACAATAGTTGGTGCCAATTTTGGATGTAATGCGTAACAATAAGGTTTATATCGTCGCCATCAAAGATTGAGATAAGCAGGTATATGAAAGAATTAAACCTCATAAATGAGCCATCAATTGGCAGGGTAACGCTGCCAACCGGTGAAACAGCTCCATGGTTCTATAACCCTGACACCACTAAAATTGCACGGTTTGCAACGAGAGTTGTTTTTCGTCCCAACGAATATGGGCAAGAGTACATTTATATGCTGCTACTACCTAACAACAGCATAAATAATGGTTCGACAGTTAAATTGGCCTCTATCGCTAATGACCTAGGTTCAGTTGAGGGTAAACCTTACAAACCATATGTTTCTAAAAACATCTATGCCATTGCCGAGTGTGAAATAACAAAGTGAGTCCGCATATCACCGATATGTGACAGTGATAGCACACATTAATTTTAAGCGAGCGTTAAGTGTTCGGTTACCTTCAATGTTGAAGACCGATGAGAGTTTAGATATGGCTAAAACCCATTCAATACTTTTGGTAAAGTTTGACCTCACCTGATTGACTAAAGGACACAACATTAAAGTCTTTATACTCTTGTCCAGAACTTGCCATTCCAGGAGAATGTTGAGGCATACCAGGGGCTGCAATCCCAGATATATTGTTTGGCCTTTCCTCCAATAGACGTTTAATATCGGGTTCAGGTACATGCCCTTCAATCATATATCCATCAATAATCGCTGTATGACATGACATCACTTGATTCGGCATACCAAACTGTTTTCTCACATGACTCCAGTCTCGAGTATTATTGACATGCACTTCGTAGCCTTTTTCCTCCATGATTTCGGCCCATTCGTTACAACACCCACAGGATGGAGACTTGTACAAGTCTACGACTGGCTTAGCGAAAATATTGAAACTAAAAACCAAACAAGAAAGAGCAACAACTCTTAGTTCATTTTTCATATCCATACCTACTAAATTGTCATGCAGAATCCATTTTTAACGTTTCTCGGCTATAAAGAAATCTCTTTAGATTCCATCTAAAACACCTTAGTTTCATATAGCTCAACATTCAACCGCAGCAATACTTCTCAATTCTGGACAGCCAATAATTAAATCTTTAGAACCATACTGAACAGTTAAATGATGACGTATAAAATATTGTGTTTAAATCGGATAAATGTTGATTAATACCGTGAAATTGACATTAAAATACGTAAATTAGCGAATTCAAGGCGTGGCGTATCGTTAGCTAGGCTAATTAATAAAGATGTGTGGTGGATATGAGTAAATAGAGCGAGTGGTTAGTGCAAACATCGTCGCAGTTGGTTCTTTTTCGCTATCCATCGCCTACCTGTGTGCTCTGCAAATAACGCCAATTCATCTAGTGTACCGACAGCTCCTTGATAATCTTTACCAAAATTACTGGCTAAGCCCATCCAAGTCTCTGTATCTAAGCCAAGTGAATGTAGTAGTTTCGGGTGCGAAGCGACAATTGCACCGGGTTTGTCATTTCGAATAGTACGGCCACTCCAATCCACTAGTTCAATATAATCGAGTAATGAATACGGAATGCCTCGCTGCTCGGACTCACTGGTATCGCCAACAAAACCAAATAATCCCTTCTTGTTACAAGGGGGCTCGCTTTGCTGTTCATCTTGATGTGACACTCCGTGAACACGCTCATAAACGGAGGTGTATTCAGACGCTTCGATGCTGTCGTTGATGCCTGCGCGTATGGGGTTCAAATCGACATAAGCCATGCACGTTAATAAGGCTTCTTCATCGAGTAACGCTTGCGACTTAAACCGCCCCTCCCAAAACCTTCCGGAGCAGTCATCTTCTGCGTTGGCTTTGCGTGCAATAAACTCATTTAGGCTGCGCATGAACCATGAAATATCAATAAGCCGCTCTCGCCAATCATTGATGATACTAAGAGCCGCTTTACTTTCAACTTCAGCGCAGGTTTGCTTTTTTAGCCAGCGCTGAACTAATACGGGAAGTGAGTACAACTGCCCCCATCTCCAACAGACCTCTTCATCACTAAGCTGTTGATTTAATTTCTCATCGACATGCAGCACAATGTGGTAATGATTTGACATCACCGCATAGGCGCAGATATCCATACTAAATACCGTCGACAAATAATGCATCCGCTCAACCACCCATGCTCGGCGGTGCTCAAATGATTGCCCTGTATATTTATCGTCGCCACACAGATAGGCTCGACGAACACAACGCGAGATACAATGGTAATAAGGGGTATCAGAAAGGGAGACTTGAGACTGTCGAGATTGGGTCATAACAACTACCTCTAAGATGCACTGTGTATCATTTAAGGTTAGTTGTGGGACCAAGAGGCGTCAATATTTATGGGTGTCCGCTAATTTTCTATTGATGGGTGTCCGCATATTTTAGTGAAGCAACAATAATACAAACATTTTCTGGTCCTATTACCTCAGTAATATCAGATATATATAAAGATCATTATTCAGTCGCTTAATTAATATCTAATATCGCAACATATTATCTATATTAGTTTGGATTTAGAGTGAAAAAGTTCATAATTGTTTCATCAGTATTAGTCTTTTCAGGTTGTGCCACAGTGGCTCAAATGCAATCTCATGTACCTACCGAACCACAAGGTGGCAAGGTGTATTGCGAAACATTTGAAACTGAAGACGGTGATCAAAAAAACACTTATGCTTCTTCTAAAGAAGATTCTCGTTTAGTTTACGTTTCAGAGGTTGCTCACGACTCAGGCAAAGGCACAACACTAACCATGTGCTTTGAAAAATAGTTAGACCGCTCGTAATCAATAATGATCTCTTGAGTATCTCAGTGCAGAGCTGTCGGTACTCAACATCTTGAACGGTTGTTACTGTGTTGGCAACGATAAGCCCAAAGCATAGGGAGCAATGCACTGGCGAAGATAGTTAACGCACCAATAATCGACCATCTATCTGGCAATTCAGAGAACACCACCAAACCAATAATAATGGAGTAGATGATCTTGACGTACTCTATGTTAACAATAATATTCGCAGGAGCCCATTTGTAAGCGGAAATACCAACGTATTGCGCTAGTGAAGAGATAACACCAACCAACAGTAATAATATAAAATCGGCTAGCGTTGGGGTACTCCACAAATAAATGGTTGGGATAAGAGCAATCAAACCAATCGGTAGCGCTTGATACACCATCAAGGTGATTTTGGGTTCACTGTGAGCCATTTTTTTAACACATATACCGCTACTGCAGCACCTAACGCCGCAACTATCCCAATATTACATACACATTATGGCTATCCTCAAAGGTAGGTCGCACAACCATCATCACCCCTATAAACCCCACCAATATACTAAATATGCGCCCTCGCGTGATCTGTTCTGCTAATACAAAGCGCGCAATCACCGCCACAAAAAGCACCTGCAAAAAACCTAACGCCGTTGCATCTGCAAATTGAATATTGCTAATCGTTATAAATCCACAATAAAGCGCGGTAAAAGCACCTGTTATCCGCAAAGCGTGAAGTCGTAGCTTGTTAGGTCTTAGCAACACATTAATACTTTTTAGGGCAGCTGGGACAAGCAATAGCATAAAGATCAGCTGTCTAAAAAACAGAATTTGAAAGGTATCGAAATCTGCACTTAGCTTACGCACGAAAATACCAACAATAGTAAATAAGGCCGTTGAAATAAGGGCAAGTATGCAGCCCTTCATCGTCGACGGGAGGTAATTAAAAAGCTGTAATACCTTGGGATGTTGCACCGTATATTTTGCGAGTAACTGATACACCGAGATGAGTCCCTTTGGGAAAGTGGTCAAGTGAGAGTAATTATTCTAAACGCATTACTTATAAACAAGTTAACTCAATAACCATAGTAAGCATGAATACGTTGTTTGAAACAGCACTTTTAGGTTGTTGAACCTAATAATTTTTGTTTGAATTGTTGGCGCTTACTACGTATAAACTCGATAAAAAGCTGGGACTTGAGTGGTAAGTGACGCTTATCAGGATACACCAATAACAGCGTTCTCTCTTGTGGAATCCACTGTTCCAGGACCGGTTTCATAACACCACCTTCAATCTCTTCACGTAGTAACGAATAAGGTAAGTAGCACACACCAACGTGATGCAAGGCAAGCTCTCTCGTCACATTAAAATCATCACAAATCAATTCTGAATTATTGGTAACTTCGATCTCTTCACTATTGTAGTTGAATCGCCAAGGAAGGAAGTACCCCTCGATATGATTGTGAATACAAGGCATCTGGAACAGATCTCTGGGGTGAGTTGGCTGCCCATAGTTAGCGAAGTAGCGCGGAGAGCCTGCTAATACATATTTAACTGGGGATAAGGTCAATGCCATCAGACTCGAGTCATGTAGCGGGCCTAATCGGAAGGCGAAGTCGATACTCTGCTTGGTAAGATCTTGATAGCGGTTTGATGAAGCTAAGTTGATCCGGATAGTTGGATAAAGTGTTCTAAACTCAGCGATGATAGGAGCTAACAAGTCTTGGCTAAGGGCCTTAGGTGCTGTGATAGTTAAGGAGCCAATAGGCTGAGTAGCCATATCTTCCGCTTGATTGTACAGCTCAAAAACTGTTTCAGCTATCAGCTGAGCCTTAGGCAAGACTTGCTCCCCTAACTCAGTTAAAGATAACGAGCGTGTTGAGCGATTAAGCAACTTACCACCGAGGTCATGCTCTAGCTGCTGTATTTTTCGACTCACCGTTGTAGTTGGCACACTCAACTGCCTCGCAGCTTCAGCAAAGCTACTCAACTCCACAACTTTGGCAAACAGCGGTAAAGCAGATAGTTCTTTCATTCTCTCTAAACCCTAACAATCCCATATGTGGGATAGTAAAGTGCATTTTAACCCTCTAATCAATGTTTTTGATATTTACTATAGTACCCCCATACAACACAGCGCACTCCATTTACGCTGTAGATTATGATTAGATTAATGAGATAACGAAGGGGTTAATGATGGAAATTCTAGTATTAGGTGCGACAGGCAATACGGGTTCAGAGGTTGTACGTCAACTTAAACAGCAACAGGTTGATTTCGGTATTATGGCTCGCAACGCAGATGCGGCAACAACACTCGACGTTGCTCCAAGTCAGGTTCGTGTAAGCAGCTACGACAATGTTGATACCATGACAGAAGCGATGCGCGGCATTAAAAAGATATACGTTGCAATGCCTGCCCATCCTAATAATCAAAAATGGATAGAAAATATTGTGGCCGCGGCTAAAAATGCCAATGTCGAACTGATTGTGAAGCTTTCAGGTATGGGGGCTAAATCCGATGCGGGATCCGAGATTATACGCACCCATGTAATAACAGATGATATCGTTAAGGCCTCAGGTATTAGCTATACCATAGTGCAACCAAACTCCTTCTTCCAGAATCTTTATGCCAGTCTTGGCACAATCAATGCGATGGGGCAGTTTTTCTTACCGCTGGCACAAGCAAAACAGAGTGTCATTGATATTCGTGATGTAGCAACAGTGGTGGTTTCGGTATTAACCAAGCCTGATCATCAAAACAAAACTTACTTAATTTCGGGTCCTGAAGCACTGACTTTTACCGAGCAAGCTGAAATATTAAGCGAGCTATCTGGAAAACAGATCGATTATATCGCTATACCTCAACAAGCGGCAGAGTCGGCTATGAAAGAAGCGGGAATGGATTACTGGAGTGCTGAGAAACTAGCGGAGATCATGGCATGGTTTGCCAAGGGTGATTATGCTGACGTTACTACGACAGTAGAAAAGGTAACCGGAAACAAGCCGAGAACCTTCCGCGCTTTTGCTAAAGAATTTGTATCACTAATAGAGAAGTAATCACAACTAACAGAGGGGAGCATATCTGCCCTTTGTTTATAGATGATTCTATCCCAACAAGGACCCATGAATGCCTCATCCTAACCCTTCCAATCAAGAGATTATTGATAATTTTGTCGCACCTAAGTGCCTAGGAAGAGTTGAGATCCTTTATCAAGATGATGACATTTTATTGATCGATAAACCCAGTGGCTTATTAAGCTTGTCAGGTAAGAACCCTCTTAATTGGGATTCAGTGCACTATCGTTTAGTGCACGGCCAAGAAGCGACCCAGATTGAGCAAGCAACTCCGGCTTTTGTAAACGCTAAATTACCACATCGGCTAGATCTTGGCACATCTGGCATTATGGTCGTAGGGCTTAACCATGAGGCATCGAAGAGTCTTAATCAGCAGTTTCAGGCGCGGTCAGTACAAAAGCGGTATGTAGCCATGCTTACTGGGTGGGTTGAATCTGACACAGGTCAAATCTCGGCGCCTATTGCTAAAGATAAGGCGTTGTTTCCACGAGTAAAAATTTGCCACAATAGCGGAAAAAGTGCCATTAGCGATTATCAAGTAATCCGTCGATTGAATAACCCACCTCGTACTTTAGTGCAGTACACCCCTATTACCGGTCGTACCCACCAATTACGTATTCATAGCCTTGAATTTGGCCATCCTATTATTGGCTGTGACCTTTATAACCTTTCACCGCCAACCAACAATCTTGACCAACAAGCAAGTATCTCATTGCCGAGATTAATGCTCCACGCTAGTGATATTTACTTCACCCACCCAACTACCGGGGCGCGCATTCATGGTAAAAGCCCCTATACTGATACATTCAAGTAACAGGGATGGATGTGTATAATAGTAACCTACTTTGGCTTTTGGTCTTAAAATCACCACCGGATAATTCATATCATCTATAAACAAAAGCGGCCTAGCTGCAAGACTAGACCGCTCAAATCAACAGTCGCAAGTGTAGTTAGAGCTTAACGCCAAACACCCCATTCGCCGGTTGTACCTGGTTCATCATTTTCACCTTGAGTCCACCAATGAGCCGTCCACACCTTACCATTGTGGGTAACCTTATCCCCTTCGTAGTAAACAACCGTGGCATCCCACGCACTTATTTCAGGTGTTTCAGGTGTTTCAGGTGTTTCAGGAATATCGGCAGCCGCAGCCAAGATGTCAAAGCTATAGATAGCACTATCTGAGCCTGAACTATCAGACACCAACAACTTAAAGGTTACTTGATGATGTTGCGTGTTATCGACTGAATCGGTTTTTATTAACAATTCATTTTGGCTACCAATCTCAGTGCTAAGTAACGGGCCAGATAACTGCTCCCATGTAACGCTGTCAAAACTTCCTTGAGTATTATTTGGATGCAGTACTACCAACTGACCAAACTCTACTTGTGCGCTCAATAATTCTGTCAGTATTTGCGGCGTAATGATGGCCTCTAGATCAGAATCCTGCGCCTCTACAATCGAAAACAAACCCGAGGCGCGATCATCTTTTGAATTGAAGTAGTTCGCTTGCAGGTTGTCTCTAAAGTACATGTAGTGATCCATCGCATCATGCCACGCCCCAATAAACACATTACCTGAATGGAAGCTTTGGTAATAACCACTCACTTGAGAGGCTAACAAGCGATCCCAATCGTTTTGATTGTCTTGGGTAATTTTTAAGGTAAAGGTATTGTGGATTTCACCGTGTTTATTGAATACTTCATATTTAACCTCATCACCAACCTGCGCTGATTCTAGAGTAACCCCAGCTGGCACAAAATTAGCGCCCTGATGTAGATAAGCTCCTTCGGTATCTGCTGGCGGTTGCTCAACTGGTGGCTGCTGCGCTGAGCCTGTAATAGTGATATCACTGCAGTTGTAGAAACCTTCACCTACAGCATCAATACGCTGCCAACGAGTAAATAATACCGCATCACCACTTCTATCTGCTGGAATGGTTACATTCATTCGATATTTGCTGTGCGCATCAATCGCGATATTGCCATATTCTTGGAGCAACTCAAGGTCATCCCATGCCAGTGGTTTAGCTACATCAACACCAGGCTTAGTAATGAATATTTCCCAGTAAGATGGGTTATGCGGAGCTGTTGCATTAAAAATCAGCTCAAAAGTGCCTGGAGAAATTTCAGTACGAGTCCATGCAGAGTGTTCTACGCCAAGTCCTTTTTTCTGTAAATCATTGGCATAGCACAAAGTGCCATTTGGGATCATTTGTCGAACGACGGCCTGGTTGGTGTAATCTGGGATATTAATTGCCACTTCATTACGCTGGACAAAGGGGTAACTCCCAGACTCATCATACGCAGCTTTACAGGCTGCATTGGGAATATTACCCGTCCAAATTCCACCTTGCTCATAACAAATTGATTGTCTAGCTTCAGGAAACTCAGTCCAACCATGAGAAAAAGCTGTGGGTGTATAAGCAAACGCCATCGCGATTAGTAAAGGGGAATGATTTTTTTTCATTATTATCAACACTATGAGTAAGTTTGGCGCTGATTCTAATGGATTTAATGAACACATTTATCACAAAAATGAAACAAGGTGTTTCCATTTGGCTGGGCTATAACAACCGAGATTCCAGATGAAAAAAAACGAACCCAATGGTTCGCTCTTAACACATAAAGAGTGATGGATAAGTTTAGAAATTAAACCCAAGTTTAAAACCAAGCATGCTCATATCAGTATGTTCAATTACGGTATAGTAGTAGCCGCCACCAAAGGTAAAACAGCTCACATTCGCCATCACATCAATACCGCCAACTGGATTGGTATGGTTTATTTTATTGATCTTGGTCTTAGCGAGCCCAAATGTCGGGGCAACAAACAACCAATCAGTAATATTATAGGTTGCACCAACTGATACGATATGTCCGTCTAAATCACCACTATAAGCATCATAACCAACCTTAAAACCAAACCCATTATTAATATCTGTCGCATAGAATGAACCACCCGCGGCACTCGCATCATCAACGGTAGAGCTGCTTATATGGGTAGAATTATAAGTAAGGTGCTTGGCATCCTTGGCAAAGGCGTGTCCAGTTATCAGGATCAAAACTAAAGGGATGAGCTTCTTCATTGGCTTATTACTTCTAAAATACGGGTCTAACCACGATGTTGCCTAGCATCAATTAACAACGCCCAACACCTGCTAAAAAATATTCAAGTGCTTTAATAGCATTAGATTCAAGCTTTGACTTGATTGGATCTTTTGATTCTAAATTTGGCAATAATCAACAAGTGGCATGAGCTAATAATCCGCTGCATATTACCCCCTAAATTAAAGACATAAACCGCATAACGATTAGCTGAACCCACCTCAACAAAACGGGACACACACCAAATTTATGGTGTGTGTCCCGTTTTTATTTCACTATTTTATGAGTACTGTTTAATAAAGTTAGGCGTAGCGCTTTATGTCACTCATCCACATCTGTTGCTGATATTTAAACTGCTCTTTGAGCCTATGATGACGGTGCTTTAGTAGCTCCAATTCATGGCTTTTCAATATCTGCTGCTTCTTGCTTTGCAACAACTGCATTTTACTATCGTAATAGTCATGCATACTCTCGATCAGAGATTCAAAGTCCTGTTCTAATTTATGAGCAAGGCTTGGGTTTACATCCATTGTATGTAGTTTCTGATGGGCATTTTGCAGCAGCATAGTGGCGCGCGCTTTCTCTATTTTAAATTGAGGAGTTACACGCAGCTTTTCAGTTAACCCAATCCAAGAGCACCCCTTAATCAGCCACTTTGTTGGGTCGTAATGCCACCAATCAATACCATTGCGATAATCGTTCTCAAACAGATGATGGAAATTATGGTAGCCCTCTCCAAAGGTAAGGAATGCCAATGCGCCATTATCCCGAGCTGAATTTTTGTTAGTAAAGGTTTGTTTACCCCAGATATGAGCTAAGGAATTAATAAAGAATGTGGTGTGATGGCTCAAGAATAATCGCAACGCGCCAACGACTAAAAACATTCCCACGATGTCGCTATAGATAATCCCTAGCAAGATAGGAAAGCCAAAGTTTGTCGCTATAGCCAGCGCCGCGTAGTATTTATGCTGCCACTGGACAATCTTATCCTTTTTTAAATCACGACAATTTTTATAATCGAAATAGGTCTCATGATTGTAATCACGCAACATCCACCCCATGTGCGAATACCAAAAACCGCGTGAGGCTGAATATGGGTCTTTACTATCATGGTCTACATGCTTATGGTGATCTCTATGGTCTGACGACCAATGTAATGCACTATTTTGCAAAGAAAACGCACCGCCTATTGCAAAGATCACCCTAAGGATTGAGCTCGCTTGATAGGTTTTATGACTCCATAGCCGATGGTAGCCTGCGGTTATCGACAAATTAGTAAAGCTAAACGCTATCAACAACCATATTAGATGCTCCCAGCCTAGCCCATGGCTAACTGCGTATAGCGGTGTTGCTACGAGCGCTAATAGCAAGCTCGAAGTAAATATAAAAATATTAAACCACAATAGTGGTGGACGTTTTGCACTCACAATAACTCCATAATCAACATTTCAGCTTACATGTGTTCGCCAGAATATCAGTTTCATATGACAATACAAATATCCTGATCACAATCCCGTGACCTCACCTCATAAAAAAGCCTAAATATTCAGCAATAAATCTACCCAACATAGCCCTAGCGCCCCCTTAACATTTAAGGACACACACCTTATATAGGCATTTGGAAAGGCTAAGTGGTGTGTGTCCTAAATTGAAACGAAATATTTAGAGTCCAATTTGTCAGTATGCGGTTCCGCTCCTACAGTTAATGTGCTGTTTAGTATTCAATAGGAATTAGGCATTATGAAAGCGATGGTTGTGAATAAGTTTGGTGGCAGTGATGCCTTTGTATTAGATGATATCCCCAAGCCAGAGGTAACGGCAGGTAATGTGTTGGTTAAGATCTCCGCTACCAGCGTAAATACTGTTGATATGATGATTCGACAGATGGGACCCGAACTTCCATTTTCCCCTGCATCACCCGCTATATTGGGCATGGATTTTGCTGGAGTTGTTGAAGCTGTTGGTAATGATGTAGATGGATACGATGTGGGGGATGAGGTATATGGTTGCGCCGGAGGACTGGGCGATCTCCCCGGTGCGCTGGCTGAATATATGCTTGCAGATGCGCGCCTGATATACCACAAACCTAAAAATCTTTCGATGCAACAAGCGGCTGCAATTCCGTTGGTCGGTATTACTGCTTATGAAGGTCTAAATAGAGCAGGCCTCAAACCAGGACATCAGGTATTAGTGCATGGTGGAGCGGGTGGCGTAGGGCATATAGCCATCCAACTTGCCAAACATTTTGGAGCGGATGTTTATGCCACAGGAAGCTCAGATAAACAGATTGAGCTGATGGAAAAACTAGGTGCGACCGGTATCAACTACAATACCGAAAGCGTGGCTGATTACGTTACAAAGTACACTAGTGGTGAAGGGTTTGATGTCGTTTTTGACTCTGTAGGTGGTGAAAACCTACCAAACTCGATTGAAGCAACCAAACTCAACGGGCAAATAGCAGCGACGGTTTCTTTCCTTGAACTTGACCTCTCCATGGTTCATTTTAAGGGGCTTTCCTTACACATCGTATTTATGCTCATTCCGATGATTTACAATGTAAATCGGCAACAGCATGGTGATATTCTAAAGGCGATGACTCTCATTGCTGAAGAAGGCGGCCTGACACCAATTGTTGATCCACAACAGTTTCCACTAGAAGAGGTAGGTAAAGCGCATGATCACCTAGCCAGTCGCACCGCCATTGGTAAAGTTATCGTAAACATCTAATAAATCGACAGATTAAGAGCAAGAGCCTTTAAATTAGTCATAAGCGTTATAATTATCACAGCGTTATCCCGATAATTATAACGCGACAAGGTTTCGTGCTAAAACTTATAGGTCAGAGGACAGATTTCTGTACTCCCTATATTAAGAATATAGCTCTCACCTAATACATCGTAATAACAGAGCTTATTAAAGCCCTCAATTTTTTCTCGTTTAAAGAAACCCGTTTTTTGAGCTTCTGGGGCCGCAGGTTGTAGCTTAGGCGTGAGCTCAAACTCATGCGTAAGAGGGCATATATCGGTCGATTTCAAATTCAGCGCATGGGTATCCCCTAACACATCATAAAAACACACCTTAGAAAACCCTTGGCTACTTTCTGAATCCAAAAAACCAGTCGTCGCCTGACTTGGTAAACTGAAAGCCCCTAACACAAGCAGCAGTGCCAATCGAATTTTATGCATAAATTCTCCTTTGCACCGAGTTTACTTAGCCTTGAGTGATAAGGTCAACTTGAATTCTGCAACGGGAGCATCACCTTCTAACTTGGGACAGGTCGCAACTATAGTTACATCTCTATTTACTCGCTGACCAGTTGATATGGTTTCATTTAGCATGTCATCAATGCTGGCACCTTCAGTACATATAAAGTGCACATCACTTTGAGGCCTTTTGATAAAATCAGCTTTAATGCCCTTAAATGCTAACGATATTGGCTGGCCTTGATTTTGAGCCTTCATCGCGGCCAAAAACCCACCCGCAACATCGGCCCCTGCCACTAACGCTCCTATATACATACTATCTAAGTGGTTTTTGGTGCGCCTTCTAAGGGGAACCTTAACCTCGACCATATCATCGTCTATACGAATGATTTTAGGTCGACACAACCACAGCATAGGCACCTTGTTAAAGCTAAATAGCTTAAGATAGAGATTGGCCTTTTGTCTTACTGATAACATGGCACCCATAACACCCCTTAACTTGAAAACTTATGGATAACTGACAGTTATGCTTAGCTCTGCACAGCGCTAAAAAAGTATTTAATTCAATAATTAAGATAGACCATCTAGTCAAAAAGAGCCCAAAGCGTTCAAATTGCGGTATTTGATTATTTTTAAGTAACATCCGCAACACGATATACAGCAATCCTTTATATATTAACTATACTTTTTGCTATTCCCTGCCTGTAATCCGATTACAGGAGTAGCTTAAAAAGGATTTAATATGAAGCTAGTTTGGACTTTGATGGCGGCATTAAGCTTTACCGCCACAGCAGATGCAGCCAAAGATGAACAGTTCGAAATTGGTAAAGCAAAAGCAAAGGTATGTATGACCTGCCACGGTAAAGATGGCATTTCAACTCTCGATCCCTACCCCAATCTTCGGGGACAAAAAATGGGATACCTCATCTCCTCGCTTAAAGACTACAAAGCGCGTGAACGAACCAGTGGATTAGCTATCTTGATGCAGCAACAGGTTGATACGCTCTCTGAGCAGGACATCCGAGATATTTCATACTTTTACTCACAACTCGGCAGTGACGCTAAGTAATCAGGGGACATGATGGATACAACAACTCCCGACTACAGCACTAAGGTCGTTAAATACTTTGTGGTGGCATCTGTCACTTGGGCATTTATTGGGATGTTAATCGGTGTGATCCTTGCCGCTCAACTCTATTGGCCCATCCTAAATTTTAATTCTGAATATTTTCAATTTGGCCGATTGCGTCCGCTACATACCTCCGGGGTTATTTACGGCTTCGTGGTCAATATATTGATGGGTGCCTCTCTCTATATCGCACAAAAAACAGGGCACTGCGAACTCTTCAACAAGAGCCTCGCATGGATGGTATTTTGGGGATGGCAGTTGGTATTATTACTGGCAGTACTGACCTTACCTCTCGGTTATACCACCTCAAAAGAGTATGCTGAACTAGAGTGGCCTATCGACCTACTAATCGTACTGGTGTGGGTGCTTTATGCCATTCTATTCTTTGGCACCATAGCCAAAAGAAAGATCAATCATATCTTTGTTGCCAACTGGTTTTTTGCCGCTTTCATTATAGTTATCGCATTGATATTTATTGTAAATAACCTAGCAATGCCTGCCTCACTTACCAAATCGTATTCGGTGTTTGCCGGCGCACAAGATGCCATAGTTCAATGGTGGTGGGGACACAACGCTGTAGGCTTCTTATTGACTGCAGGTGTCATAGGTATGAACTACTACTTTATTCCCAAGGTAGCAGAGCGTCCCATCTATTCTTATCGTTTATCCGTTATTCACTTCTGGGGTCTAGTCGGTTTTTATACTTGGGCTGGAACTCACCACTTAGTGTACTCATCTGTACCCGTTTGGTTGCAAAACATTGGTATTGTGATGTCCTTGATTCTTTGGCTACCATCTTGGGCTGGGGCATTTAATAGTGGTATGACACTCTGGCAGAACAAAGAAAAAATGAAGAACGATTACATAATGCTGTTCTTCTTCTCTGCGGTACTCTATTACTGCTTAGCAACGTTTGAAGGTCCACTATTAGCAATTCGCTGGTTTAACATGGTCGCCCACAACAGTGAATGGATAATTGGGCATGTACACTCCGCCGCATTAGGTTGGGTTGGGATGTCCGGTATTGCGGTATTTTATTACTTTATACCTCGCCTATGGGGTAAAGAGCAGCTCTGGTCAAATCGCCTAATCAAATGGCACTTCTGGCTAGCCCATGCAGGGGTTGCAATTTACGCCATAGCCCTTTGGGTAGCGGGTATTGGTGAAGGGTATATGTGGTTAGCTCAACAAGAAAACGGTGAGCTTATCTACAGTTTCGTGGAAGCTATGGACTTCAAAGCACCTTGGCTATTTCTTCGATTCTTTGGCGGTTCACTGTTTGTTATTGGCCTGGTTCTTATGATCTATAACCTCTATCGCACAGTGAATATGCCCAGACCTATCCTTGCTCGGGGGATAAAATCATGAATAAAGACTTCACTCAATCAGTGGTGATTTTGATCATCACCACTATAGTCGTTGCCTCATTTTCCATCATAGTGCTATTGGTTCCAAACCTAGTGCGTGGCGACGATATCGCCAAAGGCAGCCTAGCTAAACCCTTAACCGCAGTGCAGGTCGCTGGGCGAGATATCTATATTAGTGAGGGGTGCCATGTTTGTCACACCCAGATGGTGCGCCCTCTTGAACCGGAAACCAAACGCAATGGCAGGCCCAATCAAGAGTCGGATGATATCTACGAATTCCCAAATTTATGGGGCTCAAAGCGAACAGGACCAGACTTAACCAATCTAGGTCGCAAATACTCTGACCAATGGCATGTACTGCACTTGGTTGATCCTCGAGCTGTGGTTCCGACCTCTATAATGCCCGCTTATCCGTGGTTATTTGAACAAAAGCTCTCCGGTGACGATATCACCAACAAGATGGAGACATTGCGTATTCTTGGCGTGCCATATACCGATGAAGACATCGCGAATGCAAGACTTCAGGTAAGAGGAAAAACCAAGGGTGAAGCACTAATTCACTACCTGCAAAGCCTAGGGATTGATACCGCAGCGGAGGCCATGTAATGAGTAACTTTTGGAATTTATGGACCATCCTAAGCATCATCTCATTTTCTATCGTGATGATAATTGTTGTGGTCTATTACTGGAGAAAAAACCACACCGCCGACGCTGACAAAACCTTAGATACCTTTGATGGCGTGGCTGAAAACGATGCACCAGCACCTAAACTATTGTTTATCGCCTACGCAATAGCCTTAGTAATAGCCGTTGGTTACCTTATTTTATACCCGGGAATGGGAAACTGGCACGGCTTAGTAGATTGGGAGCAGAGTGAGGATAAACTCAGTACTCCTACTACCAATTTAGACCAACAGTTTGCGCAACTATCTGACGTATCATTAGCCTCACTAGCGACCAATGATGCCATTACCAATAGCGGAGCAATGTTATTTAAAACTCATTGCGCCGCTTGTCACCGAGACAACGCTCAAGGACAAAAGCATTTTCCAAACCTTATCGATAATGACTGGATGTACGGGGGCAGCGATCAGGCAATCCTGCATTCTATCGAGAAGGGGCGCAACGGTGCCATGGCGGGTTATTTAGAGATACTCACTGAAGATGAAATCGCCAAAGTATCTTACTACTTAGCCTCACTCAATCAACGTCATACCGATGTCCCCCCCGTCAAGGTAGAGTTGGGTAAACAAACCTTTATGCAGTATTGTTCTGCTTGCCATGGCGATGGCTCTCATTCAAACCAAGATATGGGCGTTCCCGTATTATCCGATGACACCTGGCTACATGGCGGCAGTATCGAAGAGATCCAACATACCATTCTCTATGGCCTCAATAACGTCATGCCTGCATTTGAAAAGCAGTTATCTCGCAACGAGATTCTAGCTATCGGTGCCATGCTAACCAAGGCGCGCCTTGACTATGATGACAAGCTTGCAAAATTAGACCAAAGTGCTGTTACTCGTGGAGAGTACCTAGCGCATGCAGGTGATTGTGTTGCCTGTCACAGCGCCGAAGGGGGCGAACCCTTTGCTGGCGGACTGCCTTTTGTGACACCATTTGGTACCGTCTATTCTACCAACATCACTCCTCATAGCAGTGAGGGTATTGGTGAATATGACTTTGATGACTTTAAAGCGGCACTGGTCGATGGCAAAGGGCGCCATGGATACTTGTATCCGGCAATGCCTTATACCTCATATCAACACGTCTCAGAACAAGACATGCGCGATATGTGGGAGTACCTACAATCTATCACTGCGGTTCCTCGCCGCAATGACGACAACAGTATGATATTCCCATCCAATATCCGCCTTGGCTTGTTGGGATGGAATGTTGTATTCATGGATACCGCCCCGCTCTCTTATGAGGTACCAGCTGAATTGGGTGATACCGTTGAAGATATTGAAAAGTGGCAACAAGGAAAATACTGGGTAGCCGGTCTTGGTCACTGCTCTGAGTGCCACTCCCCGAGAAACCTCGCCCAAGCGATTATTAGCGACCGTATCTTCCAAGGCAATATCATTGATGGTTGGAATGCTCCAGATATTACCGCCAATGAATTATACGTAGATGGATGGGACTTAGACTCTCTTACTGACTTCCTGCACACAGGGCATTCAGACAAAGGCACCGCGTTTGCAGGTATGGCCGATGTAATTAAGAACAGTCTCAGTCTAATGACTCGAGAAGACGTTGAAAGTATGTCTTATTATCTACTCAAAGGTGATGTAAATAACAGCATCGCAACGGATTCGGTGGTGTTAAAACCAAAAGGCTTTAGCCAAGGCGCTTACAAAACCGAGATTTATAAAACCTATGCTCAAACCTGTGGTGCTTGTCATGGAGATGATGGTAAAGGACGCGAGCCTATCGCCCCTGCGCTATTAAACAATGGCATCATAATGCATCGCGACCCATTCAATACTATTGCAGTGGCGGTACGTGGTCTTCAGCCAACCTATCTGGTTGAAGATAAAAACTTCATGCCGATGGCAAGCTTTGAAGATGTACTGTCGGATCAACAGCTAGCCGATCTTATCACCTTTGTTCGTTATCATTTAGGCGCACGAGATATTCCAGTAACCACTGAGGATGTAAAAGACGTACGTGAAACACTAGAAAAAGCCGGCTATGCCGGTGGTGTGCACACCACACCAGATATGTACGACCAACGTGATAGGAATATTAATATCAAGTAGCGGAGTGTATTTTGACAGCTGAGGGGCTGAAACGATGGTAGGATCTAGGTCCTGGGAGCTGGGACCTAGGTTCTGGGTTCTGGATTCTGGATTCTGGATTCTGGATTCTGGATTCTGGAGTGATATGACCGGAACTTTAAGCGTTCGACCATCAATACAGTCCCGTTGAGTCGCACTCTGTTACTGCGCTTTGCCTTTCAGGTATCTGTGCCAGTTATAATTTAGTTGCAAGTAGCTCTCTTCACAGGTTTCTCGTTGCTGGGGAAGGTAATCATCTTCTACTTCATCTAGCAGATCTGCGTTGGCTTGTGGGTCACTACCGTAAATAAGACATAATGTAGAAAAATAGCGTTGTAAATCAAAGCTATGCTCTCCAGCGTATTCGCCTAGTTCATAATACTCTTCGCCATCTTCAGATTCGTAACCAAACATACCTGCGGCATTCAAAGCGGCTTGAGTCCCGTTGTCTAAATACCCAAGCATTATTAAGGTCGCTAGGTTATCTACCGCGTCCTCTTCTTTACCTAGGATGGGGATATCTTGGTCTTCTACCAATGCATGTCCTGCCTCATGCAGCAAAGTATGCAATAAGGTATCTATCACCCCTTGCTCAACGTCTTGTTTGGGGCGGTGCTTGGCAAAATAAAATTGAGTATCAAGAATAAATGTATAAGGGATGAATATAGTATGTGATTCGGGGTCATACAGTGGCCCTTCTTCACCACCATAGACGAGGGTTAAGCGTTGTTTGAATGGAAATAAGCTCTCGATTAAGTCCGTAAATTGTTCATTTACTCCACTTTCAATCACCAGCTGGTAAGCTTTCTGTTCGGTTGTTAGGCGTTTCTGATATTTAAGTTCCAGCACATTATCAGCACAAACTAATGGCGTGAAAAACAACAAACAGCACCCTAATATCCTTAGCATCATTAGATTAGCGGTTCATATATTTTTTAAGTAACAGCATAACTAGTCCCGTCACTACTAATAACAGAATAATAATTAGATTCATTTCACGTTCAAGGCCAAGCTTTTCTAGTAGGGCAATAGCGTAGATCTCTTCTAACAGCAGTAAAGTGATACCCGTAAACACCAACCCAAAACCGGTACTGCGACTATTCATAACTATCTCTATTTAAAGACGTACTATCATGCTAGCAAAGATGTCCATGTTTGCTTAAACCAGTATCGTAATACCGCTTCTAGCTCTCATTTGTATTTGCAAGGAAATGTTACGTGGCGCTCTGCTCTAATAGCCAGTTTATAAATGAGTCAATCGATGTTTCTTGGGCTTGCTCAGGTCTCAATAAGCAATAACTTTGTCCCGATGCAACCGCAGTTTCGAAGGGACGCATTAATCGATTCATATTTAAGTCCTGCTTGGCCAAAGTAATATCTCCAATTGCAATTCCAAATCCTTGCTGTGCGGCATTCATGGCTTGATCGAGTGTCGAAAATGTCTGATTGCGCTTCGCTTTTTGCAAACCGCTATTTCTACTTTTTATCCATAGCTTCCAATCTTGCTGTTCGATATCTGCATGCAACCATGTAAAGCGAGAAAGGTCTGACTCTTGCCAGTCATCATCTAGGGTCACTTTCCACAATTCTGGAGAACATACCGGTGTCAGAAGTTCATCAAACAGCACATATTGGGTTACGGATAACGACTGTGTTGGCTTTCCATATAAGATAACCAAGTCAAATTCATCAAAATTGGGGAGAACTTGATGCTTAATACTGGAAGTTAGCTCCACTTCAATATCCGGGTAGAACTGTTGAAATGACATTAATTTAGGCAGTAGCCAAGAGGTAAGGCAACTCGGTGCATTTAACTTGATTCGATTTGAACGCTCCGCAACCTCTAACATCGCATTTCGCATACGAGTAAGAATATCTTCAACCAAGGGAATAAACTTACTTCCCTGTGGGGTTAAGCTAAGTCCCCTCGCCTGCCGATAGAAAAGAGCAACCCCAACCACATCCTCCAGTGCTTGAATCTGCCGACTAAGCGCGCCTTGCGTCATATTTAACGCCTGCGCTGCATGAGTAAAGTTAAGGTGTTGCGCTGTAGCTAAAAAAGCTTGCAGATTTTTAGTTGTTGGAAGGTGATGCTTCATTAAATTACCAAGGTATGCGTTTTTATCATAGGTAGTATGTAATTATTTCGATTCACTCTCAATAGCTTTTTGACTAAATTATTAAAAAAACACAATAGATATTCACTTTAAGGTCATTAAGATGACTTTGAATGCAAAAAGGACTGCTCAACAATGACATCTTTAGCAGAAAAACTAGCGCCTGAGAGTATAAAAAAATTAATACCGTATCAATCCGCACGTCGTATTGGTGGCTCAGGCCGGCTGTGGCTAAATGCGAATGAGTTAGAGCAAGGTGTTCAATATAATTCAGCTGATAGCGACTACAATCGTTATCCAGATTTTTTGCCCCATGATATTGCCAAGGCTTATCAAGAATATTGCGAGACAGACACTCCAGCGGTAGCGGTACGTGGTGCAGATGAAGCCATTGATTTATTGATTCGCACCTTTTGCAAACCAGGTGAAGACAAGATTTTAATCACCTCTCCAACCTATGCAATGTACGAGTTTTGTGCCGATGCGCTTGCCATTGAAACCCTTGATGCGCCGCTATTGGCACCTGACTTCTCGCTTAACACAGACCAGGTGATTCAATTAGCGTCATCAGCAAGCTTGGTCTTCCTGTGCTCACCAAATAACCCAACCGGTAATCTGCTCAAGCGCGATGATATAATCAAGGTACTTGAAGGCACATCCGATAAGGCTTTGGTCGTTGTCGATGAGGCCTATATTGAGTTTGAATTGCACAGCAACTTAGTGGCACTCATCAAAGACTACCCAAACCTAGTTGTAATTCGAACCCTATCTAAGGCCTTTGGTTTAGCTGCAGTGCGCTGCGGGTTTATCCTGGCCGCGCCCGAAGTAATGCAGTTTGTTCAAAAGCTCATTCCACCTTATCCAATGCCAGATTGCTCAGCAAAAATCGTTCTTGATGCCCTATCTACGCAAGGGATCAAGATCGCGATGGATAATACCCAAGCGCTTATTCACATAAAGCAAACGTTTGTAGACGCTATTAAAGCGCAACCTTGGATAGAAACTATTTACCCATCTTCAACAAACTTTGTACTTATTCGCACCAAGCAGGACGTTAACCTGTTTGATTATTTAAAGAAACATGGGGTCGTGACGCGTAATCAAAGCCATGAAAGCGCTTTACATAACTGTGTAAGAATCACCATCGGCACACAAGCATCTATGCTCGAAGTCGCTGATTTGATCTGCCAATACCCTCAAACATCACTATAAAGGACTTAAACATGAAAAAGATCATTATGGCCCTAGCATTTGCCGCAACCTTAGCTTCAACAGTAGTGAGTGCAAAAGAGGTTCGCTTAGCATCTGACTTTACCTACCCTCCGTTTAACTATAAAAACGCACAGGGTGAACCAACGGGTTTTGATATTGAAATTGCTGCCGCTCTTTGTAAAGAAGCAAAGCTAGAATGTACTTGGGTATCTCAAGGCTGGGATGCACTTATTCCAAGCCTACTCGCTCACAAATCAGACGTTATCATGGCTTCTATGCGTATCACCAAAGAGCGTCAGAAACGCATTCTGTTTACTAATAAATACTATCAAACACCTGCTCGCTTCGTCGCAGCAGCCGATACAAACTTCAGCATGGATAAAGCCGGTCTGAAAGGTAAAGTAATTGGTGTTCAGCAAGGTACTATTCATGATCGCTATGTAACAGATAAGTTTAGTGACGTAGCTGAAATCAAACGCTATGCAGGACAAGATGAAGTCTACCTTGATATGAAAAATGGCCGTCTTGATGCCACGTTTGGCAACGCTGACCAACTTGAACTGGCTTTCCTTGAAAAAGACATTGGTAAAGGATTCACATTTAAAGGTGAAGCGGTTACGGACAAAGCATATATCGGTGAAGGCACAGCCCTTGCGCTACGTAAACAAGATAAAGCACTAGCCGAGAAGTTTAACAAAGCTATTGCCGCTATCCGCGCCAATGGAACCTATGACAAAATTGCGGCCAAATACTTCAACTTTGATATCTACGGCGAAAACCTATAAGCCCTAGAACTATCATTTTCACTATCACGGTCCCTTATCGGTGACCGTGATAGTTACTATTTATCGCTCTAATTTTCTCCAAATACTGCGCTAAATCACGCCTTTGCTTTGTACAATCTATAGAATAAATAACTCATTATGAAAGTGAGTGCACCTATGACTTGTAAGCAGAAGCAGTATCTAGATACCTACCTAAATACCTTAAACAACAATCAAATAGATCCACTCAGCCGCATCAGCTTTGAGCATTTTTGTGCCGATGAATTTAACGCCAATGAGTGCGCAAAACTCATCAACAACCATCAAAAGCGCGCTTCATGTAGCCTAAAGTCAGGCTACGATATTGAAGGTGTTCCCTTACCCAAAGCAGGTGACCTAACCGTAGTATTAGATTGGCAACAGAATCCCGTTTGTATCATACAAATTGAACGAGTCGAAACCTGTGCTTTTAAAGATGTGGGGCAAGAGTTTGCAACCTTGGAAGGTGAAGGAGACAAGACCCTTGAATGGTGGAAGAAAGCGCATCAAAAGTTCTTCGATGATTACGCGCAACAACTTGGAATAACATTCACCCCAGATTCCATTCTGGTACTAGAATATTTCAATAAAATCTTTCCTACAGATAAATCGCTATGAGCAGCTTCGAGCAATATGAATCGCTATTTTTACGCTTTATCAGTGAGCAGATGAAAACCGATAGTGCGCACGATATATCCCATATCAAAAGAGTGGTCAAAACTGCAAAATTATTAGCCAATCAAGAAAAGGCGCAACTGGACATCGTCGTTCCAGCCGCCTATCTACACGACTGTGTCAACCTACCGAAAGACCACCCAGATAGACACCTAGCCTCGCAGCTCGCAGCTGATAAGGCAGTACAATTTCTCATCGAATTAGATTACCCAAGCCACACCCATAAGGCTATCTACCACGCTATTAGTGCACATAGCTATAGCGCCAATATTAGCGCACAAACTATTGAAGCTAAGGTGGTTCAAGATGCCGACAGACTAGACGCGTTGGGCGCCATTGGCATAGCACGCTGCATTCAAGTAAGTACTCAGTTGTCATCCTCCCTCTATCAGGCACAAGACCCTTTCGCAGATAAGCGCGAATTAGATGACAAACGCTATTGTATTGACCACTTTTTTAGCAAGCTATTTAAGCTACCACAAACTATGCAGACAAAATCTGGCCAAAAAGAAGGAACTAAGCGCGCTATATTCATGCGTCAATACCTCAACCAGCTACGCCAAGAAATCGAGTAATTAGATTTTTTCGATAATCAGGTAGGTATGTAATTCAGGGTGTTGATCAAACTCCAAGTGCCGTATTTTACACCTAAGCCCAACAAACAACTGCAAAAATCCATTCAAGCCTAAGCTCGAATACGCGACTTTTGGCCCCATTACATCATTACTGTGTTCGCCACTTTGCTCAGTGCCACCGAAAGAGAAAATAAATACCCCTCCACTAGCTAAGCTATCAACTATCTTAATCAAGGTGGATTTTTGTTGTGATAGTGGAAGGTGCCAAAGGCTATCCCAAGCCGTAATAAAACTGTATTTCCTCGATAGTGGGTACTCACATATATCAGCGTGAATAAACCGAACCTGAGGATGTTTGTTTGACGCAATGTCTATCATTTTGCGAGAAACGTCTATCCCCTCAACCTCAAAGCCCTCTTCGAGTAGTAAATCAACAAAGCGTCCACTACAACCACAGCCAATATCAAGTGCCTGTCCTTTATTCTCAACAAAGCTTAGCGCTCGTTTATGGGCTTCTATCCCATTGTTCATATTGAAGTTATTACTTGTCCAACGCTCAGTTATCTGATCGTAGGCCTTACCGATATCCACTGGGTTCATGACGACTTCCTTGGCATAAAAAAACGCCCAGTTTATATCAACTGGGCGCAGATTGTGTAGCTGAAGATACTAACGGGTAACTTCGTCAACCAAATACAGAATAGACTGATATGGGACCCCACTATGGTGAGAAAGCCCAATCTCACAGGTGCGACTATTACTAAAGCCTCTAGTACAAGAATCGGGAACCTGTTCTTTTAGCGGATGAACCGCGGCGGCGTTAAGCTCAGGCGTAGTAAAGCCTTTATCTCCAGCCCAGCCACAGCACGCGATATGCTCAGGCACAATTACCTCTGATGCGCATGCCTTAGCCAGATCTAGCATCTGCCCTTCAATTCCCATCCGTTTTGAACTGCAGGTTACATGTAGCATTACGGTTTCTTGCTTTTGTTCAATGCTTAAATGAGGCAAGAGATGCTCAAACACCAGTCCTGTTGGTTCAACAATTTTAAGTGGCTTAGAAAATTGCTCTTGGCTCAATTTAGCGCACGGGCTGGTATCCATAAATACCGGGACTGTCCCGTTATCGCTTGCCTGCCATATCGCCTGCTCCAATTGTTGTGACTTTGTCTTAGCAAGGGCGCTCATACCCTTGCTGTCATATGGCATACCACAACAAAGATCGTCCAACCCTTTAGGTATAATTACCTCAAAGCCCGCCTTTTCAGCCAGTGATAACGTGACCTCAGTCAAGCTTCGTTTATCGTCAGTTTGAGCCTGAGCCCCCATAGTTCTAGAGGCGCACGAAGGGACATACACCAATTTTTTATCAGAACTACCTTGAGCTTGCGCTTTATGAGAGTTAGCCGTTGGCAGTTCTGGCAGCCATTGAGGTACCGTATTGCGTGATAGCTTACGTAGCCCATTGCTGGCTTTGCCAAGGTTATTCTCCCCCAGCCCCTTCATCGCTAACTGGTTTACTTTTAAGCCTGCTTTAACAAGCTTGGTGGTGGTATCAAAGTGTTCAGAAGTCCAGCGCGCGATACTTTGATACTTTTGATATTTTGCGGTGCGTAGTGACTTAACAAGATCGCCAGTATTGATCCCGACAGGACAACGATCGGCACACAATCCGGTGGCAGCGCAGGTATCAAGCCCTTGGTATTCAAAGATTTTTTCTAGCTCACTATGCTCAGGGGCTTCTCCCGCGGCACGCCTACGCTGAATTTCACGATATAACACGATACGCTGGCGCGGTGACAGTGACAATGTCCGTGACGGGCATACAGGCTCACAGAACCCACACTCAATGCAGTTATCAACAATCTCATTTGCAGCAGGCATTGGCTTGAGGTTTTCAATATGCGAATGAGGGTTATCGTTAATAATAACGCCTGGATTTAACAGCCCTTGCGGGTCGAATAATTGCTTAATACGTTGCATCAAGCGGTAGCCATCTTTGCCCCATTCAAGTTCAACATATGGAGCCATATTACGCCCAGTGCCATGCTCTGCCTTCAACGAACCTTGATATTTAACCGCAACCAGCTGCGCCACTTCATCCATAAAAGCGCCATAGCGCTCTATCTCGACTTGAGAATCAAACCCTTGAGTAAATACAAAGTGCAAATTACCTTCTAAGGCATGCCCAAAGATGATTGCCTCATTGTATTGGTATTCATCAAATAGAGCTTGAAGGTCGCGCAGGCCGTTTGCCAGTCGCTCCACAGGAAAGGCAACATCTTCAATAATGACCGTAGTGCCTACATCACGCACCGCACCTACCGCAGGAAACATACCCTTGCGGATAGACCACAAGGTATCGGTTGTTTTCTTTTGTGAAGTGAAATCTACAGAGTGAGGAATTGTAAAATCAGATAATACCGACATCACTTGAGCACACTTATCTTCAAGCTCGTGGCTGCAACTTGCATGACACTCAATCAATAGTGCAGTGCTATCAAGACCTAGCGTCTTAATAAACTCAGGCAGACCTGCGTTATTTGCCACAGAACGAAGCGCTCGACCATCCATCAATTCAACGGCTGCCACTGGCAACTTTGATAGCGTGGTAACCGCAAGGCTTGCCTGTTCAATATCACCAAAGACCAATAATGCCGAAGCCTTATGGGCATGCTCAACCACAGTGTTATAGGTGATCTCAGCAATAAATCCCAAGGTACCCTCGGAACCAATCATAAGGTGTTGCAAAATATCAATCGGGTCGCGGTAATCAACCAGAGCATTCAATGAATAACCCGTGGTATTTTTCAGTCGATACTTATGTTCTATCAGCTGTCGTAAATCCTGATTATTCTGCGTTTCCATCCCAAGCTGAGTTAAACCATCTAACAGTTGGGCGTGGGTTTTCTTAAAGCTCTCAATACTCTCATTTGAAGCGGTATCGAGCAGAGTTCCATCCTGAAAGACAATCTTCATACTTTCTAGGGTTCGATATGAATTTTGCGCGGTACCACAACACATACCACTGGCATTATTTGCCGCTATTCCACCCACTTTACACGTATTTATTGATGCTGGATCTGGCCCAATCTTACGTGAAAAAGGGGCTAGGTATTTGTTTGCATCTGCGCCAATAACACCAGGTTGAAGGGTTATCTTGTGGCCATTTTCATGGATATGATGTCCACGCCAATCGTCAGTGAGGGTGATAAGAACGGAATCAGAAACCGCCTGACCAGAAAGGCTTGTACCTGCCGCACGAAAGGTAAACGGCACCTTAAGTTCACGACAACTTTGAATGGCAAAAATAACCTCATCAAGATCTTTTAGCCTAAGTACCACTTGTGGGATCAGGCGATAGAAACTGGCATCGGTACCATATGCAAGGCATTGATCCTGTTGGGTAATAATGCGTTTTTCGTCAATTTTTTGACTAAAGTTCTCAACTAACTTTTGTATATCTTTGGCTTTATTCCGGCTCATACCTCTCCCCTGAGACAGACACCAGCCAAGCCAATAGGGCTTCACTGGTTAATTCTTATTATTAGTTTTCGCTACAGCAACTTGCCGCTAAGCAAGGCTTGGTGCGTGGTTTCTAGCGCATCCCTATTCAACTCTTTGATGCTTTTAGCACCCGTCAGAGTCATAGCAACTCGCATTTCTTTTTCATATAATTCAATAAGTTGCTCAACACCAGCCTGCCCTTTGGCGGCCAAAGCATAGATATATGAGCGACCGATCATGGTGCAATCAGCGCCAAGGGCGAGCATACGCACCACATCCAGTCCTGAACGAATCCCAGAATCCACTAAAATCTTTATATCGCCTTTAACCGCATCGGCAATCGATGGCAAAGCGTTAACACTTGAAGACACACCATCAAGCTGCCTTCCGCCATGATTTGAGACTACGATGCCATCGGCACCAAAACGAACTGCGTCTTTAGCATCTTGCTGGTCGAGGATACCCTTAATAATCATAGGTCCATCCCATAAATCACGGATCCACTCTAGGTCTTTCCATGAAATTGATGGGTCAAAGTTATTGCCCAACCAGCCGATGTAATCTTCAAGGTTGGTAGGCTGTCCACGATAGGTCGAAATATTGCCCAGATCATGTGGCTTCCCCATCAAGCCCACTTGCAACGCCCAATCTGGGTGCATTACCGCCTGCATCACGCGACGAATAGCGGCATTAGGCCCACTCATACCAGAATGCATGTCTCTATAACGAGAGCCTGGGACTGGCATGTCTACCGTGAACACCAAGGTTTTCACCCCAGCGGCTTTTGCACGCTCGAGGACATTTTTCATGAATCCACGATCTTTGAGTACATACAACTGAAACCACATATCGCGGTCAATCTTTGGTGTAACCTCTTCAATAGGACAGACTGAAACCGTAGACATGGTAAACGGAATTCCCTTGTTACTTGCCGCAGTTGCCGCTTGCACCTCACCACGTCGCGCGTACATCCCCGTTAGCCCTACCGGAGCAAGTACTACCGGCAATGCTAGCTTTTCGCCAAACAATTCCGTATCTAAACTAAGGCCTTCCATGTTTCTCAGTATGCGCTGTTTTAACCCCACCTGTTGTAGATCGCTGGTGTTTCTACCTAGTGTGTGTTCAGAGTTTGCTCCACCATCTATGTAGTGAAATAAAAAGGGTGGAAGCTTTGATTTAGCGGCAGCGCGAAAGTCATTTGGAGAAGAAATTATCATAGTCAGCTCGTTGGTATTGAAAGAAAATCAGAGGGCGTCCAACGCCCTCTAGCTTTGTCCTACATTAGGTAGTCAGTAAACTTAAATCCGTATACCACTATCAATCCAATCAGACCCGCAGCCAACAAGTAATACGCCGTTGGAATAATGGTTTTACGCAGCGTAGCCCCTTCTCGACCGAGTAGCCCAACTGTCGCTGACGCGGCAACTACGTTGTGAATCGCAATCATATTACCCGCCGCAGCACCTACAGCTTGCAGAGCAATCGCCACCACGCTAGATATAGTTAATGTCTGTGCAACCTCATATTGGAACTGGCTGAACATCATATTAGACACCGTATTTGAGCCTGCGATAAAGGCACCCAGTGCACCGACAGTTGCACTCAATGCAGGAAACGCATCGCCAACTAGTCCAGCGGCAAAGGTTGCGGTTGTAACTGGCATACTGGCTAAATCAGCCGCATTGACTCCCGAGTTAATAAAGATACGTACCATAGGGATGGTGAACACCAATACAAATCCAGCCCCGATTAAGGTTTTACTTGATTCACCAAACGCTTTTACCAATGGCTTTACATTTTGAGTCTGGATCAGCACCGCTAGCAGGGCCACAAACACCAAGATACCGCCAGGTAGATAGAGAGGCTGAATAGCAGCGCTCACGCCTGCTTCACCAAGAATATTGCTCACCCCAAGGTTAATACTGGTCAGCAACGACTTAAATTCCGTGCTGACACGACTCGCCACTAGAATCACAGCCAATAGAACATATGGAAGCCATGCAACAACCATATTCATTGGCTTAGCCGTCTCTTTTTTAAGGTCCATTTTTAGAGAGCCTAACCATTCTGCTGGCCACTTACTTTCATGTTCGAAATCCCACGTTTTCTTAGGGGCTAAGAAGTTACGTTTTGCGGCAAATACCACAACAGAAAGGCCAACTAAACCGCCAATCAAAGATGGGAACTCAGGTCCTAAGAACACACCCGTTAACGCATAAGGAATGGTAAAGGCTAAACCTGCGAATAGTGCAAAAGGAAGAATATCTAGCCCTTCTGTCCAGCTCTTATTCTTACCAAAAAAGCGTGTCAACATCATCGCCATAAGCACTGGTATCAGGGTACCAATTACAGCATGGATGAGCGCCACACCAGCGGTTATCTGCTGAAGGTACGCCACCCAACTAGAGCCGTTCTCCAGTAGAGCAGCACTGATTGCAGTAGTATCTAATCCTCTATCTACCCCAACAATAATCGGTGTACCAACCGCTCCAAATGAAACTGGAGTTGATTGGATCATCATACCCATCAACACTGCGGCTAGAGCTGGAAAACCAATCGCAACTAATAGCGGAGCCGCTATTGCCGCTGGTGTTCCAAAGCCGGACGCACCCTCAATAAATGAGCCAAAGCACCATGCGATAATAATCGCCTGCACACGCCTATCTGGTGATACATTGATAAAGCCATTACGGATCGTTGAGATTGCCCCAGTATGCTTGAGGGTATTCAGCAAGAAGATGGCACCGAAGATTATCCAAAGCACGGAAATGGTGATTCCGAATCCTTGAAATATTGAAGCCAACACTCGGTTTGCTGACATATCCCATACCGTTAACGCTATCACTACCGTTAACGCAAACGCCACTGGCATGGCGCGTTTTGCTGGCCAATTTAGGCCAACCAACAATATTGCCGCCACCACAATAGGTGAAAAAGCAATAAGGGCTAAGATGGTATCACTCATGGTAGTTATATCCTTGTTCTTCTATGAGCATACTGTTGCGTTCAATTAAACGTCTGTTAACACTTTGATAACTTAACCCTTTACATTATTTCGATATATGGAAACAATGACATTGATACTTTCCTAAAATGACATAATCAATGAATTCTAATGACCTAATCCTTTTTTCTCAGGTAGTCGAACTTGGCAGTTTTAGCAAAGCAGCTGATAGGAATAACCTTACAAACTCTGTTGTCAGTAAGCGTATCTCTCGTTTAGAGCAACAAATTGGAGTGCAACTTCTATATCGAAGTACCCGAAAGCTATCACTTACAGAGGCAGGAAAAGCCCTCTATATTGGTTCTAGAAATGTGAGGCAAGCCACGCAAGAAGCATTAGATGCCGTATCTAAATTTGATGAGAAAATTGAAGGACATATCAAGATGTCGGTCCCAACTATCTCCGGGGACCTATTGTTGGCTGATGCCGTATCAGAGTTTTGTAATCAAAATCCAGGCCTTAGCGTAGATATGTCTCTAGATAATCGCTTTGTTGAGCTTATTGAAGATGGGTTCGATCTTGTGATTCGGACGGGTTATATGGAGCAAGCGAGCTTAGTATCTCAGCACATTATCGATTCACAATGGATAGTGTGCGCCTCTCCCACTTACATTGCACAAAACGGTAGGCCGTTATCCCCTTATCAACTATCAGAATTCAATTGCTTGCAATACGCCTATCAATTAACCGGCGCCAACGAATGGGAGTTTAAAACTAGGGACAACAACTATTTTGTGCACGTTTCAGGAACGTTTTCTACTGATAACGCAGGTGCACTGCGCAAGGCAGCCTTAGGTGGAAGAGGGATCGCGTATGTACCCCGCTGTCTTGTCTATCAGGATTTAAAGAAAGGAACCTTAATTGACCTTTTTCCTGAGCAAGTCGCAAAGAATCTTGGGATTTATGCCGTTTACCCTTACTCAAAATACCCACCTCAAAAGATAAAAATGCTAATCGAACATATCAAACAGCGCTATCAGAAGATAGCCCATTACTTCTAAGCAATGACCATTAAGTTAGCACCCACTATCAAAATAAAGTTGATTGTAAGGTGTTTTATTCAGGACAGTCCCAATATTTTCAAACATATTAGAAACGGGACAGTCCCGAATATATTTCAACTAGATAATAGCGCTAACGGTTTGACGCTCGGTGAGCTTTGGCTCAAGCTCAACGATTTCATACTCAGTGTCCGGACCTTTCAGCCGGTTAAGTAACGCATCAACCGCAGCCTTTCCTAAACGAAACTTAGGTTGATGGATAGTGGTAAGGGCGGGAGCCATAAACCGAGAAATCTGTAGGTCGTCATAGCCGATGATTGACAGATCTTGAGGGATGCGTATACCACTTTCGGTGGCAGCATTTATAACCCCCATGGCCATCATATCGTTACATACAAATAATGCCGAGGGTAAGTTTCCTTTTGCAAGTAAGCGATAGAAAGCATCGTATCCGCCTTCACACTCAAAATTTCCCTCTTCAATCCAATCGGGATTCACCGTCATGTTGGCGTCATTAAGTGCTTTCTTAAATCCTTCAAAGCGTTTTTGAGCTTGATACTTAATCAAAGGTCCGGTAATACAACCTAGGTCTTGATGTCCCTTGTCAATCAAGTGCTGAGTGGCGATATAGCCACCTTGTAGTGAGTTATCTTGGATCTTATCCGCCTCAAAGCTGATATGCCCCCAATCCATAACTACTACCGGCAAGCTAGGATACCTATCAAACACCTCAAGATTTTCTCCTTCTAAAGAAGGACACATCAAGATCAACCCATCTACTCGCTTTTGCATCAAGGTTTCAATTGAATCTCGCATGCGAGCATGGTCGCCTTCGGTGTTACATAGGATCAAATTGTAGCCGAGCTGATAGCAGTGACGCTCAACCCCTTTCACAACCTCACCGAAAAAAGGGTTGGTGCTATTGGTTACCAACATACCGAAGGTATTGGTTCGATTCAGCTTTAAGCTCCGCGCCAACGCTGACGGGAAATAGTTGAGCTCTTTCGCTGCGTTGTTCACTCGCTTGGATATCTCTTCGCTCACATAGCGACTGTTATTAATCACATGGCTTACTGTAGAGGTAGATACCCCCGCGTGCTTTGCGATGTCTTTCATTGTCGCCATATTTGCCTCTTATTTCGCTAAAAATGCTTCAACTTCGCTTCGAGTTGGAATCGAAGTTTGAGCTCCGAAGCGCGTAACAGATATTGCAGCAGCGGCATGTGCGAACACAATCGACTGATACAGATCTTTACCTTCTAGAAGTGCGGTCACCAAACCGCCGTTAAAGGTGTCTCCCGCTGCAGTAGTATCTGTAGCTTCAACCCTAAATCCGGCAACAATTTGCCCTTCACCATTCTCACTCACCCATACCCCTTTGGCACCAAGGGTTATCATCACTGTGCGAATACCCTTTTGATGGAGCTTATTAGCCGCTAATTGCGCCGACGCTTCATCGACAACCGCGACACCAGTGAGCACTTCAGCCTCGGTTTCATTTGGCGTAATGATATCAATTAATTTAAGCAGTTCATCGGATAATTGACAGGCTGGAGCTGGGTTTAAGATCACCTGGGTAGCGTGCTGCTTTGCATGTTGCGCGGCTTTTTGGATGCCGCACAACGGTGTCTCTAACTGAGTTAATAGATACTGCGCTTCGGCTATCGCACTAAGATCACTTTCAATAACTTGTGCAGTAAGCTCAGCGTTAGCTTCAGCTGAGATGCAGATGCTGTTTTCACCGCTATCTGCCACTTGGATCATTGCGATACCTGTCGGGCGATCGGTGACAACCTTGATACCTTGTGTATCTATACCATCACCCTTGAAGCTATCAATAATATTGATACCAAATGAATCATCACCCACGCTTGCTACAAACCCAACATCGGCATTCAACCTAGCCGCCGCAACTGCTTGGTTGGCCCCCTTGCCACCAGGAATCACTTGATACTTGTGTCCGTGTAAGGTCTCTCCCGGGCGAGGAAAAGATGGTACCTGCAAAACATGGTCAGCATTCACGCTGCCCAAAACAATCAGTTTGCTCATGGGATGCCCTCTACGAGTTGTAAATTAAGATAATATATTCAGATAGGTGTGAACTCTTTATAAAAACTCACACCTATTTGATAAGCCCCCAAAAAAGGAAAAGGGGGCTTAAACAAACATCACATATTACTGCTTAGCAATAACCTTTAGAGGCACAGGGATGTTCTTTTCAACGGTTTCGCCTTTAAGGACTTTAGCCGCAGTCTCAACACCTAGAGCACCAATCAAGTCTGGTTGCTGGGCAACTGTTGCAGAAAGCAAGCCACGGTTAACCGCTGCAATACCATCATCAGTCCCGTCAAAGCCAACGATCATCACATCTTTACCCGATGCTTGCACAGCACGCAATGCACCTAGCGCCATTTCATCATTTTGCGCAAACACTGCCTGTACATTTGGATTTGCGGCTAGCAGGTTCTCCATTACATTAAGACCCTTAGTGCGGTCAAAATCAGCTGGCTGGCTGGCTAGAACTTCCATTTTGCTTTCTTTTACTGACTTCATGAAGCCTTCGCCACGCTCACGTGCAGCAGACGTACCCGCAATGCCTTCAAGTTGGATAACCTTCGCAGTTTCACCTACTTTTTCCATGATGAATTTTCCAGCCATTTCACCACCAGCAACATTATCTGATGCAATATGACTCACCACATCCCCACGGTTCGCGCCGCGGTCTAAGGTAAGTACAGGTATATTAGAACGGTTAGCCATACGGATTGCATTGGATACTGCATCTGAATCTGTTGGGTTGATCAAGATAGCCTTAACACCACGCACAGTAAGATCTTCGACATTCGAGAGCTCTTTACTTGGGTCATTCTGCGAGTCCAAAACAATTAGGTTGTAGCCCAGCTCTTTGGCTTTAGCTTCAGCACCATCTTTCATAGTTACAAAGAATGGGTTGTTAAGAGTTGAAACAACAATTGCCATCGTATCTTGAGCATGCGCTGAAACAGACATTGTTGAAGACAGTAGGGCTGCAGAGATTAAAGCAGTGAGTTTTTTCATTATAATTTCCTTGTGTAGGTACAGGTTCAACCATTTAGTTTTATCCATTGACTGGCATTGCTAGCCAATGGTTGTAGGTTGTAGAAAAACTTATTTATTTTTATTGTCTACCATTACCGCCAGCAGAATCACCACAGCTTTGGCAATCATCTGGAAATAGGAAGAAACGTCGAGCAGGTTAAGGGCATTGTTTAAGAAGCCAATAATAAGCGCACCGACCAATGTTCCCATAATACGTCCTTTACCACCCATCAAGCTTGTACCACCCAGTACAACTGCTGCGATAGCGTCAAGCTCATAACCCATACCTGCGGTAGGCTGAGCTGAAGATAGACGAGAGGTCACAATGATACCGGCCAGTGCAGCCAACATACCGCAGATGGCGTATACACCCATTTTGACGCGGTCAACATTGATACCAGATAGACGAGTTGCAGATTCATTACCACCAAGGGCATATACATAACGACCAAAGCGAGTGTGGTTTAGCAAATACCATGCCGATGCAAATACGATAACCATCAACCACACTGGTACTGGAATACCAAACGCATAGCCGGTACCAAACCAAGCAAAGGCGTCAGCGGTGTCGGTAAAGCCGGTTGAGATAGGTCGACCATCGGTGTAAACCATAGTGACGCCGCGCAATAAGGTCATAGTGACTAGGGTTGCTATAAACGCCTGTACTTTACCTTTAGCGATAATGACACCACTAATTGCACCGAGCGCCGCTCCTGCTAACAATGCAGTGGGTACGGCTATTATTACGGGGATTTCGAGACCAATCATGGTGGCAGCAAAAGCGCCACACAGGGCTAGCACTGAGCCGACGCTCAAATCAATACCAGCGGTGAGAATAACTAAGGTCATGCCCACTGCGATAATTGCATTAACTGAGGTTTGACGCAGAATATTTAGGATGTTATCAAGCGTGAAAAAATTCGGGTTTAAGAATGACACTACTGCAATCAAAAATAATAGTGCAATCAATGACTTTTGTTCAATTAGCCATTGTTTACTGATCAAGGATTTCTTCACACTAGGTTCGGTTGTTGTTTTGTTCATAGCCTTGCTGCTCATGCTGCTACCTCTTTGATTTTTTTGCCAACGGCACACGCCATTAATTTCTCTTGGTCTGCCTGTTTGGCATCAAATTCACCACTAATTCGACCTTCGTGCATCACAATAATTCGGTCGCTCATCCCCAGTACTTCTGGCATTTCTGAGGAGACTAAGATGATGCTCATTCCATCTGCTTTAAAGCGGTTAATTAATTGATAGATCTCTTTTTTAGCCCCAACATCTACACCACGAGTCGGTTCATCTAAAATAAGAACCTTTGGTTTAGTCATTAGGCCTTTAGCAATCGCAACCTTTTGCTGATTACCCCCAGAAAGATTGCCAATAATCTGCTCGCGTGTTGGGGTTTTAATATTGAATAGCTGGATAAAATCATCTACCGCCACTACCTCATCACTATGCTGGATACGCCCACCCTTAGTGAGTTTGTTTAGCGAACAAAGCGACATGTTTTCTTTGACTGACAATCCTAAGACCAAGCCATCACCCTTACGGTCTTCAGAGATATAAGCTATGCCATTGGCTAACCCATCTTGTGGAGTGGCAGGATTAATAGTTCGGTTATTTAGATTAATCACGCCTCGCTCACTTGGCAGAGCGCCATAGATAATCTTCATTAACTCCGTACGCCCAGCCCCCATCAAGCCTGAAACCCCTAAGATTTCACCGCGCTTGAGGTTAAAGCTCACATCGTGAATACCAGAGCCGGTTAGGCCTTTAACTTCAAGGCAAAGATCACCATGGCTCACCGCAATACGGGGGTACTGTTCATCGAGTTTACGGCCAACCATCATCTCAATTAGCCCATCTTCATCGGTAGATGAAACCTGACACTCACCGATAAACTTGCCGTCTCTAAGTACGGTGATGTCATCGCAGATCTCGAAGATTTCTTTGAGACGGTGGGAGATATAAACGATACCGCAGCCCTGCTCTCTTAACTCTCGAATAACAGCAAATAGAGACTCGGTTTCCGTATCGGTTAGAGCATCTGTCGGTTCATCCATGATGATAACCTTTGACTCAAACGATAACGCTTTCGCAATTTCAACCATCTGCTGCTCACCTAAACTCAGCTCACCAAGCAGGGTCTTAGCACTGTGTTTTACATTAAGTCGAGCTAATAACTTATCTGCTTCTTGATAGGTTTTATCCCACTGGATGCGACCTAACTTTGAGGTAAATTCACGGCCTAGAAAGATATTTTCCGCAATAGTTAGCTCTGGAATAAGGTTAAGTTCTTGGTGAATAATGCTAATACCCGCCTCTTGAGAATCCTTGGGACCTTTAAAGGCTGCAGATTTATCTTGATAGCGAATGGTGCCGGCATCTTTAGAATAGATCCCCGTTAACACCTTCATTAGAGTCGATTTTCCTGCGCCGTTCTCACCCATTAGAGCCATCACTCGGCCTGGGTACACATTCAAACCCGCTTTATCTAGCGCCTTAACCCCAGGAAAGGCTTTGTCTATCTGGGATAGCTGTAAAATGGCTTGTTTCATACCACTTCCTCAAACTCAATTAGATTAAAAGACAACACCCGCTTGGAAAATCACATTTGCGTATGGGGTACACTCACCAGTTCGAACCACAGCGCGACTATTGTGCGTTTGTTGTTTAAACTCCTCGTGAGATACATAATTGATTGAGATAGCCTTGCCAGTGCGTGCCTGTTCAGTCTGTAATTCATCCATCAATGCCGCATGCAATTTGGCACTTACCGTTTTGAACTCTTCAGCTATCACAACGCCTTCAACTTGGGACTCAGTGAGTATCACCTTGACGGTCTCGATAAAAGAAGGGACACCATGGCTTAACGCTAGATCAATTCGTTGTACGTGGTCAGGGATGGGTAAGCCAGCATCACAGATGGTGATCTCATCGGTATGGCCTAGGGTTGCAACTAAGTAAGATATTTCCGAGTTAATTAGGGTACTTTTTTTCATAATCAGAGCCTTGTTTTGCGCTTTTATGTAACACATTTTATAATGTAGAGCGCATTCATCGAAACGTTTCGATGAATAATAACTAGCAGAAATAAAATGACGACTAGCAAAACTGTTTTATGGGATCAGACTCAAAAAATTCACACTATATTCACGCTAACTATAAGACTAGATCATCCCTTCACTTCTACCTTCAAACAGGTTCTAGATAAAGGACAGTCACCACACAGAGGTTTTTTTCGACAAAAGGTCTGGCCATGCTCAACCATAAGCCCATGATAGTATGCATAGGTGGTCGTATCTGCAGGAATAGCTTGTTGCATCAGAGCGCGCAGTTCCTCGTAGGATTTAGGTACAGGCATACCATAGCGAGAAAAAATCCTGCGCGCGTAGGCATCTATTACAAACGAAGGCTTGCCGATGGCATAGGTTAAAATCACATCTGCAGTCTCCCCTCCCACGCCTTTGATTGCGAGTAATTGCTTACGAAGTACATCAAAGTGCTGCTCTCTTACGAGTTGAATATCAAAGTGGTAATTGGCATACCACTGGGTTAATGCCTTTATCTTGAGAGCCTTTTGATTGTAATAACCGCTTGGTCTTATCTTTTGCGCGAGATCCGTCACATCCATTTGCAAAATAGTATCGGCTTTTAAGTCGGGCTTTAAATTATCTAGGGCTTTTTGGGCGTTATTCCAGTTGGTATTTTGCACCAGTATCGAGCCTAACATAATCTCGAAAGGGTCCTGACTTGGCCACCATACAAGATAGCCGTAATGGGATTCTAACTGCTCAAATACAGCAATAATGGTATGGCTTGTATTTCGTTGCATAATTACCTTATATAACATGACTAGGTATGTTTTTTTATCCTCAAGTATAACGCTAGTAGCCTAGGTTAAATATCAAGAAAAAACACATGCCAAACGGGTTAACTGGCAAAGAAAAAGGCTAGATACTTTATGTATCTAGCCTTTTTCCGGACCTAAAACGAGTGAGATTTGTTTAGGGTTATTCCAAGCCTTCAATCAGCACATGATGGCTAATCGAGCCTTCGGTTCTTGCCTTTAGATGCGGTGCATATTCTGGATCATTCATAAAGGCTAACGCAGCCTCCTTGGATGGCCACCACAGTATAACTCGTGCAATCGGGTCTTCACCCTCACCTTCTAGACGCATGTGGTTGGTCGTACGAGCAATATACTTACCACCATGCTTGGCAACGATAGCACCTGATGCCGCTGCATATTCTGCACCCCATGAATCTGAGGTTGGGGATACCTCTAATACTGAATAAAATGCCATCTTCCAATCCTTCCTTTCAATGATTTCTGAAACTTCAAATAGCATAGCACCGCTTTTATAGTTAGATAACCCTTACATATCGCGATTCAGTTTCAACAAAAGCAAAAAAATCCCTCGGAGCAATGCTACGAGGGACTTAGTTTTATATATAGGATTAAGCGGTAAGTTCTGTTGTTGAAGCTACCAATGTTTGGTCTTCATCACTTTCAACTATGGGTGTGCCCCTTAGTTGCATCATTAACTGCTTAACCAAAATCCCGTAGATAAACATCATAGGTAGGCCTGCAACCACACATAGGGATTTAATGGTGTTGATACCTCCCCCGCATAAGAACACGCTAAAGCTTATCAAGGCAATAGCACCTGCCCATAAGAGTTTCACCTTGTTATCTGGGTCGCCGCTAAGTGCAAGTTGATTCGTTGTCAGCATTGATGTAGCAACACTTGCACTAGACATGGTGGTCAACATCAAGAAGAACTGGATGATGAGAAATAGTGCCAGAGTAAAATCTTTAGCCGGTAAAGTTTTAATTAACGACACCACCGCAAAGGTCAGCCCACCATCATTCATCCAATCCTGAACGGGGAAGCCACCCAGCATTTGAGCCCAAACCGCATAACCACCAAAGATTGAGATAAAGAATGCACAGCCAAGTGAGCCCATTGAAATAGTACACAAGATAACCTGACGGATCGTACGACCACGGGAGATTCGAGTAATGAATAAACCCATCATGATTAGATATGCGTAATACCAGAACCAATAGTATTCAGTCCATGCCTGTGGGAAGCCACTTTGCTGAACTGGGTCTGTCCACAATGACATACGGAAATAGCTATCAAGCATTACGCCAATAGAATCTGTAAAGTTATTCAATATGAAATGTGCATTAGATGAAAATAGAACAAATAAAGCGAACGCTATAGCTGCTATCACGGTATAGTCGGAAACCTTGCTGATACCCTTGTTAAAGCCCACCAGCATGACCGCAAGTAACACCACAACGAATAGTAAGATGATCCCGCCCTGCAACAACAGGCTATTTTGAATACCAAACAGCTCAGAGACCCCTGTACTTAACAGGGTAACTGTTAGCGCTAAGGAGCTAGCAAACGCGGCTAGAGTTCCAAAAATAGCAAGTAAATCAATACATCTCGCGACGATTGGATTTTTACCTACTACTGGCTCACACAGCGTGGAAAGTTTAAGTGTGCGCTTCTTTTGCACATAAAATGCATAAGCGAATGGTAGTGCAGGGAAACAGTAAATTGCCCATCCGGTCACACCCCAATGGAAGATTGAGTAGGTCACCGCCCATGCGGCGGCTGCATAGCTGTTCGGATCTGCAAACAGTGGTGGCGACTGCAGATAGTACATCGGCTCACCAATTCCCCAATAGATAAGAGACGCACCGACACCTGCGGTAAAGATCATACCGCCATATGAAAAGTTTGAGTATTCAGGTTTACCTTCTCCAAGCTTAATAGAGCCGTATTTTGAAAAAGCCAACCAGAATAAAAATCCAACTAGAGCAAGGCTACACAGCTGAACCAACCAACCAAACCAACGAGTAACAAAGGTCATAGCACCGTTTGCTACCGCTTGAGACTCAACTGGATACACAGAGGAAACAACAAGCAATAACAGCACTAAAACAATAGCTGGAATCGCCAGTCCAAAATTAAGATTCTTCAAGGCTATCTCTCCAATTTGCTAATGCCTGTATATGAGAAGGCTCAATCCCACAGCATCCACCAATAATACTTGCACCTAAGTTGTACCAAACTTTGGCAAATTCTAGGTACTCCTCGGGTGAGAAATTGCGCATTTGTTGAAGCGTCCCATTTGCTTGATGATCCGATTTAATCGGTGTAAAACTGTTTGCAAAAACCCCAATTGTCAATTTGGTACCCGTCAGCTCTAGAGCTTGATTAACATCTTTTATCGCCTGCTCTATTACCTCAGGTACGGAGCAGTTAAAGAAAATACCTGCAGCAACATTGTGTTTAATTAACACCTTAACCGCATCTGTCACCAATTCACCAGAGCGCAAACGAGCACTGTGTTCGTTGTCATCAATGAGACTAAATGAGAAGTAACAAGGTTTATCAGTATTAGAAAGAACCTTAGCGATGACCTCGGCTTCTGCGATACTCGATACCGTTTCAGCAAACCAGATATCCACATAATCGTTCTGGGCTTGAAATAGAGTTAAACTAATTTCAAATGCCTGCTGAGCTTTAAATAAGTCGGGGCGATAAGACCCAAATACCGGCGGAATAGACCCTGCAACTAACACATCTTTTTGCGACTGAGCAACGACATCACGTGCTATCTTAGCCGCACTTTTAGCTAATTCAGCACCCTGCTCTGCATAAAGCGCTTCCCCTAGGTGAAACGGGACACACGCATAACTGTTTACTGTGATGATCTCAGCGCCTGCATCAATAAAGCCTGTGTGCGCTTGTGCAACATGCTTAGGTGACTCAATCAGTGCTTGTGCACTCCATAGTGGTTGAGAAAAAGGAGCTCCGATTCTTTTAAGCTCTCTCCCCATTCCACCATCTAATATTGTTAATCTTGGCACTTTAGACGTCTATACTTCTAACTGGATTTGGTGCTATTCAACCATACTGAGACATAAATCACAGTGAAAATTACTCACCATCAACATGAGCAAAATTCATGATGAGATTATTGAGTATTAGTTATTCAATTACGCTAAGTGTGCAGTTTCATAAAATGATAAGTGAGCAAACTAACTTAAGGGTGCGTATGATTATTAGAGAAATAATCTTAAAAGGCACGTCATGGCTAGCGACGAAAGTAAAGTACCAACCCATAGGATTTCACGACTCGGTAAGATCGTATCCTTAACAACAAGAGTTGGAGGCGCTATGGTAACCGAAGGAGCCAAGCAATTAGCTCAAGGTAAACGCCCCAATACAAAAGACTTGCTACTAACACCTGCCAACATTAAGCGAATAGCAGATCAACTTGCACATCTTCGCGGCGCCGCTATGAAAGTAGGACAGCTGTTATCCATGGATACAGGCGATCTTATCAATCCAGAGCTCGCATACATTCTGGCGCGACTGCGCTCTGATGCAGTCCCCATGCCCGCTAAACAACTGTCTGAGGTTCTTACTGAACAACTAGGCTCCAACTGGAAAGAAAATTTTATAACATTCAAATTTAAACAAATTGCAAGCGCCTCAATCGGTCAGGTACATCAAGCCCATGCTGACGACGGAACCCCATTGGCGGTCAAGGTTCAATACCCTGGCATTAGTGAGAGCATTGATAGCGATGTGGACAATGTTACTGCTCTATTAAGCATCATAGGGCTGATCCCAAAAGGTGTTGATTACAAAGGATTGCTAGATGAGGCAAAGACACAACTTCGTGCTGCAGTTCCCATTGTATTGGTATTCAATCCCAGCACTACTTAAGAAATGGATAGACGATGTATTTAGCTACAACTTTGCTTATGGTTCAAAAGGGGACAAACTTAAAGGCAAAGACTTCCTATTGTCATTTACCATCGGCGGCCCAAATGAATCTTATGATCCACTAGGATACAACCACTTTACTATTGAGCAATTACTTACACCGCTACAACAAACGGCATACCTTGCTGGGATGAACTACCAAAAACCACTATATAGCCACGGAATGGTGTTTATTCCCGGTGTATATAACACTCAACAAGGGGTTGAAGAAAAAGCGGCATTGCACGGTGAGCAGCTTTGTGTTCGCCTTAATGAGCTTTTAGAGTCAACAGAAAACAAGGTTAAAAAGCTCGCCACAGAGTGGTTTGCAAAATTTGATCTCTTGCCAGAAAGCAGTGAATACTTCCTGCGATCTTTGTCTAAGGATATTCTCTGGCAATCACCTGAAGGAAACTTTAGTGGTCATGCTGGGTTCAATGATTGGTACTCAACCATACGCAAGATGTTTAAGCCCAACTGCCAGCATATTATTGAAGACATAAAAGTCGATGAAACCGACTCAGGCATCTCAGCACAGCTACGTATACGATTATTGGCGCAAACCCTTCAGGGTGAATCTATTAATATGCTTGTCAATGAACAATGGGCTCTTACAGATAGCAACGGCAAGCTAGAAATCTGTAGCTATATCGTTGAACCCGTTCAGGATTAGAGGCTAGCCTCACACGTAGTGGTCGACTAACAGGAACACAAATAACAACATTAAATGGTAGATGGAGAATTTAAAGGTCTCCATCGCCTGTTTTTCATCACTACGGTATTTTAACTTCCAAGCATGATAGATAAACCCTGCACTTAACGACGTTGACCCTACCATATAGATATAACCACTCATGCCGACTAAAATCGGCATTGCACACACCAACGCGAGCAAGATGGTATACAACAAAATACTAGTTTTGGTGTACGCCACACCGTGCGTTACTGGCAACATAGGTATATCTGCCTTAGCGTAATCTTCCCGTCGATGAATCGCCAACGCCCAAAAATGGGGTGGGGTCCATACAAAGATAATCATCACTAATAGCCATGCATGAGCATGAAGCTCCCCGGTTACCGCTGTCCAACCTAACAACGGTGGCATAGCTCCTGCAATCCCGGCAATGACAATGTTTTGTGGCGTGGCACGTTTTAGATAAAGGGTGTATACAACGGCATATCCCAGTAAGCTGGCAAAAGTTAATATGGCGGTCAACGGGTTGACTCCTAGCCATAAAATAACAAACCCCAATACACCTATCGAGGTAGCAAACCCAAAAACTCTTATAGATGAAAGATCACCAGATGGCAATGGCCTCTTGTAGGTGCGAGCCATTATGGCGTCAATTCGCTGATCAATTAAATGGTTAAAGGCTGCGGCTGAACCGGCCATCAACCCTATCCCCACCAATCCCAAACTAGCAGCTAGTAACGGCAGCCCAGCAGGCATAGCAAGACACATCCCCACAACCGCCGTTAATAACATCAATGCAACAACTTTTGGTTTGGTCAACTCATAATAACTGCGCCAATAACTGCGTATTTTTAGAGTATCTGCTTGAGGGGTATATTGAGTCATAACGACAGTTCCTTGTTCGTTGACACAGAAGAAATGGGGGCGATAACAACGCGAGCCCATAATGCATGATTAGCCGCAACTAAGGTTACTAACAAAAGGGCTGCACCTAGGTTGTGCATCACCGCATTTATCAAAGGTAAGTGAAATACAACATTGGCAATTCCTAGCCAAACCTGTATCAAAAGCCCAATAGCAATAACCTTGGCAAGGCGTTGTAGGATTGACAATTTACTGCGAACTAGAAAAACGATCGCAATCAATAAGCTGAAACTGGTTATCATTGCACCAATCCGATGAGATATATGTATGGTCATTCGAGCGCCGTAATCAAGTACACCGAACTCATAGCTATCATGCTCAGGCTGTATGAATGTAAACGCGTTTTCAAAATCAAGATGCGAGACCCATTGTCCCTGACAGATTGGTAAACTGGTACACATTAATGCCGCATAATTTGAAGACGTCCACCCACCAAGCATGATCTGCACTAGCAATATCAAGGTTGCAACCGCAACGATACAGCGCAAGGTGGATAATGGCTTAGCCGGCAAATACATCATTAACTCTCGGCTAAATCTAAGTCGACAACACACCAAACTTAATATACAAAACAGCCCGAAACCGCCAAGTAAGTGCAGCATCACAATCACAGGCATCAACTTAAGGGTAACCGTCCACATTCCAAGAGCTGCCTGCATAACAATAAGCACACTCATAGCGACTGCGATACCACGCATATCTGGTTTATATCGCCAAACCAACAAAGATAATGCAAATACGATAGTGCCTAATGTCCCTGCAAAGTAGCGATGAACCATCTCCAGCCATGCCTTATTGCTCTCCACTGGCCTCTCGGGAAAAAGCTGTTCAGCCGCAACTACATCTTTAGCATGAGTCGGAACGGTGAGTTGTCCATAACAACCGGGCCAATCAGGGCAACCTAAGCCAGCATCAGCCAATCGAGTATAAGCGCCTAAACCAATAACCATAAAAGTTACGACTAAAGCCAACATTGTGACACTTTGCAGTCGCCTCTCTATCAGTATGCGTCCTTGCATCTGTTACTACCCCACTCGTGAAAGCTTAAGAATTTTCCGCACGTCTGAGATTAACCCTTTACTCTGACTTACCGCCTTCTCTACCTGCACCTCAGGATAGCGAATCACCCATTGTCCCAATGGATCCACCAGCAGATAATCTTGCTCAACTACCGGGAGCTCGCGCGCAGGTAACATCAATAGATGTTGCTTATCAGCCAAGCTATTTACCCACTCAAGATCGGATGAATCGGATGCATACAGTGCAATTTGCACACGCTCAGCGTAAGCACCTAACGCAACGCGGCTTTGGTTGAGCAAGTACCAACGCTCCTTACACACTGCATCGCAAGAGCTAGGTACAATGAATACCAATTGCCATGAGTCAGGAATAGGATTCACTATTCCTAGCTGTTTAAAGGTAACTCGAGGCTCTATTAGATTACCTTTATTGGTCGCTCCTGCTTCATACCAATGCATATATAGGATCAGTTTTGCGGCAATGACAGGAATAACAAACAATGCCAATAGTGCTACTAGCTTATAGCGACCACTTCGTTGCTGTTGATTAAGGCTAGCTTCCATTCTTCTTCCTTCTAACTACTATCAATCCAATCAACAAGGCATAAACCCCAGCCATCGCAAACCACTGAAATGCATAGCCATAATGCTTTTGTGATGTCATTGGATAGGGCTTCCATATCTTAGGTAATGGGTTATCAACACTGACACTGGGTTGCACGATAAACGGTACAAATACCCGTTCAAAATAGCTCCCTAATTGCTCAAGATTAAGATTTTGAATGCGCACTCCCCGAACAAGGGGTTCTATTAATAAATCAGAGCTTAAAGGATTGAGGCTTTTCTCAAATACTCGCCCTTCAATCACCTGATTTTTTAGTGTCTGATTAACCACAGGCAAGCGCTCTCTCGAAACCCCGCCCTGCACAAACCCTAACTCAACCAGCATATAACTCCCATTATTAGCTAACTGCATTATCTGAAACACTCGGTAACCAACCCCCGAATCCGAGGTTACATTATCCCAATATACTAAAGGGAGGTCGGTACTATCGAGTACAACCCGCACCGGAAAACCAGTCAGTAATTGATTAGCAGGCTGGTTCATAATTTGAGTGTAATTCAATGGTGCCATATCTTCTCGCGCCATTAAGTCAGCCTCATAACCCAGCTTTTCATCCCCTCTTGCCAACTGCCAGAATCCAAGTTTGACCAGAGCAACAAACACGGCCACAGTTAAGGTTAATAATATTGTCTTCAACAGCACTTTGGACGCGCTTATGTCACCATTGATCTTTAAATTAATTATCATCGGACTACTGCTCTTTATCCTAACAAACCTTGCTAAAGCGTTGATTATTATGGTGAAAGAAGATGGCTCTGTGCCTATGAGTCGCTACTTAGGACGACGCGTGCTGCTATCAGCCTGCGTAATATTATTTCTGGTACTCGCCTTAAAACTTGGTTGGGTCATGCCAAATGCCCGCCCTTATTAAGGGTAAAACCTACAACACATACACGAATACAAATAAACACAACCACACCACATCCACAAAATGCCAATACCAACTGCCAGCCTGAAACGCAAAATGATCTTTCGGTGTAAAGTGGTCTTTAGCAATCCGAAACAGTAATACCACAAGTACCGTAGTACCTAGAAACACATGCATTCCATGGAAACCCGTCAATAAAAAGAAGGTGTTTCCGTAGATCCCAGATTGCAAAGTAAGCCCCATATCTTGATAAGCATGAATATACTCAACGCCTTGGTAGTACAAGAAGAATGCAGCTAAGACTATGGTCAGCTCTAACCATACGATAAGGGCCATACGTTTATTCTGTTCAAGGCTGATATGAGCCATATGCAAGGTCACCGAAGAGATCAGCAAGATAATGGTGTTCTTAAGTGGTAGGCCTTCCCATCCCATAGCGGTTGTCATCGTACCATCAGGGGTAGTAGTTAACGGCCACAATGACTCAAATGCAGGCCAAAGCACCTCATGAGTCATAGCGTTATTATCCGCACCACCTAACCATGGGACTGAAAACATCCGTGCATAAAAAAGCGCACCAAAGAAGGCTCCAAAGAACATCACCTCAGAAAAGATAAACCAGCTCATCCCCTGTCGAAAAGAACGCGTTATCTGAGCGCTGTAGTACCCAGATAACGACTCTTGCACCACATTGGTAAACCATCCTGCTAACATTACTAGCAATATAACTAAGCCAATTACCAGCACCCAAGGGCCAAATACCCCACCGCTATCTTTGGTCTGAACCGTTACGCCTGCTCCTACGGCAATAAAAAACAGGGCAATAGCCCCAACTAAAGGCCAATGACTCTGCGCAGGTATGTAGTAAGCCTGATGCTTATTACTCATAACGTGTCTCCTAGGTTTTCATCCATAGTGGAAGAGCGCTTCCCAATCTCAAGTGATGAGACAGACGTCGCAGAAGCAGGTTTTGGTGAAATATCGTAAAGGGTGTATGCCAACGTAAGGGTGTGGATTGACTGTGGCAGATCATGTTCTACATAAAAAATCAGTGGTAACTCAGCTTTAGCTAACCCCTGTAAGGGTTGGTGATTAAAACAAAAGCATTCGATTTTGTTAAAATGGGTCGCGCCCATCCCTGGAGATACCGATGGTACTGCTTGAGCAATCATAGGAGACTTCGATTGATTGGTTGCAAAATAAGCCGTGCGTACAACCTGACCAGGATGTACTTGTATCACCTGTTTTTGCGGCTCAAAGGTCAAAGGCAAATCGTTAGCGATATGTGAAATAAACTCCACTTTAATAGTGCGACTGGTATCAACTTGCATCGCTAGCGGTGCCACCGCTGCTTCACTAGAGGTTTTACCGTTAATGCCCAGCTGTTCACATAAAATGTCATACAGTGGTACTAGCGCAAACCCAAAGCCAAACATGGCTAAAGTGGTACCGCATAAAACCGCAGTCAGCTTTTTATTAGACATCGAGCTGGGCATGAGGGTTACTCCGCCCGTTTAGAGTCAGGCGTGTTATAGCCAAAATCTGTTGGTGGAACACTAAATGTATGGTGTGGAGCAGGGCTAGGTACCGTCCACTCTAGGCCTTCGGCTCTCTCCCATGGTTTCGCTTTAGCCTTCTCTCCGCCGCGGATACACTTCACCACTACCCATAAAAAGATAAGCTGTGACAACCCAAAAGCAAACCCACCAATAGAGACTATCTGATTCACATCGGCAAACTGGATAGCATAATCAGGAATACGCCTTGGCATCCCCGCGAGCCCTAAAAAGTGCATCGGGAAAAACAGGATATTGACTGATACCACTGAGGTCCAAAAATGGAGCAAGCTCAGCTTATGGCTATACATATTTCCCGTCCATTTCGGGAGCCAATAATAAGCTGCCGCCATAATCGAGAACACAGCCCCAGAGACCAACACATAGTGGAAATGCGCCACCACAAAGTAGGTATCATGATACTGAAAATCTGCCGGTACAATCGCTAACATCAGGCCAGAGAAGCCACCAATGGTAAACAACACAATAAAAGCAATCGCAAACAGCATTGGCGTTTCAAAGGTCAAAGCACCACGCCACATAGTCGCAACCCAGTTAAACACCTTAACCCCTGTCGGCACTGCAATTAACATGGTGCAATACATAAAGAAGATCTCTGCGAACACAGGCATCCCGGTGGTGAACATATGATGCGCCCATACCAAAAACGACAGCAGTGCAATCGAGCAAGTCGCGTAGACCATAGAGTGATAACCAAATAGACGCTTACCACTAAAGGCTGGAACAATGGCCGAGATAATGCCAAAAGAAGGCAAGATCATGATGTATACCTCAGGATGACCGAAGAACCAGAATATATGCTGGAACATCACCGGATCCCCTCCACCAGCGGCATCAAAAAAGCTGGTACCAAAATATTTGTCAGTCAACACCATAGTCACAGCGCCCGCTAGAACCGGCATTACTGCAATCAAAAGAAAGGCGGTAATCAACCAAGTCCACACAAACAATGGCATCTTCATTAAGGTCATGCCTGGAGCGCGCATATTGAAGATAGTAACTATGACGTTTATTGCTCCCATAATAGAGCTGATACCCATGATATGGACCGAGAATACAAATAGCGCAGTGCTATCAGGTCCGTATGTTGTAGAAAGTGGAGCATAAAATGTCCAACCAAAATCGGGGCCGCCACCAGGCATAAATAGCGAGCTCAATAAGATTAAAAAAGCAAACGGTAGGATCCAAAAGCTTAGGTTATTCATCCTTGGCAATGCCATATCTGGCGCACCGATCATCATAGGGATCATCCAGTTAGCCAAACCTGTAAAAGCGGGCATCACGGCACCAAATACCATGATCAAGCCATGAACTGTGGTCATTTGATTGAAAAACTGTGGATCGACCAATTGTAACCCCGGCTGAAAAAGCTCAGCACGAATGACCATTGCCATCGCACCACCGGTAAAGAACATAATTAGACTAAACCATAAGTAGAGAGTACCTATATCTTTATGGTTAGTAGAGTAAATCCAGCGAGCAATACCCTTGGCAGGCCCGTGATCTTCATGAACACCGCCACCACTGGCATGGGTATCATCGGTTGCGACACTTTCGCAGACCGTGCTTTTATCATGCTCTTTCATTACTCACCCTCCGCATTCATCTGTGCACTCACATCCGATGCCTGCACTGCATCTCCAGTATTGTTATCCCATGCGTTTCTTTCGTATGTAACAACCGCTGCTATTTCTTCGGCAGTCAGTTGGGTGCCAAATGCCTGCATTGCTGTACCACTCACTCCATTGACAATAATATCAATGTGATTATCAATCCCACCCAATACCACTGGGCTTCCCTTCATTGCAGGGAAGACATTAGCGACCCCTAATCCGTTACTCTGGTGACAGACTGCACATCTTCCCTCATAAACCTGCTTACCCTTTTGCATCAACTCATCCATGCTCAGAGTCTTACTTAACGCCTCTTGTTCGGCTTGTTTTTGTTTAGCAAGTTGCTGCTCTTTTTCCGCTATCCATTCATCAAACTCGGCCGCTTCTACTGCACGTACGACGATCGGCATAAAGCCATGGTTACGACCACACAGTTCAGCACACTGTCCACGATAAATCCCTGGCTTATCTATCTTGGTCCACGCCTCATTAATAAAGCCTGGAATGGTATCTTTTTTAACTGCAAAGTCAGGAACCCACCACGAATGGATGACGTCATCAGCTGTCATTAGAAAACGGATTTTTTTTCCCACCGGCAGCACTAAAGGATTATCAACCTCAAGCAGATAGTGCTCCCCTTTCTCGTCAGTACCTTCTATCTGTTCATTTGAGGTTGATAGGTAACTAAAGAACTCAACATCATGCTCAAAATAGCTGTAATGCCACTTCCACTGCGAACCGGTTATTTTGATCGTCAATTCTGATTCACTGGTGTCTTCCATCTCAATCAAGGTCTTGGTGGCTGGGATCGCCATTGCAATTAAGATCACAATCGGTATTACCGTCCAGATAATCTCAACCTTAGTACTTTCGTGGAAATTAGCCGCCACTGCCCCTTTAGACTTTCGGTGTTTGAAAATGGAATAGAACATCACACCAAACACCACTATGGCGATGGCAACACAGATGTAGAAGATCAACATATGAAGGTCGTATACCTTTCCGCTAATCTCAGTGACGCCTTGCGTCATGTTATAGGAAGGCTCAGATTGAGCAGATGCTACGCTACTTAAAGCGCATGCGCACAGTGGCGCTATCGATACCAGCGATTTGATGTGGTCTCTCATTTGGCGTGTCACCCTCCTGGTGAGCCATAGTTTGAGGCCGGTAGACTGACATATAGGTCAGAACCAAGCTCAGAACGACTAATGCATTGTGCTAAGAGATATATTTAGCTTTCAACATAACTGATGCTACAAGCCCAGATATACGCAACCCAAATACTCAATGTCGACTTCTGACTGACATCTGAATGTTATTTTTATGTTAATAAATGCTAGTTTAGATTGAACATTGTTCAAGAAATCTAATGCTTCTTTCTTTAATTGAATTTTCTGACAATCATCTGTCAGCAAAATCTCACTTTATTCCCTATACTCATGTCATCCCAGTATGGGTTCTATTTTTTCACATAAATTCAAAGAGATACGAGAATGAAACTAGGTAGGTTCCTTCTGAAATTATTGATGCCTCTGATGTTGCTTGGTTTAGCTAGCACGGTCGCAAATGCGGCCGATATCGATCACATGCTTAAGCAACAAACCGCAATTTCAGCCCAGGTTGAAAAGGTAACATCGGCAGCAGAAGAAGAAAGCTTGTTTTTAGAAGACGTTTTGCGTCGTAAAAACAACGTACTGCGCGAGCAAATTGGCAGTGAGATAACCAAAGGCGCTGCTCCTGAAAAGCTCAAGCGCCTGGTCGTAGCCCAATCTGATCTATTACAAACCCTTATCGACTTCTCTGAAGTCAAGGCAGCAAAACTGTTTGCAGACTCACGTAATGCAGAAGCCGCGGAAAAAGCAGAGTATCAATTTCTAGCGCAACAAAGACTTAGTACAGTTGATGTCTACTACAACGAGTTATCAGCCACCTTTGACTGGGCAAAAACACTCGAGATTGAAATCGATGAAACCCAATTCAAACAAGACCTCACAACCCGTGGTGAGGCGCTGTATGATATTGCGATTTACTTAGACTCAAGAAAAAAAGCGCTCGACGAGCGATTGAAGTTCACTGCAGAAGCGGACAAAGATGATGTAACTAAACAATCTATCGCTTTAGTGCAATTGCAGAAATTCTTACTATCTAGCCTAAATAACACAGTCTCATTAATGGAAAAATATGAGCTGGATGTTACCGATTACAAACAAACCCTATTTGCAATGACAGGGGATATCAATGCAGACGTATTAGATATCAACGTAGCATGGGGACTGGTTAGTGAATGGGTCGATTCATTCAAGGAATGGGCGCTCGACAATACCCCGTCTATTCTGGTGAAACTGTTAGTTTTCTGCGTCATCATTTGGGTATCACGCACGCTGGCAAAAGGAGTAGCGAAAATAGTTAAACGCAGTGTTTCGCACTCAAAAATGGAGTTCAGCGTGTTGATGCAGGACTTTTTCACCTCCATCGCCTCAAAGGCAGTGACCTTCATCGGAATACTGATCGCACTATCACAGATAGGGATAAACCTTGGCCCACTATTAACCGGCTTTGGTGTTGCTGGGGTAATTATTGGCTTTGCACTGCAAGATACACTATCAAACTTTGCTTCTGGCTTGATGATCCTTATCTACCGTCCATTTGATGTAAAAGATTTGGTTCAAGTAGCCGGTATACAGGGCACAGTCAGCCATATGAACCTGGTATCTACTACCATTCGAACCCTTGATAACCAAACACTCGTTATTCCAAATAACAAGATCTGGGGTGACGTAATCAATAATATGACCTCGGAGCGAGTCCGCCGTGTCGATATGGTATTTGGCATTGGTTATGACGATAACTTTGATTATGCCAAGCAAATAGCGATGGATGTATTAACCAGTAACGGTATGGTATTGAAGAAACCAGAGCCAAATGTACGCCTGCATACGCTCAACGAATCATCGGTTGATCTTATTGTACGTCCTTGGGTAAAAACTGACGACTATTGGGATACCTACTGGGATGTAACGGAAGAAATCAAACGTCAGTTTGATGCTAAGGGCATTACTATTCCTTATCCTCAGCGAGATGTGCATCTTAACCTTGTAGATAATAATTCTGAGCAGGTCAGTGAAATACTAAAAGGTAAGGTTGAAGCAAAATAACGACCAGTGGAGGGTGCTATACGGTGAATACCATTAGCACTCCCACTAGATTCTATTAATTGAATCAATATGACTTCGACTAACAGATAAAGAAAAACCCCGAGGGCGATAGCCCATCGGGGTTGTAGTCTTACTCGCAGCAATCCAGCTACTAAACAGTGCTCCTTGCATCAATTCCTTGATAGCTTGCTTATCCTAAGCTTATTCCTTTCTCGCCTTCCTAGCGGTGTCCAATGCCTTATCCCGGCTGACCAATATCCTTTTTGGTACTGCTCACTCGAATCCTTGAGCGGTATCCTTTACATCATCCTGATGTTAATCCTTCCTCTATCCTAGAGGTGTCCATTGCTTTCCTTAGCTAGCTACCATCCTAGTAACTAGTGTATCCATACAATGTCCTAAATCCTTTATCAACGACCTTCCTAGCCGTTATCCTTCATCCTGAAGTATCCATTTGTTGGGCTTCCTGCCTACCACTTAAGTTTCGCTGTTTTCTGCGCAGTAAACAATAGCAAATCCTCCCTCGATAAAGGACACACACCTATCATAAATACAAAATAACATTAATAATCAGTAGCTTAATATCATATCTGGATATTTAGGGTTGAAAATAACCCCTTTATCTCACGCATTTGTAAGAGATCTCGCACAAAATGACGGGCAAAACACCCGCCATAAATACCTTGTAGGGATAACTATTCAATGAATAATTGGTTAGAAAGAGGGTTGCTAGGTGTTTAATCCTTTATTTTCATATGATTAATGCATCAATAACCAGAGCAAGCATTAGAATAAAGATACATTCACAAGAGCTATTTATGCGACTTACTTGGCTGCCTCCCACCCTTGAATAGCAAGCTTTCTGTCTGTTCCCCACCTAAATTGACCCACATCCCCATCAGCACGGATAACCCTATGACATGGAATTAAAAAGCCAATTGTATTTGAGGCCAAAGCGGTACCCACTGCTCGAGATGCCTTGGGTGACCCAATTTTATTAGCTATCTGTGCATAGGAAAATAATTCTCCCGCTTGACTATTGATTAGGGCTTCCCACACTTTAATCTGGAAATTAGTCCCTTTAACCAGCAGATTTACCGGTTTGGATTTACTACTCTGCTCTGAAAGAAATATCTGATTAGCCACCTTCTGAGCATCTGCCGCCACATAGCTTGCTAAGGGCCACTGCTGTTTGAGGGCTAACTCTTTTTGATACTGGTTATCATCAATAAATTGCAGATAGCAGATCCCTCTTGTCGTCCATGCGATAAGCGCCATACCAAAAGGCGTACTAGCAACACCGTATTCAATGGTTAGCTTATCTCCAAGGTTCTGGATTTCACCAGGTGTCATCGCCTCGCAATTCACCATAAGATCATGTAAACGCCCGGTTCCTGATAACCCAACATCATGAGCGGTTTCCAACAAAGAGCTTGAGTGCTTTAGTGATTCTAGGGCGCGTTGCTTGGTTAGGCTTTGCATAAATCGCTTCGGTGAAATTCCAGCCCACTGCACAAACAGCCGTTGCAAGTGATATTCACTCAAATGCACCGCCTGTGCCACTTGCGACAAACTTGGCTGTAATGCTGAATTATCACGAATAAATTCAATAGCTTGCTTTACTATTTCATAATGCCGCAAAGATTCGATATCGTAATCTTTCATTTTAAGCTACTCGAGATGTTCGTAAAGATTTGAATGAAAAGCCCGTCACTAGCATCGTTCCGACTATGACAAATATTGCTCCAAATACCGTATTCAACCCAACTAATTCATCTAAGAATAGATTTCCCCATAAAATGCCAAATAGTGGAATAAGGAAAGTCACCGATAGCGCAGAAGCAGCACCAATATCTTCAATTAAGCGAAAATATAAAAGATAGGCAAGCCCTGTACAGACAACCCCAAGCGCGATAACGGATGCTGACATGGTCAATGTCGGGTCTTCACGCATTGGCATAAATGGAAGCAGCGGCAACACAATTAAGCTTGCCATCCACATACTACCGTGAGCATTATTAAACGACGATATCTTAGGCGCATATCGAGCATAATTACTGGCTATACCATAACAACATGCCGCCATAACCCCAGCTATAATAGGCCAACCAGACCCACTCTGAAGGTGTGACTGATCTAACCCAACCAAAATCGCAACCCCAATAACACCAGATAACAGCCCCAAAACAACCTTAACACTTGGTAAATTGCGGCTCCAAATCATAGCAATCGCCGCTCCCCAAATAGCCGCAGTTGAATTAAGAATGGATAGTATTGAAGCAGGTAATGTTTGAGCGGCATAGGCAAACAACAAAAATGGCAGCGCGGTATTAAATAAGCCAATAATAAAAAAATGTCGGCGATGCTCAAGCAATGGCAACTGCCGTTTAAAATACATCGCCACCAACATCAAACTAATAGCCGCTAGCAGAACCCGTGCTTCTATCAGGTAAGCAGGCCCAAAAGCATTGGCACAAATGCGCATAAAAAGAAAAGAACCACCCCATATCGCAGCCAGAGAAACAAGGCGTAGCAGGCTAGCTAAGTTCACAATAATACCCTTACATATAAAATCTATCGACCTTTGGTAGTGAGTTTTTATAGCGCTCACAGCCAAAAATAATGACAGAAGTGTGAGTTAGCGCACCTTTATATTCAACCCGATTCTTGCTTTTATTTTCAATAAGCTGCAGAAAATTCAATCTATGCATTGCATGCAATCACGATCTAGATCACACTTAACTATATTAAATACTCAATAGAGAATGACTGGCTAAAAAATCAGCGTATAGCTTATTTCAACATGCTAGGCTATTTATATAAGTAACATTTATATAAGTAACATTTATTTTTCTGCTTGGAAGGACCTTAGCAAATGAAAAACGCTTACTTCGCCCCACACTAGTGGCGCCTTGTATTTCAAAGGCCCAAGTAAAAATGATACAAGTTATATCATTCTCTCATCTGCCTATAACGGCATAAATTAAATCTATTTCTCATTGCGCTTATCATGACTAATAAGCAAAAATTTCACCCAGGAGGATAATGTGAAATTAAAACTAATCGCACTTGCAGTAACTGGTGTTTTATTAACAGGTTGCGGAAGTGACAATGACAACAGTGTCGATGCCGACTCAACCGCTGTTCAAGCTTTTGACGGTGCTGTTCGCTACCTTGATACCTATATAAAGTGTGACGGTGATACTGGCTTATATTATGTTGGTGAAACTGGTGGCAATGGCGTTATCAAAATTGGTAAAGGAAACTTCTCTACTTTTGATGCTGACCCTAGCAAGTGTGAGTTCCAATTTGGTGAAAACCTAACCGGCGCTGGCGGTAGCCAAGATGCTGTCGATGAGAGCAATAATAAAGATATGACTAACGTTCGCTACACTATTCCAGGCGAACTAATGAGTGCGGGACAAGCTATCGCAGCAACGCCATATACCACCCTAATTGCACTTAAGATTGCTGAAACAAAAGATGCTGGGCTTGTTCTAGACTTAGATGCGATTGTTAAACAAGCATTTGAGCAAACTCTACCTGCTGGCACTAACCTAACCCAAGCACAACAGCAGCAACTGCTTACCGATCCACAAGCTGTTCTAAACAGCCTAGATAGCGATAGCTCTAAAGCGGTTCAAGCAGCGACCTTAGTACTATCTGATGCGCTAGCTGGCGCTGATACTCAAAGCGACATTCCAGACTCAAGCCTCATTGAAGCGGCAACTAAAGGTGCAGCTACACAACTTGCATCAAACCCAGCTTTCCCAACGAATGATAATGGGGATCCTACTTACATTGACCTTTCTAGTGATTTTGAAAACTACTATAACGATGTAGCGGCTAATCCAGGTGAAGAAGTTGAGAAGCCACAAGCTCCAACTAAGCCTGATGATCCAGCATTAGAAACTGGCAAAAAATTAGACCCAATTCCAGAAGCCGAACTTCCTTCACCAACAGGTGGCAGTGGCTCTTCTAACTAAGTAGACTTAGTCATAATCAACGCCTCTTTATGAGGCGTTATTTTTAGTACTCATTGATTTGCAATCTAGGATATGGACATTCCGATGCGCATAGCTGTTTCTCGTGCTCTATCACTCTCACTTCTTACAAGCTTAAGCTACCCTGCATTTTCTCAGGTCGATATATTTCCTTCACAACAAGGATTTAGTGGGCTTATCTTTACCCCCAACGCTCAAGTATTGGAAGCCGGAAGAGGCAGTATTTTTTATGGGCAAGGAGTCCCGTATCGCAACAGTATCGCAGACCTAGATAACTGGTATGTAAACGCTGGTGTTTTTCCTCACTTAGAGGCTGGTGGTCGCATTGTTACCGATACATATAGCTGCAATGGCTATTTCGATTCAAACTGCGGTATCCGTGACCTATCGGCAACCGCCAAGCTGCAACTGCCCTATATTAAAGATTGGACCGGATTTAATTTAGCCATTGGGGCACAAGATATCGGTGGTGCAGCCAGTAATTTTGATGCCTATTTCATCGTTGCCGATACCGAAATTGAACCATTCAACCTGCGACTCAGCGGCGGCTATGGTCAATCTGATCTGAGCCTAGGGGTCTTAGATGGGCCCTTTGCCGGTGCTGAATGGCAACCCTTTGATTTCATGCAATTAGCGGGGGAGTACGATGCTCAACAGCTAAACGCTGCGGTTCGAATAATGACCCCACAGGGGATGTTGCCATATGGCGCACAGGTGGCCGCACAATATCAACTTTATTCAGGCCATGAGCCGCAACACAAAACTCTGTGGGGAGTAAATGCTTCAGTTCCATTATTTGGTGACACCCTCACTCGTAAAAAATACACCGATATCAAACCTGATACCGCAACACAAGTTAAGCAACAACTGACCCAAAATAAATCAGGCAGCCTAACTCAACTTATCAACAAGCTTAAACAAGAAGGCTTTGTAAACATACAAGTAGGCTCAGATCTCGGTACGTTAGTGGTTGCACTAGAAAACAAACGCTACCGCCATAACCCGATTGATGGTGTTGGGGTCGCCCTTGGTATTATTGCGGCCAATACCAACCAAGAGATATTTAATAGCCTTCCAGGTCACACAAAAGCCTCCCAAAACATCGAGTTAATAGTGCTGCAAAACAAGATACCTATGCTGTCGGTATCTAGCGATGTAGGCTGCTACAAGACATTTTTAACGCAAGCCATAGAATGTACCAAAACCCAATTCTCTACCGATAACCTCAATGCCAAAATGAAACAAACCCAATGGCAGTATGAAACCGTCAATGATGGATTTGGTTATAGTGAACTGATTTTTGCTCCCGTTATGAATTATGCAGTGGCAACTGAATACGGTGTTTTTGACTATTCTGTTGGACTCGGCAGTAACCTATACACCCCCTTATGGAAAGGCGCTGCTATAGATATTCGCCATATTCTTCCAATCACGAATAGCGACGATTATGAAGACGGCTATTACGCGTCACAAGCGCTAGAAAACGAAGTAGACCGAGCTTTGTTCCATCAAGCCTTTCGCTTACCGGCTAATCTTATGACTCAATTTAGTGCAGGTTTAGTACGCGGTAATTATTACGGTGGCCAAAACGAAACACAGTGGTATAGCTCTACTGGTATGCATAATTTCGGTTTTGAAGCAGGGTATTTTGAATCGAATCAAGATTCAAACTCCATCGAGAGAACGCCATTATTAGCCCACTACCGCCTATCAGTAGCGCAATGGAATTGGCAGTTACAGGTAGATGCTGGGCAATTCTGGGGAGGAGATCAGGGCGTTAAAACAACCTCTAGCCATTGGCTAGGTGATACTCGCCTTGATGCCACTTATCTCAATAGCGAACGTGAACAATTCGTCACCCTAAACATTTCTATCCCACTCACCTTATGGCGAGAAATGGAACCCGGTTACCTGCAAGTTCGAGGCGCAAGTGAATGGAACTTCAATGTTCAAACCCGTGTTGGAGAAACCCACAACCAGCTTAATACCGGCCTAGGGCAAACGGCTAATAACTACCACAACCTTGACCGTCAGTATTACTCTAGAACCAGACTTAACCCTGATTATTTTGAGCACAACCCGACTAGATTGCGTAATGCTTACTTAAAATACCTTGATGAAGTGGTTTACGAATAGTAACGAAGCACCATACCTGTTGCACTGACAGCTGAAGACTTTCAGCTGTCAGAAGAAACCACATGACAAACTGAGAGTCTCAAACCATCGATTCGCTCTCTCCTCACTTCTGTTCATCCTCAATTTGCCCTTCCGCTCTCTCGCTCCAGATCTTCGCTTTATCGTCGTCAGCTAAAGGGTTTTCAGGAGAGCGATACCATTCAGCTAAAAACATCTGAGCCCTAACACATCGATTCGAGGCCGCATGTTCAATCAAAGCTAAGCCACGATCCATATTTGACCTAATTCCATAACCTTCAAACAAGGCTAGCCCTTGCTCAAATTCTGCTTGCTCATCTCCTTGAGCCGCATCCAGCGCATTTTTCCAGTATCTATATTTATCTTGTGGTACAAGGTCTGAATTATTGTTATCACACACACGGATAAAGCCTACGATACCTTGTTCTGAATCGAGCTCTGCAGCTCTTTCATACCAATACAAGGATTCTTTGGGGGAAGAGGATTCATTTTCTTTAGCTAATTGCAATTGCGCGGATACGAGCCCCTCATCGGCTAGAGCTAAAGTTTGGTTGTGCGCGCGTGCGCGTTCTGCAGCAGCGTTTTTGTGCAACTGCTGATCTTCTAGCTCTTTTTGCTTGATACGATCTGCCCGGTATGCAAAAAAGCGACCTATCGAAAAAAATAGGGCTACAAATACCGCAATTGCACCGACCGTATACAAGATTTCCGTTGTTGTATCCATACACAACCACCGTCCATCGTTTCCTTACACAAGTAAAATAAGTAAGGAAATTCAAGTTTCTATCAAGATTCGCTCCATACTTGTCATACAAACATGAAAACGATATGCATTTACCTAAGGGTATTATAGTTCAATATCTCAGTATTAGACCTGTCACAACTGATGTACCGGTGAGTCGATGTGGTTCTTGTAACGACGCTCTATAGGAGCAAGAATCCTAGAATCGATGTATCGGTGTATCGGTGTTCCGATGTATCGCCACTCTCACCGCTCCCGTCATGCCGGTAGGCTTTTAAGCCGGCATCTGTGATAACTCAGTATTTATTCAATAGCGCTATACCCAACTCACACAAACACCACCTACGCAGCAAAGAGGCGTAAAAAAGCCTAAAGGAACTACGGTTCTTATAGCGCCGCTCCATAGGATCATAGATCCAAATGACCATAGAGCCGCCCCTCACCCCTACAAACAAATACGGCAAAAATAAAACAAAAAAAGCCAGAGCATAAGCTCTGGCAAAAAGTTAACAAATGTACGAAAAACAATTAGGATTTGGAATTAACAGCGTCAACATAAACTTGTTGAACACCTTCAACACCTACCTCTTTCGCCTCATCTAATAAGCTAAGAGCCTTAGGAATGTTGTCTTGTTCTACTGCCTTACGAATCGCATTGCGGTAATATGTTTGTGTCGCTTCATCAACAGACTGGGCATGTGGTGCGGTCGTTGCAGCATCTTCTTTGTCAGTAGTGAATAACGATGACGTAGCACCCTCGACTTCAACCAATACTCGACCCGTTTTCACATGTGGCGTAGGGATATCTTTTACCTCTGGAAGGTAATTACCTTTGCCTTCAGCCATCGCTCGTGCTGGGTGTATACGGTCAGTGGTTTTCTTCAGCTCAGCATCAGTAGTATAAATCAGCATAGTGACTGACTTTTCCGTTACTGGTGGTGTAAAGCGAAATTCAGCAACTAGGCGGTCACCCCATGCAAGGCGTGGACGACGATATTCAAATGCAGATGAATCGTACTTTTCAATAACTTGCCCATCTTTAGTGACAAATAGAATCTGGGGTGAAAAGAATGCATCATCAACCATTTGACTGGTGACTGATATATCTAGTGGTCCCCTATTTGATGGAATATCGAAGGCAACAACAGGACTATCTATAGTTCCGTTGTTCAAAACTTGAGTATCCTCATCAATCGCAACCGTAGATTGACTATCTAGCTTAAACTGTGCGGTTTGCAATGATGTAATCGCAGCTACTGCACTATGCTGAGCACTTTGATGCATCACTTCTTGAGCTGCGCAACCTGTAAGGGCAACGCAACAGCTTAAAAATAGGGCGCGTAGTTTCATTGGTTTTCCTTGTTATTTTTATTAGTGCTTTATCAATACACTGTCATTACTAATCAAAACACTAATAAAAATAGCCGGCAAGTGGCCGGCTACAAATTAGACCTAAATTTTCACAATTTGCGAGCGCTTACCACCAAGCTTCTGCTTGGATACCCACTACGTACTCAGTATCGTTGCCTGTACCGAATGCATCATCATTCTCAGTATCTAGGATGTAAGAACCGTATACACGGATCTCAGGACGAGCCCAGAAGCTGCTACCCATTGCCCAAGCTTGAGCAACTGTAAATTTAGCGTTACCGAAGTCTTCAGTTCCACCATTATTATCTAAGCGTTTACCTGCATTATAGCCACCTTCAAGTACGGTGCGCATAGTATCATCCCACTTATACATTGGACGAACTACAACAGAGTACTGGTCGATATCGTTCTGAGCACCAGTGTCATCACCAATATCTTGACCTGCTAGGTATGCTAACTGGTGACCCATTTCCCAAGAGTCGCCCATTGAGATAACACCCCAGTTCAATAGACGGTAACCCGTAGAATCATTAAATTGGTCTGTACCACGAGCGTAGTAAGAACCTGAACCCCAGAAGTTAGCAGCCTGAACACCGTAACCAGCTGTACCATATTGGAATACAGTTTGGTTGAAGCCATTGCTTAGACCTTGTTGAAGAATCAATGTAGCTAGTAGGCCATCATCAGCTTGCTCAGATACACCAGAATCTTTATCTACTGCGAAGTTGTATGCAAGCGCGACTTCTAGGTTAGCATCAGACCAAAGACCGATGTTTGCTAGACGTGCATCAAGGATGAAGCCAGAAGAATCACTTTTTGGTGCATCAGCATCTGTAGGATCTGTAGTATTATCACCATCTTGGACAAGTGCTACAGAAAGCTTAGTATCACCAATAGAGATGTTTTCAATACCACCACCAGTACCTGATGTGTTTAGGTAGTAGAAGTCAGTAATGTGGATGTCTTTACGTTGGTAGTAAGTTTTACCAGCCCAAAGCGTTGCACTACGGTCAAATGCTAGAGCGCCTTTTGCTTTAACAGCAAACTGTGCAACGTTGAAGTCACCGTCTTCCCAACCGTTTGCACCTGGAGCGCTAGAAGCAATCATTGACTCGATGCGCCAGTTAACTTCACCAGTTTTAAGATCTTGTGCAAGACCAAACTCAGAGTAGTTATCGTTCTCGTTACCTAGACGACCAACACCGTTTTTATTTACTGATACGTCTGAACCGCTGTTACCACTAATACCAGTGCCAGCACGCATATAACCATTGAAATCAACTGCTAGAGCAGAAGTAGAAAGCAATGCGGTTGCTACCGCTGCTGTGAGTATATTTAGTTTTTTCATTATCCTGTCAACTCCCGACAACATTATATTTTTAAGTAAGGCAGAGCTAGAGACGTTCCGTTCCGATATGGAATCGCTTCATACTTGCTATCGATTAAGAGCAATTAGAATTCGCTTGGGCCTTATCGATGTGAAAATCTTATGACTAGAAGCATATCTGTGCCTGCCCCTTGATTTTTTTTACCTAGGGGGAGTAGTAGGGTGTAGAAAAGGCGTACTAGGCGTACTTTAGGTATGAGATCACATAAACAAGGTGTATTTTCCTGTTTTTTTATGAGATTGATCTCGGGTAGGTATCTGCAAAAGAAGATCTCGATCGATGTTTAAAAAGTTCAACCCATTTTGATATGAAATCAGAGAATTTACATTTTTGTGACATGACGCAGAAAGGCTATTGCGTTAACTCATTAAACCTTTTAACGTAAGCAAAAGCATTCAAGATTAATATAAAAAGAACACCTATTAGAATGATTATTAAACGATCTCGCCCTTATCCGCTGGGTGCCGAGTTAGATACAAGTGGATGTAACTTCTCAATTCATGCACCCAACCGCTCCGGTATTGCGTTGGTGCTATTTGATGAAAATGGACAATTCAAAACCTACCCAATGACAGAGCACTTTGGTGATATTCGTCATATCTATATCAACGGCGTAAAAGCCGGTCAGAAGTATGGGTATACGGTTACTGATGAAAACAATCAACAGTACTTATTATCGGACCCTTACGCTAAGGCCCTCAGTGCTCCTTTACACTATGAGGCGCCATTTACAGCCGAGAAAAGCTGGTTAATGCCTAAATCTGTGGTTATTTCAGGCAAATTTGACTGGCAAGACTCTGAATACCCGCGTATTCCACGCTCTGAAATGGTACTGTTTGAAACCCACGTCAAGGGTTCAACTAAACTTAATCAACAGATCCCAATTCAAGACCGAGGAACCTATCTGGGCCTCATCAGCGAACAGATGCTCGAGTTCTATAAAGAGCAGAACATTAACTGTCTGCAACTTTTACCTATCGCTGCATGTATGCATGAGCCTCACCTACTCGAAATGAACAAGGTGAATTACTGGGGCTATAACCCTTATGTATTTATGGCTCCAGACCCTCGTTATGCACAACTCGATGCGGTACACGAACTCAAAACGACGATTCGTGAGCTACATAAGCATAATATTGAGGTAATTTTAGATGTCGTCTATAACCATACTGCAGAAGGTGGGAATGGCGGTTTAGTCTTTAACCTCAAATTATTAGATAACGACTATTACCTAAAACACGGTTGCCATTACGCTAACTTCACAGGATGTGGTAATACCATAGATCTAAACTATCAGCCGGCACTCAATCTAGTGATGGATACGTTGCGTTATTGGGTAACGGAATTCAAAGTTGATGGCTTTCGCTTCGATCTCGCAGCAACCTTAGGTAGAAATGGCGATGACTTTAATCGTGAAGCCGCGTTTTTCAAGGCCATCGCTCAAGATCCAACGCTAAAACAGGTAAAGCTTATTGCTGAGCCATGGGATATTGGCCCTAACGGCTATCAAGTTGGCAACTTCCCTGACGGTTGGAACGAATGTAATGATAAATTTCGAGATATTACGCGCAGCTTCTGGCGTGGTGACCAAGGGTTTTTAAAAGAATTCGCAACCCGCATTATGGGTTCACGCGATATCTACAGTGCCAGTCGCTGGCCCCACAAGCTAACAGTTAACTATATTACGTATCACGATGGCTTTACGATGCAAGACCTCGTGTCTTACAAATTGAAGCACAATGAAGCCAATGGCGAAAACAACCATGATGGTCATGGTGACAACCGCTCTGATAACCTGGGAACCGAAGGGGACACCGAGAGTACAGAGATTCGAATGTTGCGCGAAAAACGTAAGCGTAACTTCATGAGCTCTCTGCTGTTTTCATTTAGTATCCCACACATCCTCACCTCCGATGTTCTATCGCATTCTCAAGGTGGTAACAATAATGCCTACTGCCAAGACAATGAGCTGAGCTGGCTAGATTGGGAATTGGATCACCACAGCCTCGATTTTAAGAAGTGGCTCGCACAAATGGTCGCCGCTCGCCAGGAGCATATGGTGCCGTTTATTAATGCCTTTAGTGGTGAAACCAGAAATGACAACCGTGTTAGCTGGCATAGACCCGACGGTCAGTTAATGGAAATGGATGACTGGAACCAACTCAATGCCGTTTCTCTAAAACTGGGAATCGGTACCGATGGTGCAGAGTTACTCTATTTCATCAACCAATCTCAAACCCCAGCTCGCTTTAAAATACCCGATGGTGGCACCGAGCGCTGGACACTGGTTTGTGATACCGCTTATTCACAAGCAGGAGAAGGGAAAATATCCCGAGATATGCTTTTAAAACCGCAATCTATGGCGATTTTAAAAGCACAGGGCGCAGTGAAACAACTGCCTGCAACACAGCTATCAATGGAAGCCTAAAAACTCCCCTTACAGGCCATCGCCTGTAAGGGGAATTATCATTTATTTAATCCAAATTCGCCCTTTGATTATCTAGTCACCAAGAATAAATTAAAACAGTTCTTGATCATGCTATAAAATCCACTAATATCAGCCACTAAGAAGTGCTCAATATGTAATCCTGCTGAGCTCGTAAAATTGACAGACCAATAATATAACAATGTCTTTACCTAAATTCTTAATTGGCTCCCTCAAGCCCTGCGTCATTGGATTGATTCTATTGGTCGGATATACCAGTATCCATCAATATCAAACCAATAAAGAAAACATCTATACACAAGCGCAAGCAAACCTACGCACTGCGACCAAGCTTGCTCGTGAACAGATGAAAAACAGTACCAGCAATTTCCAATTGCTTAATAACGCATGGGAAAAAGGCGGGGATACAGCAGCAAACCAGACCGCTTACCAGATCATCTCTGGTAACCAGAACTTTGCTGATATTATTAGGTTCGATACTCAAACCCTCACCGCCATATCTGAAAAGCAAGCTCATCTCGCAGAACAAAATGGGAATCAAGTTAAAAGCTTTAGTTTACCTAATCTTAGCTGGACCGCAGTAACGATTGGGCAGCATATCTATCAACTCTCAAACATGTATAAAAACCTTTCAGGACGCTGGGTTTTTGCATTAACTCAAGACCAAACAGGGCTTGCTCCAAGTTATTATATAGAGTTTGATTTGCTGTATATGACGCAGCTATTTATCGATATTCGAACGCTAGACCTTGGTTTTGTCTTTATTTTTGATAGAGATTCGGGACAAATTTTATTTCACCCCCATCCCAACCGAGTAGGCCACACAGCAACAATTTATAATGACGAGCTTATTGACCGCTTGAAACACAACGAGCTTGTGGGTCGAATTAGCTACTACTTTGAAGACCAATATAAAATAGCTGAATACAACGCCTATAACGATTTTAATTGGGTGTTTGTTTCAGGCGCATTACGCTCAGATATTGTGGCTTATACCTATGTTCACTTTCTGATATTTTTTGTATCTATTACTCTGATTTTTATAATCTTTGCAATTCATTATTTGATTCAAAATCTGAGAAAAGAGCTACGTCTTCTCTCAAAATCAATGAATGTATTGGAGGCCAAGAACCAAGCCTTACTGATATTTAATAAGTTCTGCACCTCAAAGCGAGTCCAACTGTGCCTGTTTGAACACGAATCATGCAGTTTCTTTAAGGTTGATTTTAATGGCAATAAGCAAGCAATACTCATAGATAAACAATACGCGATGCAAACGGCTCGCAACAATACCCAATACTATAGATCAATCAATGATGACGTACTTGCTAAAAAGCTTCAGTTTAACAATCGCTATTTCAGGGTGCCTCTTTTTGGCCGAGGACACTTGATTGGAGTAATTTTTGTAGAGCGCAGTTTTTCAACGAGCGCAGGCTTGATTAATCTACTAAAAACCTACATTGAAAGTACGATCTGCAACGTATTACTCAATGAACAAATTTATTTGCAAGATACGCTAACCGGACAAAATAACCTGCTGACGATGCGGGCGCGTATTCACGACAATCTCGAACAGTCCAATCGCTACCTTATTACGCTTAATATTGATAACTTGAGAGATATCAACTACAAACATGGTTATCTATGTGGCGATCAAATCATTATTTCAGTTTCTGACCTAATTGATGTAGTCGCATTAAATAGCCTATGTCGAGCACGCATTGGAAGTGATGAATTCAGCGTACTAATCAAAGCTTCCAGCCATAACCATGCCCTAGAAGTGGCAGAAGAAATACGTAAAGCAATTGAAGCATTTTCGTTCGTTTATATGGATAGCACCATATCTTTCACTGCCAGCGTAGGTGTCAGTTATATCCATGATGATGTTGATAAATCACTGCGCCTCTCGCAACAAGCCGTAGAGAAAAGTAAGCATAACGGCAGAAACCAAACCACTATGAATGTGCTGTAAGCTGTAATAATACTTTACGCGACAAGCATGTATCTATACTCATCCCTGCCTAGCAGGGATGAGTCGTTTTATCATTTTGGAAAATAGTATGTATAAAATTTTCGAAGGGTTCACTAAAGCCTTCCCTAAACAAGAGCCCGAACAGCCACCGACAACAATGTTTGCCTTCTGTCGCTATTATACGAAAGGCTTTGAAAAACCCTTACTGCTAATGGCTCTACTTAGCACTGTTGTTGCCATCGTAGAGGTATCCTTATTTGGCATGATGGGGCAACTTGTCGATTGGCTCGGAAGTAGTGATCCAACTACTTTCTTACATGACAACTCAAGCACCCTTATAGTCTATGGAGTACTGCTGCTGGTTGTTATGCCTATATTAGTAACCGCTCACTCACTCATACAACATCAGACCCTACTGGGTAACTATCCTATGTCGATTCGATGGATGGCACATAGATACCTATTAAAACAAAGCGTGACCTTTTACCAAGACGACTTTGCGGGCCGAATCGCAACCAAGGTAATGCAAACATCACTATCGGTACGTGAGACGGTTATGAAAACCTTAGATGTTTTCGTTTATGTCTGTGTTTACTTTACTTCGATTATCGTTTTACTAGCTCAAGCAGATTATCGCCTAATGTTACCTATGCTAGTGTGGTTGCTGGCGTATATTGCTATTCAAGTTTACTTTGTTCCTAAGCTTAAAGCGGTCTCCTCAGAACAAGCCAATGCTCGCTCTACCATGACGGGTCGTTTTGTTGATAGCTATACCAATATCAGCACAGTAAAGCTGTTCTCTCATAGCCAGCGAGAAACGGAATATGCTGAGCAAGGCATGAAAGGCTTTCTTGATACGGTTTATCGCCAGATGCGCCTTGTGACTGGGTTTAATGTCACAGTCGAGATCGTCAACTATATTCTCGTATTTGCTATAGCTGCTATCTCAATCATGCTATGGATGGACAACGCCGTATCCGTGGGCGCCATTGCGATTGCGATCAGTTTAGCGCTTCGCCTAAACGGTATGTCAATGTGGATTATGTGGGAAGTTGGTGCTCTTTTTGAAAATATGGGAACCACAATTGATGGTATGTCGACCCTTTCTAAACCCGTAGATATCCAAGATAAAAAAGATGCTAAACCGATTCAAGTTTCCCAAGGCGGCATTAAATTTGAAGATGTAAGCTTCAACTATGGCGAAAATAAAGGCGTTATAAATCATTTGGATCTAGAGATTAAGCCTGGTGAAAAAGTTGGATTAGTAGGTCGCTCCGGCGCAGGTAAATCGACTCTAGTAAATCTACTGTTACGCTTTCATGATGTGGAAGCAGGCAAGATCAAAATTGATGGTCAGGGAATCTCAGACGTTACTCAAGATTCTCTACGCAGCAAAATCGGTATGGTGACCCAAGACACCTCTTTATTGCATCGTTCTATCCGAGACAACATACTCTACGGCAACCCTGACGCTACCGACGAGCAATTAATAGCGGCAACAACTCAAGCACATGCGCACGAATTTATTGAAACTCTAACCGACCCATTTGGTAATACTGGTTACGACGCTCAAGTTGGGGAGCGTGGGGTTAAGCTTTCTGGTGGCCAAAGACAACGAGTCGCAATTTCTCGAGTACTACTAAAAGATGCGCCAATATTGGTATTAGATGAAGCCACCTCAGCCCTTGATTCTGAGGTTGAAGCGGCTATCCAAGAATCTTTAAACGAATTGATGGAAGGTAAAACGGTTATTGCCATCGCACACCGACTATCGACAATAGCGGCAATGGATCGCCTTATCGTACTCGACAAAGGCAACATCATAGAACAGGGTTCCCATCAAGAACTTATCGCCCAAAAAGGCATCTATGCTCAGCTATGGGCCCACCAAACCGGTGGATTTATTGGTGAGCAAGCCTAAATAAAACAATTACGGCTACTCTTTTGAGTAGCCGTTTTTCTATTTTTCGCCAAGTGTTTATTAGTGCGCATCGTCACAAAACTAACAATCAACGCTGCTATAGTTCATTAGTTCATTCCCTTAATAATTAGTCACTCTGCTCCTAGATTACCTTACACACAATACGCACTTTTTAGCATATTTATTGACTCGTAATGCATAAATGCAATTCCAAATAGAAACATCCTCCACCTTATAGGGTTTACTGCCCTTGATAAGCATGTCTATGTCTGTATTTTGAGGCAAAGGATTTTATACAGGACTCAGGGATAATGCTGATAATACGCCCTATAACAGAGAACGACCGTGAAGGACTCACCGAGCTTGCCAAACAGACTGGCACTGGTTTCACCTCTATGCAAGATTGCCCGCGACGCATTGAAGATATGATCGCATCCGGTTGCGCTGCCTTTGAGAGTGGTGAGCCGCTAGAAGATGGCTACTACCTTTTTGTAGCAGAAGATTTAGAACAAGACCGACTAGTAGGCACCTGCGCTATACAAGCAGGCGTCGGCCTTAGTGACCCTTTTTATAGCTATCACCTCGATACCACGGTTCACGCCTCTCGTGAGCTCAACGTATACAGTAAGGTGCAAACCTTAAGCCTCAGTAACTTTCATACCGGATGTACTGAAATGTGTACCCTTTTTCTACTTCCTGAAGCGCGTAAAGGGTTTAACGGGCATTTACTCTCAAAAAGTCGCTTCTTATTCATGGGACAAAATCAACACAGGTTTGATTCAACGGTTATTGCTGAAATGAGAGGATTCAGTGACCAAGAGGGTAGCTCTCCTTTTTGGGAAGGATTAGGGCGTCATTTCTTCAATCTAGATTTTGCAACCGCAGACAAATTGTCTATGCATGACAAGGTTTTTATCGCAGAACTCATGCCTAAAAACCCTATATATACCAATTTGTTACCTTCAGATGCACAACAGGTTATTGGGCATACCCACCCGCATACCCTACCCGCAAGAAAGCTCTTAGAGTCGGAAGGATTTAGATTCAACCATTACGTAGACATATTTGACGCAGGCCCAATGCTTGAAGCCCAAGTTGGTGATATCCGCTCTGTTCGCGAGCAGCGACGTCTGACCGTCGTCGTCGATGATACACAGCGCTTATATTCGAGTAACCCGTTAATGCTCAGCAATGGAAAGATCAAAAACTTCCGAGCATTAGCAACTAAGCATGCTCAGATCATCAATGATAGCCTCTATCTAAACGCTTATATCGCAGACACGTTACAGCTAAAACAAGGTGATATCGCCGCCGTAGCCCCACTCTTTATTTCAGCAATCGCCGCCGAATAGTTCATGTTTAAGGAATCACAATGAATCACCCACTATCGTACGTAGAAGCAAACTTCGATGGACTAGTTGGACCAACTCATAACTACGCTGGCTTATCAGGGGGCAATCTCGCTTCCTTAAGCAACAAAACCAAGGCTGCAAATCCTAAGCTTGCCGCAAAGGAAGGCTTAAAGAAAATGAAAACCCTACATGACTTGGGCATGGTACAAGGAGTTATAGCTCCTCTATCTCGACCAGACTTAGGTCAACTACGAGAGCTTGGGTTTTCGGGCACTGACGCTAACGTATTAAAGAATGCAGCTAAGCACTCCCCAGCCCTACTGGCTGCCTGTAGTTCCGCCTCCAGCATGTGGACGGCAAATGCCGCTACAGTTTCACCAAGTAGTGATACCAAAGATGGTCGACTGCATTTTACCCCTGCCAATCTGGTCAATAAGTTTCATCGCTCTATAGAACATCAACAAACTGGGCGTATCCTGCATGCTATGTTTAATGATGAAAGCCACTTTGCACATCATAAAGCCCTGCCTATGAGTAACTATTTTGGTGATGAGGGCGCAGCAAACCACACTCGATTGTGTCAAAACTACGCAGACCATGGAGTAGGTTTCTTTGTTTATGGCGAAAGGGCGTTCGACAATAATGCTCCCAAACCTAAGCTATATCCTGCTCGCCAAACCTTTGAAGCTAGCAGCGCGATTGCTCGTACCCATGGGCTAGACGAGCACAAAGTTGTGTACGCACAGCAAAATCCACAGGTTATTGACGCCGGCGTATTCCACAATGATGTCATCGCTGTGGGTAATCGCAATGTTTTATTTTGTCACCAGCAGGCTTTTCTAAACCAAGACTCAGTATATCAACAACTCACTGATGCAATGGGTGAGACGCTAAACATCATCGAGGTTCCAACGCAACAAGTAGCAATATCAGATGCTATTTCAAGCTATCTGTTTAACAGCCAATTGCTGTCACTGCCAAATGGTGAAACGGCTCTAGTGGTTCCGCGAGAATGTGAGCTAAACCCTAACGTAAATAACTATCTAAACCATCTTATCGCAGAGAGCCGAGGGATAGACAAATTACTCTGTTTTGACCTAAAGCAAAGCATGCAAAATGGTGGTGGGCCTGCGTGTCTACGCTTGCGTGTGGTGTTATCTGACCAAGAAAGGGCTGCGATGAACAGCTCGGTAATTATGAATGACACTCTGTTTGAGACCCTTAATCAATGGGTCGAACGTCACTATAGAGATCAAGTCTATTCCCAAGATCTCATCGACCCGAGTCTAATGACCGAAAGCCAAACGGCTCTAGATGAATTAACTCAGCTTCTTAACCTAGGCTCAGTCTATGACTTTCAACAAATAGGCGCAGTACGTTAAAACCCCAGAACACCAACAACACATTAATTAACAAACAACCAACAATAGCGCCCATTATATTGATCTGTGTCATTTTAGTGGGCTGAGATTAACTGTATGTTTAATTTTGTGGACAAAATGTAAATTACCAAGATGTTACACAGATGTATGCGTCAATGGACTGTGGTATCACTATGACCACTGCGGAACCAAAGCCTATGTGTTAAGAGGTGGCTCATCTCCCGAGATAAATCTCGCGACAGAACCTAAAACTGAAAATGAATTAGTCCAATTGCTAGAGCAATGCGGATACAGTAAATAAAGAGTGTATCGGTTCTATAGTTCATCGCTATAGAACCGCATTTCCGTTCCCACTTCCTCGCGCTGGCGGGGATCTGTAGGCGCGTGAACCCTAACTAAGTCCGCAACACCAAAACCACTACCGTGCCACTAAAGATGCCGGCTTAAAACACCACCGGCATGACGGCGTTGAGTACACTGCGCCCTTTCGTCTTCCCCGCGTAGGCGGGGATCTGTAGACGCGTGAACCCTAACTAAATCCGCAACGCCAAAACAAATACCGCGCCACCACAGATGCCGCCCTAAAACACCACCGGCATGACGGCGTTGAGTGCACTGCTACATAGCTACATACCTACATACCTACATCGATTCGACACCACCACGTCTCCCCGCGCAGGCGGGGATCTGTAGACGCGTGAATCCTATCTAAGTCCGCAGCAACAAAATAAATACCGCACCACCAAAGATGCCGGCCTAAAACACCACCGGCATGACGGCGTTGAGTGCACTGCTACACCGCTACACCGCTACATCGACTCGACACCACCACGTCAATTCAGAAACGACTCCCCTGATTATCCCTCACGGCGCTTAGCAACTGCTTTTGCTAAGCGGCGCAGAGCAACTTCGGTGTCTTCCCAGCTAATGCAGGCATCGGTAATGGACTGACCGTAATTTGGAGCAACGCCTTCTACAAGGTCTTGTCTCCCTTAAACTAGATGCGATTCAATCATCACACCAAATACCGCTTTGTCGCCAGATTCAATCTGCCCAGCAACGTTTTCATTAACTATCATTTGACGCTGATATTGCTTAGAGCTATTTGAGTGGCTTAGATCGATCATTATTTTCTGGCGTAGACCTGAAGCTTCCAGCTTAGATTTTACTTCGGCTACATGCTCTTCGCTGTAGTTTGGCTCTTTACCACCACGCAGAATTATATGGCAGTCAGGGTTGCCGGCTGTCTCCACAATTGCCGAATGACCGTGCTTGGTAACTGAAAGGAAATGGTGTGAGGATTCCGCAGAGCGAATAGCGTCTGTGGCAACTTTGATATTACCATCGGTGCCATTTTTAAAGCCAACTGGGCACGAGACTCCAGATGCCAGCTCTCGGTGAACCTGAGATTCAGTAGTACGAGCACCAATTGCGCCCCAACTAATAAGGTCACCTACGTATTGTGGAGTAATCATATCCAAGAACTCACCGGCAGTAGGTAGCCCCATATCCGTTAGATCAAGCAGTAGCTTTCGTCCCATGCGCAAGCCATCATTAAGCTTATAGGTATTGTCTAGATACGGGTCATTGATCAGCCCTTTCCAGCCTACCGTTGTACGTGGTTTCTCAAAGTAGACTCGCATCACCACTTCAAGATCATCGCTTAATTCATCGCGTAACTGCTTAAGACGCTTGCCATATTCTATAGCCGCCTCGGTATCGTGAATCGAGCAAGGACCTACCACAACCAATAGACGGTCATCCTTATCGTTCAAAATATCATGAATGGCTTTACGCGAATTAAAAGTGGTGGTTGCAGCGTTATCAGTTGCTGGAAAACGCTCTAAAATTGCTATTGGTGGCAGCAGTGCTTTTACTTTATTAATACGGACGTCATCGGTTTGATACATAGCTAATGATCCTTACTTTGATTCATACAGCAGCTCATAAATATCGTTTTTCAACAAAAGCAGTGCTACTTAGTTAATATAATTGTCTCTTAAAAAATCAACTTAACTAAGACAAACTGCAGTTGCAAGCACTCAGTTAATTAAAACGCAATTTTTTGGCATAAAAAATTATGCCATTGAATTGTAAAGAATAAATTACACTAAAATTAACTATTCATTCCTGAGAGATAGCTGCTGTTGAAGGTAGTCCAAAAATAATCGCGTACGGGTATGCTCATAATCAAGCTTGGGGTAATACGCATAAATCGCCATATCCTTTATATAAACTTCAGGCAAAATAGGAACCAAAATACCCTGTTTCAGCTCTTGTTGAATCATTACTGAGTTGGTAGGCAAGATCCCCATGCCATTCTTCCCGGCATGGAATAGAGCCTCAGGATTGGTTGTAGCAAAGTTACCGGACACTGAGATACGCTTTCCTCCAACCAAGGTAAATTCTCGCTGTAGTTGTTCACTAAACATCAATATATTGTGTTGCTGTAGCGCCTCTATCGATTTCGGTTCACCATATTTTTCTAGATATGACGGTGCAGCGTAAAAACGGAATTTATCTTCAAATAACCGTTTTGAACGAAAGCTCAATGAATTGAGTTGCTCTATCTCTCTGCTTATAAACAAGTCTAAACTCATCTCCGGCAACTGCCCTGGGACTGTGGTAATCAATTGAATGCGGATATCGGGATAGAGCTGTAAAAAACCATCAATGTAGTGCAATAAAAATTTAGCCCCCACAGCTAAGGTCGCACCAATCCTTAGTAGACCTACAGGCGCTTCATTAACCGAGCGTGTTTCATCAATGATGGATTGAAAGTTAGCTAAGGATTGTTTCATACGCTTGTAAAACAACGCGCCGGCTTCGGTTTGCGTTACATTTCGAGTAGTTCGCTTCAATAGCTGCGTGCCAACTCGATCCTCTAGCCAATGTATGCGCTTACTAACCGCAGAGCTTGTGGTCGACATTCGTCTAGCCGCACCATTAAAGCTTCCCTCTTCAACAACCATCACATAGCTACGAATACTCTGAATCCAATCCATATTAGTTCCTATTGGGAAACAATCTAATTCCTAAATGGTTAATTATCATCTAAAGAAAATCAATATAGAATTCAATCTATGATAAAAAAATCCAAGATGAGCCTCATTCCCCTTATGCTCGCAATGCTAATCATTGCGACAGGACAAGTAGGTGTGAGCATTTACTTACCTTCCCTCCCTTTAATTAGTCAAGATTTAGGAATCTCTAAAACAGATTTACAATCGATAGTAACCCTGTTTTTGGTTGGCTTTGGCTTATCACAGCTTTTTTATGGTCCCTTATCTGATGCAATCGGACGCAAACCAGTATTTTTGCTAGGTCAGGTTATCTACCTACTCGGTACACTGCTTTGTGTATGTTTCGCCGATACCATTTGGGCATTGGATACAGGTCGACTTATTCAGGGGTTAGGCGCGGGCAGTGCTTCTGTTTTAGGACGCAGTATCTTACGTGACAGCTATGATGGTGGACAATTAACCAAGGCGTTATCATACCTATCTATTACTGCCTCTATCTTACCGATAGTCTCTCCGGTGTTGGGCGGATGGATTGCATTTCATCTCGGGTGGCAGGCTGTCTTTGTATTTGTATTAGCCTATCTAGTGACCATTTTTATCGTCGGATGGTGGGTGTTACCTGAGACCTTACCCTATCCTAAAAAGCGCTTTCAACTGCGTCATGTTGCCAAAAAGTACCTTGAACTAATTCAGAATCCGCAAGTTATCAGCAGTGCATCCTACAACTGGCTTAGCTACTTAGCGGCGCTGGTTTCTCTTTCTTTAATGCCCTACCTTATCCAACATCAACTCGGTATGAATGCCGCAGATTATGGTGGCGTGATGATCATTCCATCGCTTGGGTTATTGTGTGGCAGTATTTTGTTAAACATATTGAATAGACGCTTTAGTACCCGCCAACTGCTCGGACTAAATATCTGTTTGTTTATTTTTGCTGGCTGCTGGTTACTACTAACCCCGTTTAGCATCTTTAACTTAATATGGTCATTTACATGGATAGCGGTTGCTCAAGGGCTCGCCTTTCCACTTTCGATCAGCATGCTACTCAAGCCACATAAAAAAGATGCCGGCTCCGTTTCGGCTTTAGCAGGCTCTATCCAAATGTGTTTGGCGGGATTTTTTGGTAGTTATCTAGTGGGAAGCTGGGTATCAGATCAGGCAGAATTAGGTATCTTCTATGTGGTAATCGGTTTGGCTATGGCCCTGATATTAAGTCAAAATTTGGCTAAACAAGACTAACTGCTGTCGATAATTAGCCTTGTAGAACACGATACCCTACAAGGCTAAAAATAAGGTTCATCGCGGATTAGTGGGAACTGAAAACAAAAACGGTAGTTAGTGGTAAGGTTACATCGCCAAACACAACCTTTCACAAACTACCGTTTTCATGCCGAATAATACTTTCCTATCGTCGTTCTGGGAAGGCTTTCAGATCGTAAAGTCTTATAAAACTGATTCATTAATCTCTATCACCTTAATTCCTGATACCCCTGCATACTGTTCTTGTGGTCAAGTTTCTGACTCTATTCATGACACTCAGTGGCGAACGCTTAAGGATGCGATGATGCTAGGCACACCCGTCGAATTACTCGTTCAAACTCGGCGCATCAGGTGTTCAAATTGTGGTATCAAGACTGAGTCTATTTCTTGGGTTAAGCCATATTCTCGCCTTACCAATCGGCTGATTGATTACATTGAGAATCTATTACCATTGCTACCCATCAAACACATTTCAGAGCTTACTGGGGTGCACTGGCACACCATCAAAGAAATAGATAAGCAACGTCTGAAGCGTGTCGTACCTGAGGTTCCTTGGGGTTGTTTGCGTCAACTGGTCATGGATGAGTTTGCCATATTCAAGGGGCATCGTTACGCCACTGTTATCGCCGATGCACAAACGCATCAAGTACTTTGGATTGGTCTAGGTAGAAGTCGTAAAGATATACGTCCGTTCTTTGAAATGCTTGGAGAGCATGCTCAAAATATCGAAGTTGTGGCAATGGATATGAACACCGCTTTTGACCTAGAGGTTCAAGCTCATTGTCCAAAGGCTTGTATTGTCTATGACCTTTTTCATGTCGTCGCTAAGTTTGGTCGAGAAGTTATGGATAGAGTTCGAGTAGATCAAGCCAACCAACTTAAAGATGACAAAAGTGCACGGCGTTGGGTCAAGCGCTCACGTTGGGTATTACTGAAAAATAGAGAGAACTTAAATACTAAGCAACAAAGTTACCTGGATGAAATACTTGCGGTTAACCGTGACTTAATGGTGACCCATTTACTTGGTGCTCAGCTCAAGGAGCTCTGGTACTGCGACTCGGAAAAACAAGCCAAAGACCTTTGGGAAATATGGTGGCAGCAAGTCCATGAAAGCGGAGTAAAACCGCTCATAAACTTCGCTAAAAAGCTGAAACCGTACCTTCATGGGATAGTGTCTTCAGCTTTGTATCATTTAAATACATGCACCTTGGAAGGGATTAATAACAAGATCAAGCTAATCAAAAGAATGGGCTATGGGTACCGAGATACGGATTACTTCTTTATGAAGATAAAAGCGGCCTTCCCCGGAAAGCCGCGATGAACCAAAAATAAGCCTAAAATAGAGACAAAACCACACCATAACCAATGAAACATGCTACTAGGCCAACGATAGGCAGCTTCATTTGCTTTAATAAGAACAAGCCAATCAAGACTACAGCCATATCCTGCGCACTCATAATCGAATTAACAAATATCGGCTGATATAAGGCTGCGATCAATAACCCAACAACTCCCGCATTTACCCCTTTTAGCGCAGCAGCAACCGTAGGAATACTCGCTACGGCTTTCCAGTTATGGATAACGCTTAGAACCAATAGAAAACCCGGTAGAAAAACAGCAAAGGTAGCCACAATCGCACCCACAATAGGTTGCTGAGGATACAGTTCATAACCCAAGTATGTGGCAAAGGTAAACATCGGCCCCGGAACAGCTTGAGCCGCCGCATACCCGGTTAAAAAGCTATCTGTAGTTAACTGATCGCCAATCAGGTTTTGTAAAAGAGGCAGTACTACATGTCCCCCACCAAACACCAAAGATCCCACATAGAAAAACTCGTGGAACAAGTTAGCGATAGTCCCTTGAGAAGCAAATGCGGAGCCCAATAATAAGATGCCTACAAATATGAACAGAGGCGCTAACTGCAACCTAACCTTCTTTTGAGGGCTGTCGCTATTGTGAGGCTTAAACCAAAAAGCACCTACCATAGCGCAGCTTAGCAATGCGATAACCTGTGCCCCAATTCCGCCAAATAGCAGCATACACACCGCGACCATCATACATAGCCCTATGGTTTGCTTGGTTTGACAAAAGCTTCGGTACATCCCCACGATAGCATCTGCCACCACGACTACCGCTAGCAATTTAAGAGCGTGTATTACACCAATAAAAAGTGACGTCTCCAGCAAACTGCTACTTAGCACTGCCAGTGCAATCATTAAAATGATAGAGGGCAAGGTAAATCCAAGAAATGCCGCGCACGCACCGGCTATCCCGCCTTTCTTATAGCCCAATGCAAAACCAACCTGACTCGAACCAGGGCCTGGAAGAAACTGACTCAAAGCGACTAGTTGGGCATACTCTTCATCACTGAGCCACTCCCTTTGCTCAACAAAGGTTTTACGAAAATAGCCAATATGGGCAGCAGGTCCACCGAAACTGACCCACCCCAACGCAAAAAAGATCTTAAAAATGGAAAACATTAGCAAAAACCTATTAAAGAAACTTTGCATAAACTAAGCCATACACATATATGATTCAAATTGATAGAATTGATAATCTATATGAACAAAATAGATTCGGGGTTACATGTGACAGATATTAACTGGAAAGGGATCGACCTCAATCTCTTGATAGCCTTTCAAGCCTTACTTAAGACTCAAAGCGTCTCTCAAGCAGCGCATGAGTTGCATATTAGTCAGTCTGCGATGAGTCACAGCCTAGCTAGACTAAGGCAAATGCTCAATGACCCCTTGTTCCATCGCCAAGGTCATAAAATGGAGCCCACAGAAAGAGCACTACAACTGGCTAGCGATGTACAGCTGGTGATCCGTATTGTTAAAAACAATATCCTCAATTCCGAACCGTTCACCGCACAAAGTTACACTGGAAGCTTTAAAATAGGTCTAACCGACTACGCTGAATTTGTGTTTGCTCCACAGATTTTTGACCAGATTTGTGCAAAAGCACCCAATGCAAAAGTAAGCTTTATTAGGGTAAATCGACACAATCTAGCAGAAGTCGTAGAAAAAGAGCGATTAGATCTGGCAATCGGAAGCTTTCCTTCGCTAGCCGAGGGGTTTGAATCCCAACCTTTATACCAAGAAAGCCATGTTTGCTTATATGATACCGCAGCAACTGGGGTTGAACCCCCACTAAATCTTGAGCAATTTTGCCAGCTTCCTCACGCTTTAGTCAGTCCTGATGGCAGTTGGAAAACCGGTGTTGATGATGCCCTTAAGCACTATAATAAAACCCGAACCGTGCAGGTTCTATCGCAAAACTTTTTGACTATTGGTCAGCTCATTAAAGGGCGCAATCTTACTTGCATCGTGCCAAAGCTAATGTCTATGATACCCTTCATTGCCGAAGGGCTTACCCGCTGTCAGCCGCCGATAGAGGTCAATGATTTTACCATCAGTATGTTGTGGCGTAGCAACGCCTCAAATGCAGATAAACAACAATGGCTTCAGCACTGCGTAGCAAGCGTAATTAACCCAGACTTCTCAATCAAGGAATAAACTATGTCCAACACCTTACCTGACTGGCAAGGCCTTGTTCAGATCACCGATAGCCCTTTATTTAATGAGATCATATTGATAACCGGATTAAGCTTGGTGGCGTGGATCATCTGGCGGATTGTACTCAATCGACTCGAACATATCGCAGAAAAAACCAAGGTCACCTGGGACAACGCAGTATTGCACGGCATGCGCTCCCCAATAAGTACCTTGATTTGGTGCTGGCCGGGAACCGTCTCACTTGGGCTATTACTACAAGAGTATTTTAAGCACTCATTAGACTGGTTAGTCACCCTAAAACTGATACTGATTATCTTTGTGGTGGTTTGGGCGCTGTACCGTATTATCTCAAACCTTGAAGCTGAGGTGTTGACCAAGCCAGAACGCGATCCGACAACGGTACAAGCCATCTCCAAGCTTGCACGTTTGATTGTGATTATTATTGGGTCTTTAACCCTGATGCAAACCTTAGGGTTAAGCCTATCAGGCTTACTCACCTTTGGTGGCGTTGGTGGCTTAATTGCAGGTCTTGCCGCGAAAGATCTTCTCTCGAACTTCTTTGGTGGCATGATGATCTACTTCGACCGCCCCTTCAAAGTTGGGCATTGGATCCGCTCCCCTGACCGCAATATAGAGGGAACAGTTGAGCGTATCGGTTGGCGCATGACCATGATTCGTACCTTTGATAAAAGGCCGATCTACGTACCTAATTCGGTATTCAGTAATATCGTTGTGGAAAACCCGTCACGCATGCTAAATCGCCGTATCTACGAAACTATCGGGTTGCGCTATCAAGACTCCACTCAAGTAGATAAGATCATTATCGATGTAAAAGCGATGCTAGAGTCTCACCCTGAAATAGACGCAAATCAGACACTGATCGTAAACCTCAATGCCTTTGGTCCATCATCGTTAGATTTCTTTATCTACACCTTCACCAAAACCGTTGATTGGATCAAGTTTCACGAAGTAAAACAAGATGTAATGCTAAAGGTTATCGCCATTATTCATGACAATAATGCGGATATAGCCTTCCCTACGCAAACACTTCATATCAACGAAACCAAAGTAGAAACGGATATCACAACACAGTGATGAAGATTTTATACAACTAACGATTGTATAAGATATATAACCTAAATCAGTTCCCGGATATTTGCGATGCAAATTCCGGGAACGCGAACTAAAACTTATTTACTCGCCGCAACTTACCACAATACGCCCTTGCTTAGTGATTGCCTGCTTTAAGCTCAACTGTAGGCTTATCGTTACCGACAGATTCATCACAACAAAGATTGCTATCATAATAATCAGTTGATATTTAATCGCGATCATTGGTGATACCCCGCCTAATATCTGTCCTGTCATCATTCCGGGTAAAGTGACTAAACCCATGGTTGACATAGATGCTAGTGATGGGGCAAACGCTTTACGCATCGCGTGTTGAACGAAAGGGCGAGTGGCGTAGGGAATAGGGGCTGCAAGTGCGATTGCCGCCTCATATTCACTCTTTCTCTCATTGAGCGCGCCATAAAGATTCTGCAAGGCAATAATGTTACTACTTAAGCAATTTCCAAGCAGCATTCCAGCCAACGGAATCATATACTGCGTACTGTAAAAAGGAACGGGTTGTATCACTAACCCACACAACACAAGCAATATCGGTGTTAATCCAAGGGTTAAGCCTATCGCGACAGGCAGCAGCAACACCTGCTTGGGCAGTTTTGCCTTTCCTACAATGGCACTCGCTCCCACTCCAATCATCACCACCAGCCATACTAGGTTTATCCAAGGGTTGTTTACCTCAAATAAATACTCAAGATATAGGCCAATCAGCAGTAACTGAATGGTCATACGTAGTATTGAAATGGCGGTATCTTTACCTAACCTCAACCCAAAATAGCGATTAATTGCAAAAGGGCCGGCTAAGGTTAAGCTAAATAGAGCCAATAACCACCAGTCAATATCAATGGAGGATTGCATAGAAAGTACTCACTATGTTGTTACTCTCAATAAAGTAATACTCACATTAAAATGAATCAAATCAATAGTATTAATAAGTAATATGTATGAAATAGGATTAAGATTGGATGCGCTTTAAGAAATCTTTACCCACCATTATCCCTCTTTCATAGTCAGCTAGAATGTCACTTTTACCGCTCATCAAACCGCTACAACTTAACGGCTTATCTGGGGCTAGTTCATGAATAACCACACCTTCAGGCGGACAATTCATAAATTCACTGACACTCATATGATTGGCATAGTGAGAAAACAGCATTTCCATTGAACGAGGGGTATGGGTGCGCCATTTTTGTGATTGCTGAATCAAAAGCTCAGTGAGTTTTTCACTATTCGGCAACCAATTCTTAGGCGTTGAATTAAAGGTTGGCCAATGAGAATCGGCCTTCATCTTGTGCACTCGGTCAGCAATGAGCCCACCCAGTTGTTTTATTGAATCATTGGAAGCAACCGGGGCAATGCGTTGTAAATAACCATCAATACCCTTGTGCCATTCCGCTTTTATTTTTTCAAAGGGTTCACTGGCAACCGGCATAAATGAAGTACTGTGATGTCCAATAATAGGCTCGGTGGTAATCACGACCATATGCTTAATACCCCGACGATAGGCTTCTTGCACAGGGATAGTCGCTGATACTCCGCCATCAACCCATTTTGCGCCATCAATCTCAATATCATTGTTATAGAGTAACGGAATAGCGCAGGTCGCTCGCAGTACATCAAACCAATTTTCTGAGAAGATTGGAAAATAATAGTCCTTCATCTCTTCGACATGGGTAACACACGCCAATGCTTCTCTTTCACTCCCAAGGCACTGTGCCCCCCTCTTAATATCAAGGGGAAATTCACCACTATGAACAAACTGAAAGGCCCAATCTAGATCCATTGGTTGCTGTTTCGTAACGAGTTTATTAAAGTCGAAAAAGCGATTTTTGGTGGTATAGTTAAGAATAAAATCCAAACCTAAACCTCTCTGCTTTGTCACAAACGAAGAGACATTCAACGCCCCAGCAGAAGTGCCTAAATACAGCGAAAAAGGGTCAAATTCTGCAGAGTGAAAGGCGTCTAAGACCCCCGCAGCAAATACGCCCTTTTGTCCACCACCTTGAACAACAAGTGCGTATTTTTGCTGATCTTCCCATCTCATAATTCGTCCCTAACCCATTTTAGTTTAACTCTATATAATCAACATACTCCGAAGAATTTACATTGTAAATTATAGCGTTAGAGTGAGCGGTTGATAACACCGAGCAACCACAGATGCCGGCCTAAAACATCACCGGCATGACGAGGTTGAGTGTGGCGCTACATCGACTCATCGCCACACCGATTCCGCCCCCCACGTCCTTCCCGCGAAGGCGGGGATCTGTAGACACTCGGGCTCAAGCAAAATACATAGAACAAAACAAACTCCGAGCAACCACAGATGCCAGCTTAAAACACCACCGGCATGACGAGGTTGAGTGTGGCGCTACATCGACTCATCGATACACCGTTTCACCGCCACATCGATTCCACCTCCCACGTCCTCCCCGCGAAGGCTGGGATCTGCAGACACTCAGGCTCAAGCAAAGTACATCGCTCAAAACAAACACCGAGCAACCACAGATGCCGGCTTAAAACACCACCGGCATGACGAGGTTGAGTGTGGCACTACATCGACTCATCGATACACCGATACACAGACTCACCGCCACATCGACTCATCGATACACCGATACACAGACTCACCGCCACATCGACTCCGCTTCCCCTTACACCACTACCTCGCCTCCCGCGCCTAATTCAAGCAGCGTTGCATTACCCCCCACCGCGGTAATATTAATTGTACGGGTTCGCTCGGTAATGAAGCGAAGCACCAATTTGGAGTCTAATGCGACTGGCATATGCTTAACGTCTGACTCTACAATCAAGGGAGCAATCACACCCGACTTAGCCGCGAGTTTACGGTTAACGACGTGGGCAAGGTTATGTTGCGAAATAACACCCACTACTCGAACATCACAGTCTAATAACTGCGTATATTGCTCATACTCAACCAAGTTAAGTACGTCGTTAGGAAGTTGCCCCGTTTCAATTAAATTGCGCACTTGTTCAGCAAGTTCGCTATCTTGCACGCATACCAGCAAGGTATTCCCGGCTAGCAAAGCTACCGATAGCTGTGCAAACAAAGCCATAGAGCATTCACAAGTTACGGACTGGTCGGCAATAATCAAGGCTACACCTCGACCTGCGGTATACAGTTCATTCGTTTCACCTGTAGGTCCGGGCATGAACTGTGGCTCAGAAAGTAATAACGTGCAGTGCTCTTTATGAAATGCCAAAGGCTTTAATAAAGAAGGTAACGCCAACTTATTTGCGGCGGATTCTATCAGTTCAACACGCTTAGCAAATGGAATCTGGTTCCATATACTCCAAACCTGCTGCGCTTTCGAAAAATAAATCGATGCTGATTTCATGTTACTACTCCTTATGTATCCAAAAGTGCTGATTGATGGTTTGTCATGTCAGCACTAGGCTGCAGGTGACGTTCACGACACATATGATTGGTAAATCGATATAGGTAATTCGGACCACCCGCCTTTGGACCTGTTCCAGAAAGCCCTTGCCCGCCAAAAGGTTGCACTCCAACCACAGCACCAACTTGGTCGCGGTTTATATAACAGTTTCCGACTCTCGCATTTTGCTCTATCCAGCGATACGTAGTCTCATTACGTGAGTGGATACCCATAGTTAAACCAAATCCCGTAGCATTGATAGTTTCCACAACCGATGCCAGCTCGTTGGCCTTAAAGGTAACGATATGCAAAATAGGACCAAATTGTTCCTCTTTCAGAACAGAGATATCACTAATTTCAATAGCTGTCGGCGCAACAAAAGTGCCGTGCTCACACTCATCAGGTAACTCGACTTCGGCAAGAATCTGCTGGGTTTGACGCATATTCTCGATATGCTGCAATAGCTTTGATTTGGCGTTGAGATCAATAACCGGCCCCACATCGGTACAGTGCAGATAAGGTGTTCCAACACGTAACTGTTGCATTGCACCTTTTATCAGGGAGGTAATACGCGGAGCAATATCCTGCTGTACAAACAGAACTCGTAGCGCAGAGCAGCGCTGCCCAGCGGAAGCAAACGCACTTCGAACCACATCACGCACGACTTGTTCTGGCAAGGCTGTCGAATCTACAATCATCGCATTTTGACCACCGGTTTCTGCGATAAACGGCACTGGCTCACAGTCGCGTTCAGCCAATGCTTGGTTAATTCGTTGTGCGGTGGCGGTAGATCCGGTAAAAGCGACGCCGGCGATTGCTTTATGGCCTGTAAGAGCCGAACCTATTTCAGCCCCAGCACCTGTCAGTAACTGGATGACATCTTTAGGCAATCCCGACTCAAGCATCAATTCAACCGCTCTCACCGCAATTAAGCTAGTCTGTTCGGCAGGTTTTGCGACTACCGTATTTCCCGCCACAAGTGCGGCTGAGATCTGACCGAGGAAAATCGCTAATGGAAAATTCCAAGGGCTAATACAAACAAACACACCTCGCCCCGTGCGCTCACACCATTGCAGGTTACCATCAAAATCTTTGATTGATTCAGGGCCAAGTAAAGCCGCATTGTCAGCATAGTAACGACAGAAATCGACCGCTTCACGTACCTCATCAATACTGTCGTGAATGGTTTTTCCCGCCTCCATGTGGCAAAGAGCCACTAACTCTGCAAGATTGGCTTCCAGCTTGTCCGCCAATACTCGGAGATACGCAGAGCGCTTTGAAATTGGTGTGCGTTGCCACTTATCAACACCAGATTGTGCGACAGCGATAGCATCGGAAACATGATCAAGAGAAGCAAACGTGATCTCACCAACTTTAACACTGTGATCAAACGGCGTAACAACGCTTTTAGCCTTGATCATGCTTTCGGTTTTTATGTCCCCATCTATGATTGGGCCACCGATCCAGGCTTTATTTAGAAAAGATTCTACCTGCGATTCAAAGGGGGATGCCTCACTGTGGATATCAATATTGATGCCAAGGGAGTTTTTACGATCACCAAAGATCTCAGTTGGTAAAGGGATACTGGTATTGTTTAAGCTATGATTAGAAAGTAGGGTATCAACTGGGTGCTGCGTTAATGACTCAACCGGACAACTCGCATCCACTAAGCGATGGACGAAGGAGCTGTTGGCACCATTTTCTAACAAGCGACGCACCAAATACGGTAGCAGATCTTTATGGCTTCCAACCGGAGCATAGATCCGAACTGTTTGACCGTACTTATCCATTACATGATGATAAAGAGACTCCCCCATCCCATGTAATCTCTGAAACTCATAGTCACGATGCTCTGCCATCTCTCCGATAGCTGTTACGGTATGCGCGTTATGGCTGGCAAATTGAGGATATATATTGCCTCTAACACCCTCACTAAGCAAAAAGCGAGCACAGGCTAGATACGATGTATCTGTAGCTTCTTTGCGAGTAAATACTGGGTAATTGCTATAACCTGCCTGTTGTGACCATTTAATTTCGCTATCCCAGTAAGCTCCTTTCACCAGGCGCAATGGGATCATATCTCCCTGCTCACGGGCAAGGGCGTTGATCCAAACCAACACCGGAAGACAGCGCTTAGAATAAGCTTGGATCACAAGCCCAAACTTTCCCCAACCTTGAACAAGTTCACTGCAATAGACTTTCTCAAAAAGCGCCAAGGAAAGCTCTAATCTATCAGCTTCTTCAGCGTCAATGGTAATTGCGACATCTAATTCAACAGCGCGCTTGAGAAGCTGCATCAATACATCATACAACTCATCCATCACGCGATCTTTATTGGCAACCTCATATCTAGGGTGCAGAGCAGATAGTTTAATGGAGACAGATGGCGCAGCCGAAGAATCCTTACCAACGCTATGTTGACCAACAGATTCAATCGCACACAGATAATCTTTAAAATATTTATGGGCGTCAGAGGTAGTTAATGCGGCCTCTCCTAGCATATCAAAAGAATGGGTGAAGCCTTTCTTACGCAAGGACGCTCCGTTTTTTTGCGCCTCAACAATATTGCGTCCCAACACAAACTGATGCCCCATAATCTTCATTGCTTGGTGCATCGCATTGCGCACAACCGGCTCAGACATCTTATTTACTAGCTTAGAAATGGCTGAGCTAGGGCTAGTCTTATCTACATCATTAACTCCAACCACTTTACCTGTCAGCATTAACCCCCACGTCGAGGCATTTACAAACACAGAGTCAGATTGGCTAAGGTGAGATTTCCAATCCGCTACGGTTAATTTATCTTTGATTAAGGCATCGGCCGTTTGTTTATCGGGAATTCGCATCAGTGCCTCAGCAAGACACATCAACAAGATCCCCTCTTGAGTATCTAAACTGTATTCCAGTAATAAGGCATCAATCATCTGGATCGATCGTTTATCCGCTCGAATAGCCTCAATCAACTTAGTGGTTTGTCGCTCAATTCGCAGCTTTTCATCTGCAGTCGGAGTAGCAATAGGTAAAAGTTCTGTTAGCCATGCCGATTCATCCACCATATACATTAAGGAGATCTCAGCCCACAAAGTCTTTCTGGGCTGATTAATAAACTCGGGGTCGAAAACTCTAGACGCTTTAAACATTGATCCACCTCTTAAAAAGCCACTCACCTTGACAAAAAACCAGTTATTGTCTACGCGATATTGAACAAAAGTTGGCCTCATCCTACCTAGGCAATTGTTGTAGATCAAAGAATATGGATTTCCAATTTAGAGAAGTGTGATTACGGTTCATTAACAAATCATTTTGCAGTAATTAACATGTGCGCAGGGGAACTTTACATCGATTATAACAATCTATACACTCCCTACCGCTGGTGTCTCAAACCTTCCCTTCAAGGGTTTTGGTTTCAGACTTAAAAGGGAATTTGGTGTGAATCCAAAACTGACGCGCAGCGGTATTTGAGAACAAACGTCTATGGCTATGCCACACACTGCAATACGTGGGAAGTGAGACGCAAGGTTGTAGATTAACTACAGAGCTCATAAGTCCGAATACCTGCCAGTAACAAAGAACGCAAATATAAGCGTTTTATTTACTACGCGTATTAGGAATACATAATGAAAAAAACAATTTTAGCTACAGCCATTGTTGCGCTGTACGCTCCCTCTCTTTTTGCCCAAGAAGTTGACTCAACAAACGTTGATGAAACTATGGTAATTACCGCTAACCGCTTTGAACCAACACAAACCTCAGCTCTTGCCTCTATTAGCGTGGTTGAACGCGATCAGATCGAAAAGCTACAAGCAGATAGTGCATTTGACGTATTAAAAACACTACCTGGTGTTGAGGTGCGTAGCCAAGGAACCAAGGCAGGTGCGAGCAGCATCTTCATCCGTGGCGCAAACAGCAACCAAACCCTTATTCTTTTAGATGGCGTCCGACTAAACACTGCAGCATCGAGTCGTTACAGCACTCTTGGCTTAATACCAGCCTTTGCAATTGAGCGTATTGAGGTTATTCGTGGTCCACGCGCAGCCGTTTATGGTGCCGATGCTATCGGTGGCGTTATCAGCATCACTACCAAGCCTCAAGAAAGCTCAGTACATGAAGTCACCCTCAACGGTGGTTCAAATAATTACCACCAAGAAGGCTGGCGCTCTTCAGGTGCACTTTCAGATACTGCGCAAGGTCATATCTTAGTCAGCAATGAAGGCAGCAAAGGCTACAACATCTCTAGCGATCCAAATGGTCAAGACTTTGGTTATAAATCCCAATTCGTTAGCGGTGGTTTTAACAAACAACTTAGCGACAACTGGAACGCAGGCTTCAACGGTGTTTGGCAACAACTTGAAAACCAGTATGTTGGAACAACCCCTGCCGATACCGCTAAGCTTCAAGAAACCGATGCTTACAACCTTGCTGCTAATCTAGATTACACCCGAGACACCTATAACTCTTCTCTACAAGTAAGCTTTGCTAATGAAGATCAAGCCGATGGTCTAGATCAAAAAAATGCACAGAAGGATTATATCGAGTCTAAGCGTACCTCAGTACTTTGGGTAAACCATTATTCTGGAATCGAGGGAACCGATATTATCGCTGGGGTAGATTACAGTTATGAGCAGGCTGAAAAACCTGCTGCTACAACAGATTTTGATAAAAATAGCCGTAACAATGCCGCGGTATTTACAGGTGCAAGCATAAACCTTAACCCTGTAACCCTTGAAGCAAATGTGCGACATGATGAAAATAGCATCTATGGTGGCAATACTACATGGGGTGCTGGTGCTGGTTGGTTCATTATTGACTCGCTACAGTTAACCACTAATTACGGCACCTCTTTTAAAGCGCCAAGCTTTACTGACCTTTATGGTCCATTTGGTGGCAACAAAGACCTTAAAGCTGAAGAAGCAAAGTCATTTGAAGTTGGGCTAAATGGCTACCATTCTTGGGCAAATTGGAGCTTGGTTGCCTATAAAAATGATATCGACAACCTAATCACTTGGGTTTCTCAACCAACAGCAAGTAACCCGTGGAATGGCAGTTTAGAGAATATCAATAAAGCGCAAATTAAGGGTATTGAACTGACCGTTGATTTCGCGACCGGGCCAATTAACCACACCTTGGTTGGGGACTGGAAAGATACCGAAGATAAATCAACTGGTGAGCAGTTGCTTCGCCGCGCTAAACAAAACTACAAATGGATCGTCGACTATAGCTATCAAGCTCTCGACCTGTCTGTATCTACTATATACGTAGGTAAACGTGCTGACTTTAGCAAGACACTCGATAGCTACATTACTCTAGACTTCGCCACTAAGTACGGTATTACCGATAACCTAGATGCTAAGTTTAAGATCAATAACCTTCTTGACGAAGACTACGATATTGCCGATGGTGGCACATACAATTGGGTTGGCCAAGAGCGTAGCTACTATGCTGGTCTAGATTACCGCTTCTAAGCGAAACCTATTATACAATCTCAAGCCTCAGCCTCGGTTGAGGCATTTTTTGCAAAAAATAATATAATCAAAGCAACACTTTCTTATTTTGAGCAATAAATGTTACTGACTCGTTCTGATGATCTTCAAATTCTACTCGCCGTCGTAGATAGTGGTAGCTTCTCTGGAGCCGCGGATACATTAAATATCCAAGTAGCTAAGGTCTCTAGATCGGTAAGGAAGATCGAAACCCAACTCAAGGTTACATTACTTAATCGCACCACTCGTCGCATAGAATTAACCGATGAAGGCCGGCAATTTATTGAAGCAATTAGAAACGGCCTGCAGGTTATTCAACAAGCTGAAGAAGAAGTGATTACCCGAGGAGAACTCCCCAAAGGACACCTGCGTGTTGATGCGGCAAGCCCGTTCGTATTCCATCAATTAGTTCCCTTAGTAGCCGAGTTTAAACAAGCCTATCCGGATATTGACCTTGAGATAACCTCCAATGAAGGCATTGTTGACCTCATTGAAAAAAGAACAGATATCGCGATTAGAATCGGTAAACTTGAAGACTCAACCCTTCATGCCAAGCCTTTAGGTAAGAGCCATTTATACATAGTAGCCTCACCAAAGTATTTAGAATTACGTGGTACTCCAACCGCTCCTCAGCAGCTACAACAACATGACCTAATTGGCTTTTCTGGCATTAAAGCACTAAATAAGTGGCCATTTATCGGCGAAAACACCATTACGCCACATATGAGTTCAAGTAATGGCGAAACCGTACGCCAACTAACAATTGAAGGGAATGGAATTGCCTGCTTATCAGGATTCATGATCAAAAAAGACCTTGAGCAAGGCCGATTGGTCGCTCTATTAGAGGAGCATAAACTAACCAATACCGGACGTGAGTTAGTTAACGCCGTCTACTACCGCTCTGCATCCCCCGCCAAAAAGCTCACCGCCTTTATCGAGTTCATACAACCAAGGTTGAATTTATAGGGAGAACAAAAGCGACGAGTTGAGAAGCAGCTCAAGCACAGTACATAGACTAAAGCAAACACCGAGCAACTACAGATGCCGGCCTAAAACACCACCGGCATGACGCAGTTGAGTGTGGCGCTACATCGACTCATCGAAACATCGATTCCCACGTCCTCCCCGCGCAGGCGGGGATCTGTAAACACTCGGTCTCAAGCACAGCACACAGATCAAAACAAACACCGAGCAACCACAGATGCCGGCTCAAAACACCACCGGCATGACGAAATTGAGTGTGGAGCTACATCGATACACCGATTCCGCCTCCCACGTCCTCCCCGCGCAGGCGGGGATCTGTAGACACTCGGTCTCAAGCAAAGCACACCGACCAAAACAAATACCGAACAACCACAGATGCCGGCTCAAAACACCACCGGCATGACGAGATTGAGTGTGGAGCTACATCGACTCATCGACTCATCGAAACATCGATTCCCGCCTCCCACGTCTTCCCCGCGCAGGCGGGGATCTGTAGACACACGGTCTCAAGCACAGCACACCAACCAAAACAAACACCGAGCAACCACAGATGCCGGCTCAAAACACCACCGGCATGACGAGATTGAGTGTGGAGCTACATCGAAACATCGATACACCGATTCACCACCACACCGATTCCAGCAACCACGTCCTCCCCGCGCAGGCGGGGATCTGTAGACACTCAGTCTCAAGCACAGCACACCAACCAAAACAAACACCGAGCAACCACAGATGCCGGCTCAAAACACCACCGGCATGACGCAGTTGAGTGTGGCGCTACATCGACCCACCGATACACCGATTCACCACCACACCGATTCCAGCAACCACGTCCTCCCCGCGCAGGCGGGGATCTGTAAACACTCGGTCTCAAGCAAAGCACACCGACCAAAACAAACACCGAGCAACCACAGATGCCGGCTCAAAACACCACCGGCATGACGGCAAGTGAAGTGAGGAGCACTTCCAACCATCGATTCACCGACCCATCAATACACAGACTCACCACCACACCAATTCCGCCCCTACGGCGCTAACCTCTCAATATCCCAACCTTCATCGCCTCGGCTATAAATGAATCGGTCATGGAGGCGGTTTTCGCCACCTTGCCAAAACTCCACTGAATCAAACTCGACTCTAAAACCACCCCAAAATGTTGGCATTGGGATTTCACCCTTAGCAAACTTTTGTTTTAATTCAAGAAACTTACCTTCAAGTACACCACGCGCAGAGATTCGCGAACTTTGTCGGCTTGCTATCGCGGCCAATTGACTCTCTTTTGGACGAGAGGTGAAGTACTTAAAGTTTTCTGCAGCGGTCAGTTTTTTAGCCACACCTGTAACATGGACTTGGCGCTCTAGTGGATGCCAAGGAAAATGCAGACTAATACGGTTATTGTCCTGCAAATGTTGCGCCTTACGACTACCTAGATTGGTGTAGAAAATAAATCCGTGTTCATCGACGCCTTTTAACAATACTATGCGTTGAAATGGCTGTCCGTTTTCATCTACCGTCGCCACTGTCATTGCCGTTGGGTCAGTAAGCTGCGCTTCAATCGCTTGTTCGAGCCAGAAGTTAAACTGTTCAACTGGTGATACTTTTAAATCTGCGCGACGCAATCCACCTTGGGTGTAATCTCGACGTATGTCCGTGAGCTTCATAACTCATACCTTTAAACTATTGTTTACTCTAAATTTTGCTCGTCTAAATCCAATAAGACAAGCAAACAATTAAAACCTTGAAGGTTTATGTCGCATGTGTAAATAAACCTCATCCAAAACATACAATTACTTAACATTTGATATGGATAATAATAGTATGAGAGGTACAGTCGCAGTATGGATATTGCGACAAATAATAGTGAACCTAACCCGTTCCCCCCTTCTACTACTCTTTGTGCAAATGGATGGCCTATGAGTCAAGAGAAACTAAATAAACTCGGTAGAACAGAGCTAGAGTATGTCGATGACAAGACCGCAGCCCTACTACTTAACACTCCCTCCAACGCCAGACTTTTACTGTGGTTAATTCTCCTGTTTTTCCTAGCCGCTATCGGTTGGGCCTATTGGGCAAAAATAGATAAAGTTACAGTTGGAAATGGCAAGGTGATCCCATCAAGCCAGTTGCAAGTGGTGCAAAATCTAGAAGGTGGCTTGGTAAAAGAGATCCTAATACGTGAAGGTGAGCAAGTTACTAAAGGCCAACAGTTACTATTAATCGATGATACTCGCTTTAAGTCCGACTTTATGGAACGAGAGCAGCAGGTCTACAACCTAACGGCCAAGGTGCTACAACTTACCGCCTCGGTCGCAAGCGTTAGTGTCACTGAAGGTGTAACGATTAATAACTGGCGATCCAGTGTCAGTATTGATTTTGACAAACTGGCTTACCCGGTACGGTTTGAACAAGAACAGCCTAAATTGGCTTCACGCCAACGCTCTGAATATAGGCAAGATCTTAATAATCTGCGCAACCAACTTCGGGTTTTGGACCAGCAAGTTGAGCAAAAAATTCAGGACCTAAATGAGGTTAAAGGCCGAGTTAACAACCTAAGAAAAGGCTATAACTTTGCCAAGGAAGAATATGAGCTGATGGAGCCCTTAGCTGAAGAAGGCATCGTCCCTCAGATAGAATTTATTAAGCTGCAACGACAAGTTAATGATACAAAAAGAGAGCTTGATTCCGCACGTGGCAGGATCCCTGTATTAGATGCCGCTATCAGAGAAACCTTATTAGGACGAATTGATGCGGCTCTAGATTTTCGATCTGAGCAGCAAGAAAAACTAAACCAAAGCCAAGATGAACTATCAGCACTAACCCAAGGACGAGTAGGTCTGGAGGATAGAGTAACCCGCACCATAGTTACCTCCCCGGTTACCGGAACCATAAAAAAACTGTACACCAATACAGTTGGCGGCGTCATCCAACCAGGGATGGATTTAGTCGAAATAGTACCCACAGAAGATACGCTATTAGTCGAAGCAGAGATCGCCCCCCAAGATATTGCCTTTCTTCGCCCCGGATTACCTGCTGTGGTTAAATTTAGTGCTTATGATTTTACCAAGTACGGCGGTTTAACCGGAACCCTAGAACATATAAGTGCCGATACCATTCAAGATGAAGAAGGCAATAGCTTCTATCAAGTCCGAGTTCGTACCAACCAAACTGGGTTTGGCTCCAACGGTGAACTGCCGATAATTCCTGGCATGACCGCCTCTGTGGATATCATTACGGGTAAGCGCACGGTGTTGGATTACTTACTCAAACCGGTATTAAGTGCCAAAGGCCAAGCTCTCAGAGAATAGGCGTGTCGTTAATCACTTGTTGAAAGCATGATCAAGACAAACAAACATAACGCCTCGCGTACTACAGGAGGCAACGATGCTAAGGATAGCAACGCATGAATGACTCATTACTCCACTCCCTTTGTTATGTTAGCCGCTATTATGGGCTTTCTAACTCTCCTGAGGCGCTAATCAATGGCCTGCCATTACCCGAGGGGAAACTGACACCATTATTATTTGCTAGAGCCGCAGAAAGGGCTGGCTTGGTTGCCAAAGAACAGACGGCTCCTCTGAGTAAAATCTCACAACTCACACTGCCTGCAGTATTGCTTACTGGAAAAAACGAAGCCTGCGTATTATTGAGCTTAGATGAGCAAACTCAACAAGCTGAAATTGTACAACTAGATTCTGGCTTTATCACCACATCCATCGCATTACCCGAGTTGGAGCAACAATACAGCGGCCATTACTTTCTTATCAAGAAACAATTTCGTTATGATCAGCGGTCGCCTGAAATATTGAAATCCCGTAAAGGTCACTGGTTTTGGAGCACACTGGTTCAGTCTCGCTCTATCTATCGCGATGTATTTATCGCCTCAATACTGATTAATCTATTTGCCATCGCGACTCCCCTATTCACGCGTATCGTGTACGACAAGGTTGTTCCAAACCTCGCCTTTGAATCGCTATGGGTTTTGGCTAGTGGCATAGGGGTTATATTTATATTCGACCTATTGTTAAAATCTCTGCGCAGTTATTTTATAGATATAGCGGGTAAGAAATCCGACATACTCATATCATCTAAACTATTTAGCAAGGTTATGGGGATACGAATGGAAGCGCGCCCACCGTCGGTTGGTGCCTTTGCCAAACACCTGCAAGAGTTTGAATCAATAAGAGAGTTTTTTACTTCAGCAACAATCTCAGCCCTTATAGACCTACCATTTGCACTGCTATTTTTATTTGTCATTTGGTTAGTCGCTGGAAACATTGTCATCGTGCCAATTGTCTTTGTTACGATACTTATTATCCATTCGTTATTAATTCAAAAGCCATTAAGAAATAGCATAGAGGAAGGCTCTCGCCTCGCCTCTCAAAAATATGCCAACCTTATTGAAAGCCTTGCTGGCCTAGAAACACTAAAAATATTCGGTGCACAGAGCCAATTTCAATATCGCTGGGAAGAAGCCGTTGCTCACATGGCAAACTGGAATATTAAAAGCAGACGCATTACCGATGGTGTTCAAAACTCCGCAGGCTTCCTACAACAAGCATCCAACGTGGGTATGCTTATCTTTGGTGTGTATTTAATTGCTGAAGGCGAGCTAACGATGGGTGGGCTGATTGCCGCTACCATGCTAAGCGGAAGAGCCATAGGACCAATGGTACAAGTGGCATTACTTTCTACTCGATACAACCAAGCTAAATCATCGATGAGTATTATTGAACAAGTAATGAGTTTACCTGACGAGCAAGACCCGGATAAGCGCTATATCCATCGCCCTGTGCTGCAAGGAAAGATTGAATTAGATAACGTAACCTTTAACTACCCTGATGCCCCGGTTTCTTCTATCCGTGATGTTAGCCTAACCATTCGTCCTGGAGAGAAGGTTGCTATTATAGGTAAGGTCGGTTCTGGTAAAACCACCCTCGAACGCCTGATCATGGGTTTGTATAAACCAACGCAAGGACATGTGCGCATCGACGATACTGACCTTCAGCAACTGCATCATGTGGATGTGAGAAACAATATCGGCTGCGTCCCACAAGACATTACCCTTTTCTATGGCACGATACGCGACAACATAACCCTTGGAAAAACGCTCGCTGATGACAATGAAATCATGTTAGCGGCAAAGCGTGCTGGCGTTAGCGACTTCACGATGAAAGACCCAGCAGGACTGGAAAGACAGGTAGGCGAAGGCGGACAGCTATTATCAGGTGGGCAAAAACAAGCCGTCGCTATAGCGCGAGCTATACTTGGTAAGCCACCAGTTCTTCTTCTTGATGAGCCGACCAGTGCTATGGATAACCGCTCAGAGGCCCAATTTAAATCAGAACTGAAGCGCTTAACAGCAGAACAAACACTGGTTCTTGTGACCCACAAGACCTCTATGTTAGAAGTTGTGGATAGATTAATAGTGATGCACGCTGGTGGCATTATTGCCGATGGACCTAAACACAAAGTGTTGGCAGAGTTAAAAAGCGGAAACCTTAAGAATGTAAATCAGTAATTTACACTGTAAATCCATTCTCAAGTCAATTTACAGTGTAAATTCAAACCTACTATTTACACTGTAAATCAAGAATATAACGCACTGCTACGCGGTATTGTTGCTCTGCTTGTTTCCTTCCACTAAACCCAAACTGATTACAAACCACATCCCAAGGCTGCTGCTTGAGTACCAAATCAAGCAGTAAGCTCCATTGCCAGTTGAAGTGAATGTCATTAACGCTGGGTAATACCCGCAACAACCACCGCGCTACAGCAAAGCGGGAACTGTCAAAACTATTGCCTCCCTCAACATAGCGTGTAAGCAACTGTTTTAGCGCGTCTGTATCACGTTCAAAACCTAATGGTTGATATGTGTGGTCTGTTAGCAAACTAAACAACAATTCGTTATCTAGGCTTTTATGTTGTCCCCGTAACGTATCGACTAATTGAAGGGAGAACAGCTGACGAGCGTCTTCAATCCACGTCATCTGCGCCGCTAAGGGGCGAACCAATATTGAGGAAAAACAACCGCTGGCACTGTCTTGCTTGCTTCCAAGCCTTAAACATCTAAAACTATTTTTATGCCAAAAGCGATATAACTCAGAGGTCGCACCAAAGCTTGTAGACAAAAAAGCGTAAGATTGTGCGGTTTGCTGAATAACAAAATTGAGAGTACTACTACCAATTCCCTGACGCTGTAGCTGCGGGTGAACCGCAATACGCATCACCCTGAGGCTATCCAACCGCGACGGCTCAGCAATAGATAAGTGATTAGACAACGAAACGGCGACCAAATGCCCCGCTGGACGTCGCTTTCCCTGCATTACCAACTCAATGATACCCTCGTCTAACCCGCCCTCTTCAACGGCTAGAACCACGGCTAGAATCTGATTATTTGCATGAGCGACAAACATAACTTGCTTGGGATCATTAAGCAGCTGTACTAAATCGTTGGGTGAGGTCTGGTAATGAGCATTCACCAATAACGCAAAGCACTGCTGTAGAAGGCTTCTGTCTCGTATTAATTCATCCCTAGAAACCCGGCGATAAGCGACGGAATTAGCTTGCACACCGTTAATAGGTTCAACTTCCGCATCAAGTAAAAGCGCATCGAATAACCATGCTTCCAGTGGATCTGTTGGGTTCCAACGTATCGGCTGAGTCAAACGCAATGCTTTCCACCCCTTTTTATGCTTGTCCAACCAAGGTTCAAACTTAACTGAGAAGCCTCGTCCACAGCCCTCATAACCGTGTACAGTAGTTGCCAAACATACCCTATGATAGCGTTCGACAATCTTGTGCAGCATAGGAAGTGGTATTGCTGAAGCTTCATCGACAAGTAATAGGTCACAATCGGGGGTATCTCGTAATAATGCATCTGGAGCAATGTACTCTAAACATCCGCCATTATCCGATTGCAGCTTCATACCTTGAGCTTGGATATCTAACTCAATCGCAGCTCTTTGAAACAGAGTTTCGACTGCCGTTTTATTTGGGGCAGTAACCAATATTTTCTTAGGTTCTGTTGCTAATATCTGGGCGCTAGCAATACCCAGCGCTGAAGACTTACCTCTACCGCGATCCGCTGTGACCACCAACGGACGCTTGCGATGACCGGTTAACACCTTTCGTACCGCTTCAATGGCAAGGGTTTGCTCAGCAAATGGAGTTATATCCTGAGCCTCTCCCATATATTCTGAAGGATGAAACTCCGTCTCAGACAATCGGTGCAACCTATTAAGGGATTTTTCAAACCAAGTACCAAATGCATCGCTGATGCCGCTATCTCGAATCAGCAGCAAGCCGCCGCCTTTTAGCGTACCAAGCGCCGCCGCGAAGCCATTCGCATCAAAGCCTTGTGTGACATCAGCAATAACTAAGTCGCATTCTTGCCCCAGTAATTTACGCGCTTGCTTAAATGTAAGGTTATGAGCCCATTCAATTGATTCGACGCCTAAATTGACGACATGGTTAAACTCTCCTTGCCTACCAAAAGATTCAATTAAACAATCTTGCCACTCTTTAGTGCCATCTAGCACAACCCCAAATCGGTGGAATTGAGTTATTGCTTGTTGGTGAAGAGACGATAAGCAAGATATAGGGTTAAAGTTTGGCAAAGAATGTTCCAGTTATAGCGAATACATTTACCGCTTAGGATAGCAAAAATCACAAACTATGGCGTTAGAAGAGGTTCGGGAAACTTAAACAAAAAAAAAGCCTCGAATAAATCGAGGCTTTAACATCAAATACCGTGTTTATTTAAGTTTACCTTCAATAAACTGCAAAATTTCTTGGGCGAGAGCGTCATCAACTTTCTTTAGGTTAAGCGCTAAAGATTGCCCTTTTCGAGAATAACTCGCTCTGCCTTTAACTAAATCAATAGGCTTAGCTACTACGGTTTTAGGCGTGTCTTGAAGCTCTTCCATCCACAACTCTAGCTTACTAGAAACCTGTTTAGTAATTTGAGCTTCCGCCATATCACCAAAGTGTTGCCATACATAGCTATTGTCGGTTTGGCATTTATCGAGAATCGATTGTCGTGCGTTGTCATTTAAAGCAAAAAAGAGTTTATGCAGTTTCACAATCGTTGGTCGGCCAAGCTCGGTAACGTTTGGATATGCCTGCAATAGTGGAAGAGGCAATGACGCAGCTTTAAGTGCACCACTTACTAACGCTTCACTACATTGAAATAGCGCGGCTAATCCCTTTTGATCGCTCACATCACCTGAATCTAGTTTTGCCTGCATCTCCCTGCCCTTTTCATAAAGAGACAAAGGTTTGTGTGCATTTGCAACATCCGACAAAAATTTAGCGTGCCCAGAATCAATGTTCTCAGCGACATAGATAAGGAAGTCTTGCTGTGCAAGAATACAAGACATTCGGCGACGGCTGCCGTCTAAAACCTCTATTTTACCGTCACTAGTTAAGCGACCTACTGCTGGGTATTGCTGGCCGCGTTCCTTCAATGTCGAAAGTATATCAGCCAGAGCATGTTCATTAAGGAAGGATTGCTCACGTGAGTTTTCAGCAAATACCACCGTCTTATTTGCAACTTGCTTGGCTGGGATTCTTTGTAGTTCAAAAGAAACCATATCTTCACCCGCAACAGACAACTCAATAACCTGGGCGTTGTTCTTCGCCGCTTCTTGAGCTTCAGCTGGAGTGGTTGCACGTCGCTTATTTGCCTTTCCAAACAACTTAGCGTTTAAATCAGATGTTTTGATAGCCATAAATTATTAATCCTCCTGGTTCAGCGAAGCCCAGTTACTGTGTAACACACGTTCTAACTCAAGCGCACCCTTCTGAACCGCTTCTTGTGCCGTTGCTAGGGTCTTCTTACCGCCTTCAAATTCAGCAGCAGTTAAGTCAAACACTGTGCTATAGGTATCAGCACAAGTCTCAAATGCGCGACTACGTGGGATGGTTGCCATCATCACTTGGTCTTGTAGGAGATAGTTCATCTCTGTGAGAACTGAAACCTGTTTTTTATTGTCATCTTCAAACATGGTTGGCATCAATCTAATAAACTCTAAACCATGCCAATCTTCAGGGAACATCTCATACACAGTAGGAAGATGTTGGAAGAAATTCACCGTCGCAGCCCAGTCTAAACGCTTAGCTGCGCATGGAATAAGTAGCGCATTTGACGCATACATAGCATTCCAAACCAATGGATCGACATGAGGGCCGGTATCTATCATGATGAGGTCAAAGTCATCTGCAATCTTGTCAATCAGCTTTTCTTTCAATAGTTTTACGATATCTAGTGACTGATCTTGAGACAGTGATTGCCACGCTTCAGCGTTGAACATCGCATCTTCAGGGAATGCAGAGATGGTTTTTAGGTTTGGATACTGGGTAGGAAGCAATACGTTCTTGCGTAAGAACTCAATATCAACCTCTTCATCCTCTGGGATATTATCTAGCATGATATCTACCGCAGAGTAGATATTGTCATGCTCGCTGATACTAATTTGAGGATTTAAAAATAGACGTAATGAGCCCTGAGGGTCTAAATCTATCAAGCAAATACGATAACGCTTATCTAAGTTAAGCGCCATACATGCAGCAAGGTGAACAGCGGTCATTGATTTGCCTGTTCCCCCTTTCTGGTTTTGTACGTTAACTACCCATGGCTTATTGTCTTTGCTGCGTTTGCGCTGGTGAAACATATCTACGCCAGCAAACTCCATCAACTGATGGGCTTCTTCTAAAGAAATGGAATAGTGATTGGCATTGTTCTTTGTAAACTGATGACCATTTTTTTCCATCTTGCTAATCGCATCGTCTAGTTTACGACGCGTTAACCCAGAGCGTGTTTCCATCATCGCTTTAGACATCGCTGGAAAATGCTCGTCGTTTCTTTCTTCAAGAACAATTTCAATACGGTCTGCTTGTACTTGCTTTGTTGATTCTGCTAATTGATAGAGGCTATCTATTGTAGATTCCCTGTTCATGACTCATCCCATAAAAGTAAGACTAAGTTAATTGTACAACCTTTAGATTCAAAATCAACAAATAGCTGAACACTAATTAATAGATAAGATCACATAAATAACCTGTAAATGGCTACTTTCTTTGTCTGATTTTAGCTAATACGTAGCAGCACAATAGGATTAGATTTTAAAAGTTACAGGAGTCACTTATTTACAATGTAAACGCATCAATATATAGAATTGAAAGCAAGCAGCATTAAATTAACCCGTGTTTAGCTTTTTTAGCCACCACGATAATTAAAATAGCCTAAACATAGTAATAACCTGATTTCTGCGGAACGATGATGAACACTGGTTAAATTACGGACATATACATATCAATTGAGTTAACAATGTAGGGGAGTGCTCAGCAACACGATCATACAACAACGACTTTCGAAAGCATGATCAAGTGTCAATCTTGATCATGCTTTCGGTTGTGAGCGTTTAATATTAACGGCATCAAGTCAGATTATCGGATCGATGATCAAGTACAATTTATGCCTCAACTTTAAATCACGACTGTTATTCTAAGCTCAATTTACAATGATCTTTTCGGATCAATGATCAAGTGGGTTAACTCTTCGGAAGCATGATGAATGTCGGCTAAATTACGGCTAAGCATAGATAGATAAAGGGAAGCGGCGAAAAACCATATATTTAGCATTGTGATTGGTCTAACAACCTATACAGAAGCATGAAATTTGCAGTTCTCTTGATCATGTTTCCTCAAAATTGATTGTGATGACCTAAGCGAGTGAAAATCGAGCATTCCATTGTCCAATTCACCAAACATATTGAGTGACAGTTAATTACAAATAAATGACTCGATCTGAAACACTTGATCATGTTTTCATAATTGGCTAAACCAAGCTCAATTATAACTTGATCAAGGTTTTAGCATCATATCTAAAAATGGGTTGTGGATAAGGTGTGACAAGATGATGATCATGCTTTCGATTGATACTTGATCACTGATACAGATTAGCGTTGATCATCGTTGCGTAAAGGTTTGATCATGTTTTCTTGTTTATAATGATCATCGTTTCGAAACCTTCATGATCATGCTTTCAGGTGTCTTTAAAAATAACTATTTAATTTCAACAACTTAAAGCCAACTTCATATCCAGATCATTAGATCACTATATCAATTAGATCAGTTTTAATCATAAAGATCAGTTTTAAAAAACAATCAGATTTTTGTTTATTTTTTAAAAGATATTTCTTAAGCTATACGGAACAATGTAAAAGTTACGCCTTTTAGTAAATGGATTAATTAATGAGCACTGATGAAAAGATCTTAATCAAACAACCGAGAAGCCACAAAGATGGACACCTTTTCGCAGTAAACGACTCAGCAATTGAATGGATTGAACAATATCAACATTTCAAGGGTGTAACCAAAAGCATTGTTGAATTGCTTAACCTCATATCATTGAGAGGCATGAGCAGCAAAGATGGTTTGGTTTCCACAACTGAATTGATTAATGCTACTGAAGGACAAGTAACACGTGCAGCTATCCAACAACGCTTAAGAGCTGCGGTAAGTATAGGCTTGTTTAGCCAGACCCCAGTTAAATTTGAAACAGGCTTAGCTGGCAAAACAATGCTACATACCTTTATCAACCCATCGCAACTGATTACGGCACTTGGCACTGGCAGTTTACTTACTGAAAGCAGTAAAAAATCAGCCAAAAAGAAGAAAACCCAAGCCTTAGCTCAATCTAATGTAAACAAACAACTGCTAACAGAACATGGACTCAATACACCACCAGCTATGTTATCTGAAGAAGAACAGTTTGTTGTATCACCGACTAATTGGGCTGGGATAATAGATCAAGCTCTTGCGCCACCAAGAACTCGCAAAAATTATCAAAAATCCATGGTTTCAATCTCTGGTACGCGTGCGATTATTGAAACACGATCTTCTAAAAATATTATGACTGTTGATGATCTCATGACGCTGTTTGCGCTATTTACGCTTACGGTTCAATATCATGATCATCATCAGGACAACTATCATATCAATGCCCAGATAGCGCCTAATAAAACCCCGTTATATATCACCGATATCTTATCGCTACGAGGTAAAAAAGACAGTGGGCCGGCTCGAGACTCTATTCGAGATAGTATCGATCGTATTGAATATACCGATTTTCAACTGCATGAACTCACTGGTCAATGGCTAAGCGATAACATGCCAGAAGGCTTTAAGAGTGATCGTTTCCGGTTTTTAGCTCGAACAATTACCGCATCAGAAGAAGCTCCAACCGAAAATGAAGCGGGTGAAATTAGAATTAAGCCCAACCTGTATATCTTAGTTTGGGAGCCGTCATTTTATGAAGAGCTTCTGACCAAGGACTATTTTTTCCTATTCCCACCAGAGATATTACGCCAGCATACCTTGGTGTTTCAGCTGTATTCGTACTTCA